>JAYVSL010000149.1:0-23078 GCA_043775355.1 Planctomycetota bacterium
TCGAGATGAAGCGTTTGTCTTTCGGGCTGTTTCTTATTTTTCTGAATATAAGTGATGGTGAATAACAAGATCATGGTCAAGAAACCAATCGACAAAGCACTCATCATCAAAATGTTTTTATTCTTATTGGTCTTGCGCACCGGACCTTTGCCAGAGCGCGCATTGGTACTTTTCGAATTCGCAGCGCTGGATTTTTTTCCGACGGCAACTTTTTTGATTGCCGAACTGCCCGAAGAAGACTTTTTAACCGGCGCTTTTTCGGCAACCATCGGCGCGCCATCGACCGGCAGCGTTTCGTCTTTTTGTGCGGCACGATCTTTTTTAGGATCGTTGGTAAAGTCGAACGGAGAGTCGCCAGAACTATGAAATCCCGCTTGATCATCAGAAATGATTGGCGCAGCGGTGCTTTCGTCTTTTAAACCTTCGCCTTGTTGAACTTCATCTTCATCGTCTGTGATGGATCGGTTCACCTGTCCAGGCTGCGCCAACGCTGAAAAACTGCTGGCAGCGGCGGCAAAATGATTGCCCTCTGATTTAGAATCACCGGCGAAAACGTGGTCTTCTTTATTTAATTCACTGATGTCGAGATGGTTTGGCGTATCATCAGGGGCAATGACTTGGGGCGAAACGCTCGGTGAAGGCTCTCCTTCTTCAAAGGTTTCGACGCGGTCGCGTGCATGTGCGATGATCGCGGGATCTGGGGCAGCGACTTTGCTTACCACAGCGGGAGACGGAATCGGTTGCGAAGCGACCGTCGCGCTTTTGCCGCGTTGATGACGAGCGAGCCATTCTTTGCCGTGACCAAGTTCAAGACAGGTTGCGCAAATAACGTCGTAACGTTTGCGAATGCCATGACCGCCACGCAAATCAACGTCAGTGATGCGCACACCGCAAAGGTCGCAAAAATGGATGTCCATGGGGTGCCGATCCTCGTCTTAACTAGGGCGATAAAACCTTAGCTGCTTGATCTAGCGGCAGCTATCGCCCAGCGGGGCGAATAATTCGCTGTGCGTGAAGCACCAGGGTTTCCAACGCCAACTCGGCATTTGTGCCACTTTGGCGCAGCAGGCGTTGAGTTTGCAGACAGCCGGTCAATAGGCGTACCAACACCGCACGGCCAAGATTGCTCGCACGCTGACGGGCATAGTAAAGATTTGGTCGACCACGCGCATTGATCCATTTGGCGACCTCGCCGTCGTCAGCGGTGTCGCAACAGGCGACTAATTTACGAATCTCACCCGCCAAGGCTGACAACGCTTGTTGCGGCGCTAAACCATCGCCAGCGTGCATTAATTCAATCGCACGACGGGCGTTGCCTTCCAATGCAGCTCCGGTGAATTCCCAAATCGGTCGTCCAGCTTGGCCGGCGACCAGCGCATCGACCCCCTCTGCCGTCAACGGGCCTTGAGCGGAATAAACAGCGATGACTTCAATCGCGCTGAGTAATCCATCTACATTATCACCGAGGTGCTCAACTAAGGCTTCCGCAACTCGGCGCGGATGTTTGGCGCCTTGTGGATGTGCGGTAATACGCGCGGTAAGCCACGGAATGATTTCTTTTTCATTCGGTGATTCCACGTCATGCAAAGCTGTCGCTGACTTGAGCGCCTTGGTGAGCTTTGAGGTCGCGTCACCGGTCTTGCCCTTGTCGAGAGTATCCAGACTCATCACCACCACGCCCCCAACAGCGGGTGCGCCTGCTAACGGCAGCAAGGCTTCTGCATGTCGGCGTAAATATTTTCCATCACAGCGCACCAGCCATAGGGCTGGGTCCTCGAACAAAGATGGCGTTTCGAGATCAAGAATCAGGCGTCCGATGTCTGCTGGCTCGACCACCCTTTTCACCGGACCATTCCAGGCGGAGAGCACCTCTTTGAGCTGTTCATCGCGCAGTTTTAAGCTGTCGCCGATGATCAGATGAAGGCGCGATTGCGTCAGCACGATGTTCATTGGCAGATTCTCACAGCGTAAAATCTTCGCCAAGGTAAGCACGTCGAACATCAGCATTATCAACGATTTCTCTGGGCGTGCCTTCGGCCATGATGGTGCCTGCATCCATGACATAAAGCCGATCAACCATACCAAGAATTGCTTCGGCATGATGATCGGTGATCAGCACCGCGACGCCACGACGCTTTAATTCTGCGGTAACACCGGTGATGTCGGAACGGCTGCGTGGATCAACTCCAGCGAAGGGCTCGTCAAAGAAAAGTAATTTAGGCTCGACGACCAAGGCACGGGTTATTTCAAGGCGGCGGCGTTCGCCACCGGACAAGCTTCGAGCAAGACTTTTTGCCAGATGGGTGAGGTGCAACTCGGCCAGCAACGAAGCAAGTCGCGTTTCGTGTTCCGCTTTGGGGTAATGTTGCTCGATGACGATGCGCACGTTGTCGGCCACTGACAGTTGCGCAAAAACCGTAGGTTCTTGCGCTAAGTAGCCCATGCCAAGGCGGGCACGTGCATCCATCGGCAATTTGGTGATGTCACGATCACGAAACATGATGGTGCCAGCTTCTGGCTTCAGCAAACCGACGACCATGCGGAAGGTGGTGCTCTTCCCGGCGCCGTTGGCCCCCAACAAGCCAACGACTTCGCCAGGGGCAACTTGCAGATTCACGCCAGAAACCACTTGGCGACGTCCAAAACGTTTGCTCAATCCCGTTACTGAAAAGAGGCTCATTGTGGAAAACCTACGAGTGGACGTTTCGATTGAACATCGTCACGTAAAGTTCGTGCTGATTGTCTCATCGACAAGACACCAATGAAACACTGGAAAAATCTAACTTCCGCGTGATCTTCTGCCATTCTTTTCCAAGTCTTGATGCAAGCCAAAGAGAATTCAAACGGGCAATGCAAGTCCCTGCTGATGTTGAGAACATGGGCAAAAGCACCCAGTTACCAACCCCCTGCGCGATTTTTGATAGCAAGCGGTTGCTCACCGAACGACCCGCCAGCGACTGAACGGCAACACCACCGCCAGGACTCGACCACGCAGATTTTCGCTAGCGACGTAGCCCCAGCAGCGGCTGTCCCAGCTTTGGGGGCTGTTGTCGCCCATCAAAAGATAGGCACCTGGTGGAGCGGTAAGCGCGCTCTCAGGCGAATTACCCATGTCACGATAGCGATCTGCAGCGCTGAGTTCGGCAGGTGACTTTCCCAGCATTTGAGCGCGCACGCCAACCATATCACGAACGAGCTTCGCGCTCATATCTCGGCGGAAAGGTGGGATGCTTGGGTTTTTGGCGTCATCATCAGCTTCGCCCTTTCTTTCACTATAATAAATCGCCTCGTTGCGTAAAAAACTTCCCTGATTTCCCAGCGTGTAATGAACATCGCGATCCATTGCTAAACTCGCAAAGCTGATGCTTCCCGTACCATTCCAGTGCGCTCCAAGGCGGTGCAGCAAAGGATTCATGGGAGGCACGTCTTGGCGCGCTAATTCTTTGTCACCGAAAATCAGGTACACTTGATCGTCCAGATGTCCAAAAATTAAATCGGTTCCGATCGGAGAATCATTGCCCGATGCGATTTTTTTACCGTCAATCATCAACGCCCAGCCCGATGGCGAAAGAGCGAGACGGTAACTGCGTTCCGCGCCTTGCGTGAGGTCTAATGCTACCGTTCCCGTGATTTCGCTGACGCGGGCGCGAAAACGAATGTCGCCGACCCATTCGTCCATGGTTCTATTCAAGAGTGTACCGGTATTCGAATCGCCTTGATCATAATGATCCAAATCGGCGCTATTCATTCGACGCACTTCCCACTTATCAAGATCCCACGCGGTTCCACTGGTATTGGTACCGCGATAAGTGAACAGAGGACTGGTCATTGATAAATTTATCAATTCATCAGCACCACCGCCTTTGGGGCGAACGCGAAACGATCCTGGCTTGAGGTACAAATTGCGAAATTGTTGCGACAACAAACTGATTCTGTTTTCTTGACCATCACCAACCGTCATGCGCAAAGCGCCGTCAACGATGGCGGTTGTTGCGTTACCCGCTGTTATCCAAGGTTGATATTCGGGCTGAACGCCGAAGCGGTAAACTTCTTGCCACAGTTCTTTTTGCACCGACTCAGGTTTGCGCGAGGCCTGGAAACTACCGTCAGGCTGTTTCAGATAAATATTACCATTCGCGATATAATAGGTGTCTCCGGGTAAAATGACTGCCCGCTTTACGAAGTTGCGGTACATCAGCGGTCGTAACATCACTGTATCCAGCCGCGATTCATCGGCGGTTATTTCATCGGCGGTTATTGCCGTACGAGCGTCGCCCTCATCTTTTCTTGGCTCAATTTCCGGTTGAGGAAACTGAAAGACGGTAACATCCCATCTGGACGGTCCGGTGAAACGGAAAAAAAACTTATCAACCACCACATGATCGCTTTTAGAAAACGCCGGGTCACCGTAGAGCATCGGCTCCATGGATGCGGTTGGTATGCGGAACGCTTCCACGCAGAAATGACGAATCGCCATCGCAATGATAAAAGCAAAGATCCAGTTCTCGCAAAAGGAATTAATCCATTGCTGCCATTCCGGCAGACGGTTCTCCCAGGTGATGAGTGGCAGAGGAACAGCGGCTGGGGCGTTGGGCGTAGGTTCAGACATGGGCGCGCGGATTATTGACCCAAGTTGCTGGCCACAACAGGCAGCCGCTAAGCCGGCGGGGACGAGTGTGGCGCCGAAACACTTTCATAAAGAAAGCCCCGACAGAAAGCTTGATAGCAGTGGCAGCAAAACGTCAGAGCCACAGCGACGTTTGCTCATTTATTGGCGCGGCCTCGTCGCCTGTAATTGCCGTTCTTGCGCGATCATCCAGGTTTGCAGTCTGCGACTGATCCAGGCATCCTGTGCTCGTGAATCAAGGTTCTTCGGCGCCACTAACGGACGACCCAAACGAATTTCAATACCCTTGGTTAGCAGCGTCGGGAGTTTATTTGCCCGTGGCCACACCATTTCACTGTGATGTACGTAGACAGGAACGATGGGAACTCCCGCTCGACGAGCGAACATCGCCGGACCTTCACGCAACGGCCCAAGCCGACCTGAACGTGTGCGAGTACCTTCGGGAAATACCAATACGGAAATGCCACGACGCAGTCGCTCGACCGCCCCTTTCATGCTCGATAAACCGGGATTTTCTCGGTCGATGGGAATGCCGAACATCGCGTTCAGAAAAAATGCGATGACGGGATAGTTCCACAGGTCCGAACGTGCGAAGTAAGCAATCGGGCGACGCATGTGCATGCCAACAAATGGCGGATCAAAGAAACTACGATGATTACATGCCAACACGCATGGGCCATCCGGCAAGTGGCGTGAACGTAAAACACGACCACGGGCAAAAAAACGATACCACGGGCGCAAGAATACGTAACCAAGCACGAGCTGGATTGAATTCGGCAGAAGGTCGGCAGGCGGCGCGGGAAACGTTGATGGAGCCGAGGTTTTCGCGACCGTTAGCGCAATTGGGCTCACGGACGTTGGTCTTTCTTATAGCGCTCAAGGAAGGTGACGTTGAATTCCTGACTGCGATATCGACTGGGACCAGTGATGAGGTTGGCAAAGCTGAATGAGCGGTCTTCACTACGCGGGACACGAATGAACTGCACGCCATAATGTTGCGCTGCTTCGGCATCCAGCGGACTATCGCCAATGAACAACGTGTGGCTGGCGATTACCTGGAAATCAGCGACTGGGATATTGAGGCATTTCCGGGCACGACCGCCGCCCAAAGATTCTGCCGCGTTTCCCGCATGGTAGACCGAAACAACGTACGTCGTTAGACCGGCCTGCCTAAGTGCGGTGTCAACTTCGGATTTCTGTGCATCACTAATAACCGCAATGGGAATGCCGGCACGCGAACCGAAATGGGTGAGAAATTCAATCATCCCGAGGCGTGGGCGATAGGTATTGCCCTCAAGCTCCACCATAGTCTCGAAGCAATCGAGCAGGATAAGCCTGACGTTTAGCCCAATAGTGGTAGCGCCGCCGAATTGAGACATGGGCGCGCATGATCGAACGCGATGTCCTCTGACAAGAGCGGATTGGAACTCCGAAGGATACGGGGCGCTGTATGGCCCCAACCACGGACAACCACGGACAACCACGGCCAACCAGGGCCTGCCACTGGTCACTTGTGGTGCCCGATCTATAACCCGCAAAATGTCGCCCCGCCGCCTGCTCCCTCTTGTCGCTACCCTGTTTGCTATCGCCCTTGGTCATGGGGTCGAGCCAATCGTCGCTACGCCGTTTGATGTCCGCCACGATGCCAATGAATTACTCGATGATTTAAAAGTTCATCGAGGCGAACCCGGAGCACTCTTAGAGCGAGTACAAAATCTTCTTGCGGCACATGGTGATAGCATGATTACCAACGGTGATTTATGTGCCCCGCTGGCGGAATTGTTTGCCATTAAACTTGCTGATCTCGGTCTGGCTGAGCCTTTTGCTAAAACGTATTCGGGAATTGCCGAACGACGGCTTCGCGAAGCCGTGGCAGCGCATGCAAACGAGTCCGAGCTGCGCGCTTTAGCCTTATCGTATCCCGGCACCAAAGCGGCCATCGATGCGTGGCGACGTTTAGCCGATCTCGCGTGGGATTCTGGACGTTTGGGGCTATTTCTTGATTACGCACATCGCGCCAACGAAACCACCGATAAATCATTGTCCGCGCGCATGGCAGCGGCGAAGACGTTACTTACGCCAGAGCAAGCGATCGAACTGCCGGATTCGCTCGATGGCTTGGAAGAAATGTGGCGCATTGACATCACCGAGCCGACGGCAGTGGCAGTGCAACCAGACAAAAACGCGCTCACTAGCAGAATACGTCGTGTACGTCGCGTTCAACAAACCGGCGTACCACGTTATTCGCTAACGACGTCCGCGGGTGAGTTGACCGCCGCAAGCGACGGTCAAAAAATGTTTCTCTTCGATCATTTAATTGGCCGCTTAATTGGTGAGGTTCGCATTCTTGGAAATGACCCCATCGGTTCGATCGCTGCTCGACCAGTCGTAACGCGTAGCGGTTTTATCGGACTTGGCTGGGCTGATGACAAAGTCGTACTCATGTGCCTTGACCGCTTAGGCGAGGTAAAGTGGCGTTTATATTCACCATCTCTCGGACAAGGGTCGGTTATCTCAGCGCCTGTCGTATTGGACAATTTAGTGGTCTTCGCGGCGCTCAGAACCGGAAATCAGGAAGGTGCTGAGCTTCGCGCATTGGCCTTCCGTACTGACACTGGCCGGCCGGTATGGAACACACTTATTTCGCGCATTCCATTTCCGCGGCAGATGATGTTTTTGGGTAGCGATAGCGGTTTCACCGCACCTGCGTTAGCAATTCAAGGCGGTTCGCTGGTCGTCTTGTCAAACAGTGGGCTCATCGCTCGAATGGGTATTGATGGCAATGTGAGTCGTTTATGGACCTACCCCAACATGGGAGAAGAACTCGATAATGGATTGGGGAACGGAACTCAGTCGACACGCCGTGGAACGATGGTGAGTGATGGTACTTTTGTGGTCGCTAGTCCGAGCGATAGCCCTGGGACCATTTTGTTTTGGGGACCTCAGGATCGCGCACCACGACGATTTCAGGGTGATGGCGCAAACGGCGAGGTGCTCGATCTCGTCGGCGGAAACGCCTTGCTTGCGGGAACACGTAATCTTTCCCTCTTCGACACCGTCAGCGGCAAAATTCGTTGGGCAGTTCCATTCGCCGGGCACACGGGCGTTGAAGGCCGCTTAGGCGCCGGTCGGGTATTAGTAAGCACCAACGAGCAACTCGCCTTGGTCGACCGTAACCATGGACACATCGTCGGATCACGTGGCCTTAATTCGGGTCGCTCATTGGCAGTGACAGCAGATTTAGTGATGGAAGCCAGCAATGAACGCATCACCGGCTGGGGACGCGGTGCTTCGTTTCTTGAACGATTGACGAAAGCCGCAGCAGCAAACCCGGCAGATTTTCGCCCGTGGGGCACCTTGGCTTCATATCGCGAATCTCGCGACGAGCGCGACTTGGCCTTTTCCTGCCTTATCGAAGCTTTGTCACGTGGCGCGCCAACTGATTACGCCGAACGTGCGGCTCGTTTAGTACGCCATCAACTCGAACTGAATACCGGCGACGACAAAGCCTTCCCAGGACCATTGGCCAAGTTGCAATCGCTGACGATGTACGACGACCGCCTGAAAGGTGAAACCGCGCTTTGGCGTGGACGACATGCGGAACTTAAAAACGATAAAACCGCAGCCATGACCGCCTTTCAAACGGCGCTGACCTTTCCCGATCATCGCATGCTGTTGAAAGATCGCATTGAAGCGCGAGTACATATTCTTGCGACTAACGGCGTGATGCGACTCAAAGAAAATCAACCAGCGACCACTGTCACGGCGGTACGCAAGCCCTTACCAGCAGCAACCACACCGTGGAATTCGTCAAGCACCCGCGGTGAAGCGACCTTGGTCGGCGGCGGTCTCGCGGTTGGTTTCAGTGAAGGCTTTCTTTCGGCGACGAAAGTATCTGATGGAACGTTGGCGTGGCGTCGCCAACCGCTGCGACAACTGCTTGGCGTGGTTGGTTCATCGATAGCGAATCCAGAAAATCCTGAAGGTATTCTTATTCAACAAGTGGTCCCAGGTTCCAGTGCTGACGCGGCAGCGATGAAAAGCGGCGACGTCCTGCTGAGTTTCCAAGGAAGTAAAACGACCAATTTTGAACGCGATCTCAAGACCGTGGTTGCGACCATGACTCCAGGCATGCCGTTCACCATGACCGTCAAACGGTCTGGAGCCGTCATTGAACTGAAAGGATGGTTGGGTGGCGAACTCGTCGAGCCATTAGCCATTAATGACCAAACACTTTTGCTCTGGTTGAGCAATCCGCTCAGCGCATCCCTGCCGCAAGCCCGTCAGTTCCAGCAACTGCAGCCTACCGCACCCGAAGGCATGTGGTTTGCGGCAGTCGATTTGGCGACTGGCACAGAACTTTTTCGTTACGCGATCCGTCCAACCAACTTAATCGGCGACGCTCCACGCCCGATTCTTACAGACAACGATTTAATTCTGACTCATGAAGGCAGCGAGGTCGTGTGCCTCAAGGCCCATGGCAACAAAGCGGGAGAAGATCCGGTGCCACTGTGGCGTCTTCCATTGAGTGAAGAATCCATGACACAAATGCGGGTTATATCTGGTGACACCATTTGGTTGCCAGAAGAGGGTCGCAATCGGGTGAGTTTAGTTGATCTCAAGACGGGTGTGATCAAATTCATTCTGCCAGAGGATCAAGCTGCCGAACCCGTACTTGTTGGGAATACGTGTTTCAGCTTAGGACACGAAGGTCGTATTACGTGCTGGGATCTTGGAATCGCTCGCCAGCGTTGGCGCACCGCCAAGGTTTACGGCCGCTTGCATGGCGTGAGCGGTGACGGTGTTTACGTAACCGACGAAAATAATCAGTTGGTGATACTCGATACTTTCAGTGGTGACGTTCGTCGGCGTTATGGCGAATGGAGCACCATCGAATCGGTTATCCGTGGCCCCGAAACGCTTTCACTCTTTGTTCGCCACGCAGATCGTTCGCAAGCGTTAGTGCGCATTGGTCTAGCAGGTGGCAACGTGCAGTGGGAACAGCCATTGCCGTTCGGAGTTGAAGTCCATCAGTTAATCGAATCGCCGGATGCTTTTGGCGCCGTATTATTCGAAGGCACTGACATGCGGACGTTGATTCTGGTTGGTAAAGATGGCGCTATTTGTTCGGCGCAAGCGCTCAACGGAGTCGAAAAGATTTTACCCATAAATGGTGGACTGTTGGCGCATGGCATTAATGGCATGCGTGTTTTACCGAATCAATTAGCGAAAGCGCCGGCTGCGGTATCTTGCCAATCACTGGATGGTGAAAGTGATTTGACGAAGCTGGCAAACCAAGCGTTACCACTGTTGAAATGGCAAACCGCCGGCAGTGCATCGTATGCTCTCGCGCGTCATCAGAGCAGCCTGTTGCTCTTCGCCAAAATCGGCGCTGACAGCAAAAACTTTACCATTCGCATTGGCGATGGTGATCCATCAGTCGATACTGCGGGTCAAATGGCGACTTTTACCGCCGCTAACCCACAATTTACGACGAGCGCAAATAAAGGTGGATGGACCGTTGACGGGACCAAGCGTATTTCAGCCGAAGGCCAGCCAGCCATATTTATCATGCGTCTACAGCCATCGCCTGATCGCGTAGCTGGCTCACTGTTAGCTGTGCGTGCCGAATGCGACGGCGTTACCGATGTAGCGCCTCAAAGCGCAAATGTTCCGTGGTGGCTGCGACGTGCATGGCGATCAGTGACGGGCGGACCATGATTGTCGGTCTGGGCACCGATCTCATTTCCTTACGCCGCATCGCGGATGTTTACCAACGACAAGAGCACCGCTTTCTTGACCGTGTTTATACGCCCGAAGAGCAACTTTACGCTTTAGCAATGCGCGATCCTAGCGAGCGCTTAGCCGCACGTTGGGCAGCGAAGGAAGCCTGTATGAAAGCGCTTGGCACTGGTTGGGCAAAAGGCGTCACGTTCACTCAAATCGCCTTATTGCCAGGCGATGATCGCGGAGCACCCAGACTGATTTTAACCGGCGAAGCTCTTGCGGTAGCCGATCGCCTGCACGCAGTGCGTTGGCATTGTTCGGTTAGCCATAGTGATGGGTTCGCCATCGCCACCGTCATTTTGGAAGCATAATCACTATGAATCCTGCTCTTCGCGCTCTGAAGCCTTACCCGATGGCGGAATTACAGGCCCGCAAAACCGCGTTGATAAACGCTGGAAAAACGGTCTATGATTTTGGCACCGGTGATCCGATTGAGCCAACCCCAGCATTTATTCCCGAAGCCATGAAAGCAGCTATTCCGACCATTAGTCAATATCCATCGGTTGCAGGAACACCTGCGCTTCGTCGTGCTGCGGCGGCTTATCTCCAGCGTCGGTTTGGCGTGGTCATGGATGCTGAAACGCAATTGCTGCCTGCTGCCGGTAGCAAAGAAGCCATCTTCCATCTGCCCATGGCGTTCCTGGATCCAGCGTCCAGCAAAAATACCGTTATTTACGGCACGCCAGGCTATCCCGTCTATCAAGCAGGGACATTGTTCGCTGGCGGACGTGAGCACCCGGTGACGCTGCAACGTGCCTCTGGATATCGCCTTGATCTTGCGTCGCTTCCCCTCGATGTACTTACACGAACTGCCATCGCATGGATTAATTATCCACACAATCCCACCGGTGCCTGCGTTGACCGTGCGTATTTTCAAGCGCAGGCAGCAGTCGCCGCCGCACACGGTATTCTGTTAGCATCAGACGAGTGTTATCAAGACCTGTGGTTTGATGACGCGATGACTCCGCCCCCCTCACTTTTAGAAGTGGCTACCACCGGAGTTCTTGCTTTTCATTCATGTTCAAAACGCAGTGGCATGACCGGTTATCGCACCGGTTTTATCGCTGGTGATGCTGCATTGATTAAAGCCTATCGTGGATGGCGCGCAGCGATGGGCGTTGGCAGCCCGACCTTTGTCGAAGCAGCTGCTACGGCGGCGTGGTCAGATGACGCGCATGTCATTGAACGCCGGCATCAGTTTGCCGCGAAGTATCGTCTGCTTGCGGATGGGCTCACCGCCAAGGGCATTACCGTTCTTCCGAGTGTTGCTGGTTTATATCTTTGGGCTCAGGTTCCGACTGGGCAAACGGCGGATGCATATGCCGCACGTTGCTTGGCCGCTGGAATCGTGGTCAGTCCCGGCGGTTTTTTTGGGGATGGCGGCGAAGGTTGGTTTCGTTTGGCTCTGGTGCCAAGTTTACATGACTGCGGTCAAGCCCTAGACCACTGGCCGACATCTGCGTGACTTTGACTCAGCTAAATGACTCAGCTAAATAATTTTGCGTCAAGGTTGATAACTTTGTTGATATCGAGGATCAAAAGAAGGTCATTTTCAAGCTTGTAGATTCCAGTAATCAATTCACGAGCAAGACCTTGAATGGTGTCTGGTGGCAATTCGAAAGCGTCATCGGATAAATCCATCATGTCGCCGATTTCATCGACCATCAGGCTGGTAGCGCCATCAGCAGTGTTCACGACCACGTGGATTGGAGATTTATCGGCACTGCGCGGTGGAAGTTCCAAGCGTAGCCGCAGATCAATCGCGGTGACAATTTGACCGCGCAGATTGACCAGCCCTTCAATCATGGTCGGCGCCAACGGAATGCGCGTGAAGCTTAAACGGCGAATGATTTCCTGCACTTGCAGAATATCGATACCAAAGAAAAACTCTCCAAGTCGGAACGTACAAAATTGTTTATGTGACATGAGTGCTCCTCAAATTACGTAGGTTATGCAGGCTGCAACTGCTGATAGAAGTCGGGAATAACCCCACCAACGACACGTTCCACATCTAATAGTTCGGTAATGCGTTCTTGAACCACCAGACAACCGATGATGCCAGCGCGGGAAGCAGCTCGCTCAATAACCAGCGAATGCTCAACCGTATCAATGATGCGTCCAACCACGAGTCCAACACTGCGATCGCCCTGGGTATGGATGACCACCTGTAATGCGTCAGCAGCAACTCCACAGTCTGGATTTCGTGGTTGATCACGTCGTTCAGGTAAAATGCTAAATATACGAATCAATGGCAAGATGATTCCGCGATACTGAACGACTTCGGCTCCACCAGTGTGCTCAATGCGCGATGCGTCAATTTCTTCCAGGCGCGATATTTTTGCGACAGGAATCGCCATCCGTCCATCATCTGGACTCTGAAAGACCAAAATAGCCTGAAGACTGGTTTTCTTCTGCTCGTTACCGAGCGCATCATGCGCTTGATTTTCGGCAACCCTAGCCACCGCGTGCGCTCGCTTGGCGATACCTAAAACATCTAAAATTAATGCAACGCGACCATCACCCATGATGGTCGCGCCAGCAAAAACCGACAGTGGTTTGAGGATTTTTGCCAGCGGTTTGACCACGATTTCCTCGGCGTCATTAACGCTATCGACAGCCAGGCAAAAGCGCCGCTCCTCAGCGTGCAACACGACCAAGGTCATGGCTCCGCCAGCAGCACCACTGGTTAAACGCAATTCGCTATTAAGGAAGACCACCGGCAATAGCTGGCCGCGCAAACGATAGACCGGCGCTCCATAGACATTTTCAATTTCTTCCTGCATCTGTTTTGCGTCTAAGCGCAAAAGCTCGATCAGACTGACCTGAGGAATGGCAAAACGATCACCGCCACTGGTGACGATCAAAGCTGGGATGATTGCCAGGGTGAGCGGTATCTTAATGCGCAAAGTGGTGCCATGGCCAAAACGATTCTGAATATCAACCGCACCGCCAATACGTTCGATATTGGTCTTCACGACGTCCATGCCGACACCACGGCCGGAAATGTTGGTAACTTTTTCCGCCGTCGAAAACCCTGGCGCAAAGATCAAATTCACCATTTCTCGTTCACTCATTTTGGCTGACTGCTCTGGAGTGATGAGCCCTTTTTCAATGGCTTTATCGACTACGCGCTTGGTATTGATACCGCCGCCATCGTCAACGATTTCAATAACGACCTGTCCACTTTCATGAAAGGCGCGTAGCGACAACGTCCCCTCCACTGGTTTACCGGCAGCGATACGCTGCTCAGGCATTTCAATGCCATGGTCAATCGAATTTCTTACGATGTGAGTTAATGGATCTTTAATGGCCTCAATCAGGGTTTTATCAAGTTCCGTTTCCTTGCCTGTCATCTCAATGCGTACCTGCTTGCCGACCAGCGCAGAGAGATCGCGCACAACGCGAGGGAATTTACTCCATACGTTGCCGATTGGCTGCATGCGGGTTTTCATCACCCCCTCTTGTAATTCCGAGGTCAAGGCGCTTAAACGTTGCGTTGTTCGGCTGTACGTCTGATCGGTATTGCCCTGCGATAATTGTAAAATTTGATTGCGCGCTAGGACCAATTCACCAACGAGATTCATTAATCGATCAAGGAGCGTAACATCAACGCGGATACTGTTGTCAGTTAATGAAGAACCATGCGCTTCGGAGCCCTTAGCAAGCTCTTCCGTTTTTGGCGCTTTGGTTGGCAGTTTCGGCGTCGGAGAAGTTGGGGTGGCAATGACTACCTGAGGAGTCGTAGCGATTTTTTCTGGTGACTTAGTCCGCGATTTCGCGTTAGCCGCTTCAAACATCGCCGTCAAGGGCCCTGGCTGATGTCCACCGCCATGATCTGCGTTTGCTTCAGCAGGCTGATCCTCTTGTAAGGCGCTCAACGTCGCAATGAGCGCGGAATAATCCGTTTGGCTCTCGGCTCCGGTGGATTCGATAACCCCAAGCATACTGCGCACAGCATCGACCATGGCGAGCAGGCCATTGGTCATATCGCCATTGAGCGTTAACTTGCCGTCGCGCAGTTTACTAAGCAGATTTTCGCCGACATGGGTCAGGGCTTGAAGACGTTCAAAGCCAAAAAAACCACTCGTTCCTTTAATTGTATGAATAGTACGAAAGATACTGCTGAGGTACTCTTTGTTGGTCGGATCTTTCTCCAGCGCCATAAATTCACGATCGAGGCGATCGAGGTTGTCATAGCTTTCAACCAAAAATTCTTTGATCAGTTCATCATTTTCGCCCATGACGGTCCTCCTCAGGTCCTGCAGTAGCAAGATCCGAGGATAAGAAACCTCCAGACTAGTGATTTGTCAAGTTTTTCGACCGGTCACCAACGTATAAAGCCGTTTCGATTACGGGGCGTAGAACCGTACCATTCCGCCCACAGTGGCTACTGCTAGCTGGTTGCCGAGCTGTTCAGGAGCAAGAAATTCGCTGCTGGAGGCTACCGTGAATCCTTTCGGGCCAACGACGGTCAGCTGCTTTCCAAGCGGTATGACAGCATGTCCGGCCCATTGCATTGGTGATGCCGTTACCTTGCCCTCAAAACGTCCAACATCTCGCCAGGAATCGTTCATCAATACCCAAGCGTGATTATCTGGCGTGATCAAGACTTCCCGGCCAGCAGAACGAATTTCGGAAGGTAGCGGCGCATGTGTTGGCTGTTCTTCGCCACGGCAAATCCAATGACTTGTTGGCGTTAGACAATGCAATCCGTCTTTCGCTTCCCAAGCGCTCAAAACTTCTCCGTCAAGGGTGTGACTGGCGGCCAGTTTTCCATCATCTGCTAAATGGACATCGATTTGTCCGCTCGTCCGTGCGATCAATACCCGATTGTCACGCAATATGGGACCGAGAACAAACGCTGTGCCCTGTTTCCCATGCCAAGCAGCCAGCGGATTGCGATCATCGCTGGCATGCAATGCGCCATCGATGCCAGCAAGAATGACAAAGCGACGTCCAACAATAAGTTCACTGGTATAAGCTACGAGCGGTAGATCGGTACGACCTGCAATGGGCAAGCGCTCAATGCCATGGTTACTCATGCGAATGGCGATTCCTTCGCGGGTCGGATACCAAATTCCATCGGCTGTACCCATAGCACCCGCGTACAATGGCTGACGACTAACGACATCATCCGTGCTGGGATTTTCAAAAGTAAAATGTTGAACGGGCTGGCCAGGTGCCAGAGCTACTCCGGCCTGCCGGTTAGCTGCCCATAAACGACCATTACATGCCGATAATTTGGCGGTAAGAGTCATGTTTAATTCATGCTGACTTGTCGACGTTCGCTCTAACGCTACCGGTAAGAACCATCCGCCCTCCGCGTTTTTGCCCTGTACTTCAGCTGAATCGAAGTCGGTAAGTTGTAATCGTAGAACTAAGCCCGCGCGCTCGCCAGCAGGCATATCCAGAATGAGTGGAGTGGATCCGATGGATTTGCCATTTTGCAGCACTTTGGCACCAGACGGCCGACTGTGGATTACCAATGGTGGGTATGATAGCCCCATCTTTTTTGCGATCGCCAAACTGTTCGTAATATCGCCGCTTATCAACGCCTTGCGCAATTCCTCTTGCCACGCGTTTCGTTGACCGCGTAGGGTTGCGATGGAATCAAGATCATGTTGCGCGGTAACGCGAGCAACGGTCCGCAGCCATTGTGGCCGAGCTAATAACTCTTTCAGCATGCGTTCATTCGTTTCCCAATCATTTTGACGAGCAAATACCTGCGCCGTTTCAAGCGCCTTAGCTGCTGCGGCCTCAAGTTCTTTGAGGTTTTTGCTACGATCAGTTACCAATGTTGCGATGGGGGCTGAAGGCTGTCGTTCAATGATCCAAGCATCGAGGGCGGTTGCTTCATCGCCAGCTTTACGCTCATTGATTAATCCGCAGAGTTCGTTGAGTAGAGATGCGAGCATGGTGACTTCTTTGGCATTTGATGCCAAAGACCACTTTCCCAGCATCTGCTTTACGCGGGCATCATAGGCTCCCATGGCCTTCGCATCGTTACTTGATTTGATCAGCAAGCGACCCTCTGCTTCGAGCGCGCGCATTTCTTTTGCGATCTGGTCAGTGAGCTTTTTAAGCGAGTCAGCTTCGCCTGCCAGCGGCGTGCCACGTAATTGATCACCCAACTTTGCTTGCTCCCAGGCGGACTCAACTTCCATAAATGCGCCCAGTTCTGCTTGTTTGCGCAGGGACTTTACTTGTTCTGCGGTGCGCTGCTGAAGACGACTGAAATCGAGACGTATGCGCTCGATTTGTTCTTTTTGACGTTGATCGGGATCGGTGGCCAAAATCTGATTCACCAAAGCCGTGCGTTGACTTAATGGGAGCGAAGAAGATCCAGCTTTTTCGAGGCTAGAAAGTCGCCAACGTGAAAGAAAGTCGTTTGCCGCATCGCTTTCACGACCCGCGGTTCGCGTAATAAGTTGCATGGCCTGCGCAGCATTACCATTTTCAAGTAAACGCGTTACCTGCGCAACGACGGCGTCCGAGCGATTAAGAAAAACATTTTGCCCGCGTTGAATGTCGCTCGCCAGTTCCGGAGGCTGCAATGCGCTGGGCAAAAGTCCGAAATGTTCTTTGGCACCGTGGTAATCCTCTTTTGCGATCATTTTTTTGATGAGGTCAGTCTCTTTGTTCAAGGCATCTTTGACTTGTTTGTCAAGATTCTTTACACGTTCGATGGCCAATAAATCATTGCCTGCTTCGGCCCTGGCCTTGTCGACCTGAGCCATCGCATCGCTCCATTTTCCGGCCACCAAGCTCTCGGAGAGTGAAGTCGAAGCACTGTCCAGTGCTTCGTTTCGTCGCTGTGACAGCATAACTAAATACCAGATGACAGATACCAAAAGTAAAACGGAAACGAGAATTGCCATCACCGCACGATTACTGCGAACCGGTTCAGGAGCGCGATGTGGAATAAAGTCGGATAACAACTGCGGGGTTGACGGTGGCGCGGTAGCCAATTCAGCAGTCGCTTGGACGGCGCTTCGCAAACGTGAAACACCACCAATCGACGTGCGCTTAATAGCACCTTTGGCAACCATGCCGTGAAGCAGGCGGGACATGCTGAGCGTGCTCTCACGGAAGGCCACCGCGATGTCATCGACGGTCTTACGACCATCAATAAAGTTCAGTACATGTTTTTCTAATTCCGATAACGGAGTCGAACCGCTCTCGTTTTCTGACAGCGAGAAGATGGCGCTTTCACCACCAACTTCACGCATAACCCGATCGATTTCAGCAACGCGCGATTGAACGGTATTGAGCAGAACTTCGGTACCAATGCGTAAACGAATGGCACTGTTGTCAAAATCGAAGGTGCTGGCGTCGTCGCGCTCATCGAAAACCAGTTCCTGATGAGCATTACTAAAACATCGAACCAGGGTATCTTCGACCATGGAACGAGTGACTTGGCTGATCTCTTCTTCATTCACGACTTGCTGACGACGAACCGTGTCGGTGACCGTGTCTTTGCCCAGGCGTCGAGCATCAACGACCATTTGAAACATTTCGGGGCCAATTTTATGAAAGTCGACTAAAGCCTGCGCTAACACCAAGTCTTTATCGGCACAAAAATCAAGACCGACCGGATCGCCATCTTCGATGCAAAAACGCAGACGAAAACCAGGGCTGACCACCGTCAGTACGCCGGATTTTTTCTGGCGGTGGATGCCGGCAAACTGCTCAACTAAGATCGAATTCAACATGGCTGTCCCTTAAGATATTTTCATCGTTTCATGGCGCTCATTTTACGGCGAATAGGTCACGAGCGTACCGTCGGCCATGCCGACCACAACCACATCGCCGGTACATGCAACGCCGCCAGGCAGCGCATCGCAATGAGTCGACCAGAGCAAGACGCCGCGTTTAAATACCAAAACCTGCCCGGAGCGAACGCCCACCACCACCAAGTCTCCGCTCGCAAAAGCGGGAGTAATGGCCGGACTGGGCAACGGTACCGTGGTGGCGACACCGTCCTTCGATAACTTAATAAGCGCGTTTCCAGCTGCGATCCATGCCGTATCTCCGACGATACTCGGGTCTCCAACGGCCGGCCCTGGCAGCTGCGCATTCCACCGCAGGGTTGCTCCGCTGGGTGTTATTTGCCAAGAAGCCACGCGACTACCGTCGAGCACAGCCATTGCCGTGTCGACGCCCAGCGGAATTAATTGACCGACTTCGGTCGCTTTTAGATCAAACTGCCACAGCGTTTTTTTTGTCGAATCTTCGAAAGCCAGTAACTGGCCTTGCACTGTCGCCACTACTAAAATGCGGTCAGGGCCTTTGGCGAAAATGAGCGGTCCGCTAAGCGCCGGACTGGGGAGAGCGATGCGACTCAGCTCCGATCCCAGATCTCCCCGATACAATGCTTCTGCGGCATATGCCAAGCGAGGCTGACCCCCCATTAAATCATTGGTAAAAATTTGCGGCCTACCGCGAGTCGCGGCAATCGAAGGAAGGCGAGCGTCGATTGCGCCCTTCGGTGAAATGATCGCGACATCTTTTAATGGGAGACCGAGGACGAGCGAGCCGTCGTTGAGGAATTGTGGTAAGTGTGCAAGTCGAAAGTGATTGAGATCTGAGAGTTCGTCGACGGCAGCAATGCTTGTTCGCCACAATGATTTGCCGTCGTTACTCAAACGATTTAACACTTCGCCAGAAAGTGCCAACACGCCACCGTCTGGTAGTACCATCACCGAATTAATGGGCTTACCCAAATTTACCTGCCAACGCGCCGTGTGCATCATCGCTGCTTGCCAGCGCCATTCTCCGACGACTTCGTTCACCTTTCGCACCATTGGCTGCCAGCCGTCCATGGTCAACCGTAGATCCAAGTTGACCTGATTTGGCAGAACGCCGATGACGCAAGGAGTAGTCCCAACCACCGCTCCATTCAAGGACACCTGCGCGCCAGCGGGGGTCGTTTCAATGCGTAATGGGAGACGGAGTTCAGCCGGTAGTTCGCTTCCTGACGAAAAAAGATTACGCGCAATGCGCCAAGCCTCCTCGGTCTGGTTAGCCTTCATGGCTGCTTGCCAAGCCGCCATCTGTGCATCGCGTGAGCGCGAGGCTTGGGCAAAAAGATCAAGTCGTACTTTGGCCTGAGCGGCCTGAGCGGATGCCGGATGATTGGCGATAAATGCGCTCAGCACTTCTGCCGTTGGGGAAAGTCCTAATTGCTGATAATCAATGGCTGCTTGCTGAATTCGCTTCGCCACTTCATCACGGACATTATTCCATTCGGCGTCACGTCCCCACGCTTTGGCATCTCGTTCAATGGCAGACAGCGCAGCATTGGTTTTGGTAAGATCTTTCGATTGCTGATCGTGAGCTTGCGCCAGGGCTGCCATAAACGCTTGCTCCAAAGGCTCAAGCCTCGCGACAGCTTCTTTTGCACTCGGTGAAATCGTGTCGTGTCCAATGCCGGCAAGCTGACGATAACCGCCTAAAGCAACGCCCAATTTACTATTCTGCTCCAAAGTTTTGAGATCCTCAAAGCGCTCGGGAGCGAGCTTGCGTTGACTGGTCATATCGTTGAGGCGGCGACGCGTGTCATTTATTTTATCTTCGCTGATTTTTAAACGCGGACCGACATGCATTTGATATTCGGGCGTGCGTAATTGTTGAATTAATTGATCAGCGCGCACGGTGTCACCATTGACGGCCATGGCGTTGATTTCTTGCACAGCGGCTTCGGCAACTTTCTTCCGAGCTTCAATCATTTGGGTGCGAAAATCAGTAAACTTACTGTTCGCTTCTGTGGCGGGCGTGCTGTTGCCAAGACGCTTCGCTTGCGCTTCTAGTTTATCGACTTCGGAAGCAACTTGGGAGAGAGCCTCAAACGTCGCAGGCGAAGTTCCGGCAGGAACACTCGTCAATAGGCGACTGGCCGTTTCAAGATCGCCTCTGAACGTATGCAAAAGGACATAGGGCCGAGCCACTAACCACCCAAACACACCGATGGCCATGAATGCCACGGTATAGATCACCATAATCCGCTGATGGTGTTTTTGCGTCGAAACTAAAATTTCTTTGAGACGCGGAATACGTGGATCAGCCTCTGGCATTGAACGAATGGCCGATTGGTACGATTTCATGGCGGCACGGAATCGACGCACGCGACGCAATTGATGCCCACGTTCAATCAAACGTTCAGCGAAATCGTCGTTCACGCGCCCTTCGAGATCGCGTATGTGCCCTAATAATTCTTTATTATCTGGGTTGAGCTTGCCGATTTCGCGCCAAGCGGTGAGCGCACCCGCGTAGTCGCTGGCCTCTTCTAATGCGCGCGCTTGTTTGACTGAAGATTCAAGTTTATTCGCCCAGAACTGCGCTCCCTTACCGTCTTTGCCGTCCTTTTTCGCCTCTTCCTTAACGCCTTTATTGACGATGCGAGTAGTGGTTGGGCTTGCCATTAACTTACGCTTCTGGCTAGTAATATGGGGGTTCGCACCACAGAAAATACACAGGCGATCTGATACCGCGACGGTTCGTTCGCAGGATTGGCAGGAAAGACGCAGTGGCGCGTCACATTCGGCACAGGCTTTCCCTTCGCGATGGTTAATGTGTCCGCACTGAATACAAACAATGACGTCTTCACTGTTAGAATCGCGTTCGGCCGTAGAGAAAATCCGTGCCATTTCTCGACGTGCATTGTCATTTTTGGGATCAAGTTCAAGAATCTTTAAACAGGTTCCGCGAGCATCTTCCAGTTGTCCAAGAGTTATGAAGCGAGCTACTACCGTGCGGAGTTCGGTCACGGCCTCAGCGGTTTTTCCGTCATCCAAAAGACAACGAACGAGGATCAGGCGCAGCTTGGGATCGCCGCCGTTAAGCCGGATGGCTTGATGCGCTGACGAAATCGCTTTCTCGGCATCTCCTTTGTCAAGATATCCCAGCGCTAATTGACTAAAACAACTGGCGGCTTCCGGTATTTCACCCAAAAGCTGCAGGCAATCAGCCAGTTTTGCGGTGGCGATTTGATCCGTCTGATCTTCACTCAGGGCTCGTCGATACAGTTGGGCCGACTTGATGTAATCTCGCTGACTAAATTGGTAATCAGCGTGAGCAAGAATGTCTTCGCGCGCCAATATTGCAGTCAATCCACCGCTCATGAGTTCTGCGACTACACCGTAAACGTCAAATCGCGTTGCAACCGATTCCGCAATGATCATTTCAATGGTGCGTACGGCATCGATCAAGGGAACAATGGCTGATCCAGGATATTTCTGGCTCGCGCTTAAAAGTTCTTGTTCCTTGCCTTCTGCGGGACCAAGAACCGCGTCTTCGGATTTAATGACTTGGAGCAGATTAACCCACTCGTCAATACGGCGCGCCATTTCCAGTAATAATGTATTAACGTTGATGTGCAGGGAACGTATTTTGCAATTTTCAACTTGCTGAACCACAGCAGGATCATCGACCGTGGCATCCTGAAAAATGAAATCGGCAAAATCCCAAGAACAGAGATTATAGAGTTCGTCTTCAGCTTGGCGATGAAGCGCATCAAGCATTTCCGTTTCGGTTATCACACGACGCTGAATAAGTGCTTCCAAGGCCGCTGCGCTATCTTGTTTCGATGAACTGATCGACGCTGCCGTAGCGGCATCAATGCGACCTTCGAGGATCAATCGCCGCAACAATGACAGTTTTTCTTCGCCAGCGCGAAAGCCGACGCCGATGATTTCGCCCTCAGAAAAAATCACCTCACGGCCGTTCTCTGCTGCCGCTAGGCGCAAGACCCCGGTCGCACGAATACGGTTGATCGTCTGGAACACCTCGACGAGCGATAATGTATTTAAGTTACCAGCGAAACCCATGCACGGACCGTAGGTTGCAACTTCTCGTCGTCAACGCGGCCCATCGCACATGTGCGCTGGGTGGCAGTTCCACCTGCCTGATTGCGAGCGCCAAGGTACAGGCCACGGTTGATCGTCTATGTTGCCTACCGTGTTTCTATGGTGCCCAGCGTATACGCTCCCGCCTGAGCGCTTATCGGCGACATTGGCCGCCGCTGAGGCATTTTCGGCCAACATCGGTGGAAAACTTATTCCTGCATCTGATATATCTGTCTTCACCGGTAACGGAGCATGGCGGACCGCGGTCGAACGACAGGCAACGTTTCGTCAGGCCCTGACGCACGATGTCTTGCTGGCCGCACGAGGCGGATACGGCTGTCTAGACTTGCTGGCCGTCCTTAACGATTTCACCGGCCCCCTGCCGTTCCTCGTCGGTTATTCCGATCTCACGATTCTGCACGCAGCGTGGTCCGTGCGTGGCGAAGGCGAATCGATTTACGGATTCATGCCAGGAGTGCCGCATGGATCTCGGGCCATCGCGTCCTGCGAAAGCCTTTGGCGTGGAGAGGGACTCGCGCTCAGTCCCCAAACGTGTCCGGAGGTTTTCATCGGGCATCGCGGCCAAGCCCACGGTCGGCTTTTCGCCGCCTGCTTACGAGTCCTGACTGGTTTAATCGGAACGCCATGGATGCCATCTTTGCGTGGAGTAATTCTGGCAATCGAAGACATTGACGAACGACCGTATCGCATCGACCGCGACCTCCAGCAGCTATTTCTTGCAGGTTGTTTAGATGGCGTCGTTGGACTGGTAACCAACGCTTTCCCCGCACCGGTACCAAACGAATATGAAGGCCCAACGG
>JAYVSL010000150.1:0-13144 GCA_043775355.1 Planctomycetota bacterium
CCACGCGGTCTCATCAGCGCCATCACGACCACGCAGCAGATCGCCGATGGGGCCAGAGAATTTCACCGTGCCGCGATCCATGATGGTGACGCTATCGCACAGGTCGCCGAGTTCGCTCAGGATGTGCGAACTGATGAAGACCGTTTTCCCCATGCGTTTGAGTTCGCGCAAAATATCCATGAGTTCAATGCGCGCGCGGGGATCGAGTCCTGAAGCAGGTTCGTCGAGCAGTAATAAATCCGGGTCATGCACCAGCACGCGCGCCAAGCTAACCCGTTGCTGCATGCCGCGCGATAGACCTTTGATGAAGTCATTCCGTCGACCAGCCATGTCGGTGAGGGCAAGCACGTCGCCAATGGTTTTTTCTCGTTCGCGCAAAGGCAATCCATAAGCGGCAGCGAAGAAGTCGAGATATTCGAATACCGTCATCTGCCGATACATGCTGAAATGATCGGGCATAAAGCCGATGCGCTTACGAACTTCTTTCGGCGCACCAACAACATGTTCACCGAATACCCAAGCATCGCCGAATTGGGGTTTCAACAGCGTGGCCAGCACTTTCAACGTGGTGGTCTTCCCCGCGCCGTTCGGCCCGACGAAACCATGGATTGATTGTGCAGGCACACTGAACGTCACTCCGCCGAGCGCTTGGTGACTTTTAAATGCATGACGTAGCCCCACGACTTTGATGGCTTGCCGTTCCGAATTGGCCACGGCGGGCGCGATCGTTGGCGCTGCATTGGCAGCGGGCAAAGCAGTTGGTAACGCGTCATTCATGGTGTTTTCCTTACCGAAACGGGCAGATCGAAACGGAAGACCACGCGGCCTTGTTGGCTGATGCCACTCGAAAGTTGGAAGGCCGGTGGATGATCGATGAGTAAGAAGAGTGCGATGAGGTCAGGGCTTTGACGCTGCTCGCTCCATTGGCGCATGACGCCGTGGCCGCCAAGGCCATAGGCAATTAATGGATCAAAGCGTTGGTCAAGGAGGTCAATTTTCAAACTTTCTTCCGTGCTATCGTCAGAGAATGGACCTCCTCGATTAAAACCTTCAGCATGGTTGGCGACGTTTTTACTGGCGGTGGTGATGAAATCCGCCAAGGGAATGCCGGCACCGGAAAGTACAAAACCCTGACTATTGCGGATCAGCGTGTACATGTGTCCATAATAAAGTGCCTTAGCGTGGGAACACAGGTCCACCCAGTTCTTTCCCGTTGCTGATTTTCCAGGGATCAAGATCTCTAATGCTTTGACCTGATCGCTGGTCGTCGCCCACGCTTGCACCTGCGGTTCCAATTCGGCGATTTGTATACGTCCACCATGCACGAATGATCGCGAGCTATACAAAGGAATGGAGGCATTTAATTGGTTGCCATTTCCATCGTTCGCGATCAGGGCATCGACTTTTTCATGATCATTCGGACAAGCGAAAAGGTTGTCGTTACCGGGATGTTTGAGCGCGTAGCGATCACTGCTGGTAACGAAACAGCTACTCCATTGGGTCGTGGCAAAATTGCCGCCATCAAGTGCGTGGGCGTAGGCCATGGTGGTGAGCGATGCGCGTTCGCCGTAACCGCGTTTTCCCACCATCCACATCAGCGCAGCACAACCAACGATCAGCGCTACGATGGCAATATTCAACGTACGGAAATGCATACCATTTCGCGCCGCCAGCCACGCACCTGGACCGATCAATAATAAATAACCAATCAACAGCAGGTAAATAAGGCCCCAGGGATGATTCGGCTTAACCAGTTGGGCGAGCGTTTGAAAAAGATCGCTGGTGAATGGCGAGACGTAAGATTTTTCTTCTTGCAGAGTCGGCATGGTGAAGCCATTGGCGAGCAAGGTCGCTGGTCCGAATTCACTGCGTTCACCGTGATAACGAATGACCACGCCAGCGCCAAACGGCTGGCTCGCAGTCGTTAGTGCGGAGGAGTTATTCTGCGAGTTGAGAAATTCTAATTCTTGGGTGAAGCGGATGTTGCTGCCGTCGATAGAAGGAACCACAAACACCGTGCCGCCGCGCCACAACCAATCACGAAATGCCTGCCGTTGCGCTGGTTGCCAGCGTGGTGCGTGGTCGATCACCACGCAGGCCAAGCCATCAGTGGCGAGCACCGAAGACGGAAAGATCTCGTCGCGAAAGGTCTTGAACGTTTTGATCGTCAATCCCAAGCGACCGGCATCGGCCAGTACGACGGTCGCTGGCGCACCAAAACTCGGTTGATCAATGTCCGACGTATTTCCTGTCGGTAACCAACGCACCTGAAAGGAATCGGTGTTGCTGCTGATCCACGGTTGAAATTCGACCCAACGGCTGGTGCCAGGCGCCAAATAGCACGCCACTCGCCACGGCGCGCCCTGATGAACCATCGTTCCCTCCGTCAATTCCAACGCTCCTTCGAACGGCGCCGGGCCGGGATTATAGACGAGCAGCGCAAGGGGATTAAAGTGTTCCGGCACTACTTTCCCGTCGAAGCCCCAATGCACTTCTTGGATCTCGGCTGAGCGTACAGAGGTCACGGATAACAGGAGCATGATGAGCGGTATAAGCCGAACGATCAGCGCACTTAGCAGCAGCAGCAGCGCGCGATAAATTCCATGCAACATCATCATTCGGTGATTCCTCGCTAAACCTTTGCAAGAGAAGCCAGAAACGCAATTGGCGGTCTGCCACCAAGTGCGACTTTCATGCGGTACTGTCATCATGAACTCGCACCACGACGCATCAGGCGATCGGGATGACGTAGACACCACCAGCGCAGAAAAAACCACAGACCGCCGTGCCAGAGAATGAAGACGGTGATGACGAGTGGGGGTCCGCCGAAGGATCCATTTAATTCACCATGGTCTGTTTCGTTGAGCAACGGTAAGTATCCGGGCGTAAGATAAATAAATATGGCGATGGGCGTAGACTCGCGAAAATCGAATAAGACAAAAAGAATACTGCCAAGTATCATGGTGCTGCCAAACCATAGACAGCCGCCAATTAATGCAGTGATCATGGCGCGGTTACGACTGCGGACATGTAGTCCGATCGCAACCGCGAACCAGGTGAACAGCGGCGGGAGAATAATAAAATATGCGGATGTCGCGATTATCCGGGACAGCCCTACTTCATCGCGTGATGCATTGTAGGAATAATAGTGAGTGGGAAGAGAGTCTTCATACGCGCCCCACAATAAAATCAGTACGGCTGATAGCAGGATGGCCCAGGTAATGCGCCGTAGTCCGCTCAATTTTTCCATGAGAATAGTGCGCGCCGTCAATGGAGTGGTCAGCAAGACATCTAGGGTTTGCTGGGTACGTTCTGCTGCGATCAACGTAGAACCCAACACCAGCACCAACAGCAGCGATAAACCGAGCAAGCAAAGGCCGCTGATGTGCAGAAATATATTCAGATGACTCGTGCCGCCGCTTGCGGCAATCAGGGTGAACACCAAGACCATGGCTCCCAGCCCTGCTACCAAGAAGCGCACCAAGTAACGCCAGTTGGCCAGCGATCGTCGATTGAGTTCACGCCACGCGACCGGGGCTTGATCGGGCAGATCGGTGCGCACGCGTCGACGACCGAGTTTCACATCAGTCCGTTCGAATAATCCGTCCAGTCGTCGAAATAGTCCGAGTAATGGGCCAGGTCCGGTGAGTTGGGCACGTCGTGGCAATGCCCAGCGTGCGAAGGAAAGCGCAAAAAGAATCGACAGCAGGATGGGAATGCTGGATGTCATGATCGATGTCGTGGGACTATACAGAATGAGTGAGAATAATCGTTCTGGCCACAACAGCTCGAATATGCTTGCTGCCGAGTAATAGCTAAAAGTTTTATGGTAACCGCCAGCATAGAGCGCCGGACCCGCATACATCACCAGCAAAAAACCATAGGTGCTCAGTAATGCGGCGATGGAGCCTCGACACCAAGCGCTCATGGCGATTGCCACCGCAGCGGTCTGCATACAGGTCAGAAAAAGGACAACAATGCCGCTCAACAGACGATCAGTTTCTAGTCCGCCAAAGGCGTAACACAGACCCATGAGCGGCATGCTCAGTAAAAGAAAACTTCCGACGGTTACCAGGCGTGACAACCATTTCTGTAAAACTAATTCCCATGGCCCCAGATCGGTGAGCATTAATATCGTCAACGAGCCCTGTTCTTTTTCACTGGTCAACGACCCCGCCGCTAATGCCGGCATCAACAGCAGAATTGCCCAGTATTGGCAATAGAACAGCGCGTCAAAAAATTCGCCACCTTTGCCGATCATCCCTAGGTGTTCGTCAGTCATGTAGCGTGCGGTTTTTTGGTACACCAACGCAAACGCCAGTAACAATAACGTCGCATACACGAAGCGGATGACGTAGGTGCGTTTCCGCGCAGACTGCTCGGTCAGCTCTTTGGTCAGCAGGGGGAAAGAAAGGAGCCAGCGCATCAGCAAGACCTTCCCAGCAATGTGTCAGCGTGCTTCAGGCAATGACGACGAACTAGCCACCAGATGCAGCCATACCAACACAGGTTTAGCACCATGCGGTTGAGCCACATTGAAAATGACTGGCTTGGTCTGCCCTCAAAATACTCAGTATATTTGCCGTCATCGATGATGGCGCTGAGCGGGCTCAGTAAATCTAACCAATAGACTTCTTTCAGGTTTTGATGGGTAAGATCGCCGATCAATGACACGACCAGCAAAGGAAGCGCCACCCACGCAACGATGATCGCCAAGATGGTGATGGTGGCTTGGGTTTGTACGCGCATGCGCAGGCTGACGGCCATAGCGACCCACATGGTGAGGTGGAAGTACACCCAGGCGGTGATGATCGTGAGCGGTAAACGAAGCCACGCGGTCGGTTCTGTTGATGCTGCCAGGAATATGATCCCAGCGAATAAAGTAATGAGGGTCATTGCGAGCCAAATCAAACGTTGGCAGCCGGCTAGTTTTTGGTTGATGAGGTCGTGACCAGCGAGCGGAGTGAGCAAGAGAATCTCTAAACTATTCCGCTTCCGTTCGCCGCTCATCAGTCCCGCAGCGACGATAGCGATGAGGGGAATCGCCGTCAGGTAAACACCATGTGCGAACACGGTAAATGTTGTGTTGATAACGTGAGACGGGTTGTTGCCAGCAGTCGCTAAGAGAAAAAGCGCGGTAAGGGTAACGAGCACGACTAATACCAGTATCGAACGACTCCGATGCTCAGCGCGAAACAGTGGCGTGCGGCGAAGCTCGCGCCATGCCAAGGGGTTTATATCTGGCAGCGTTTCAAGATCTGCTGCCATAGCGACGACACGCTGACGACGATGCCGTTCGAATTGGACTCCTGGTCGGTAAATCTGCATTTGCCGACGCATAGTGGGCGACATGGTCGTGCGGCGATGTAACAAAGCGCGCCATGCCAAGATCACAAAACCAATTGCGGATAGAAAAATCGGCAGACCGGCGAGCAGCATTTCACTGGTCCCAAGAACACTTTTTCTCGCCGAGTATTCTTGGGCAGTGTAGTAGAGCGACATGGGAATGATAAAGCCACCTTGGGACCACTCGCGTTCAAAAATAACAGAGGATAATAACATCGGAATGAGGTTGGCCACTGGCGCGACAATGAACAACATCACTGGTCCCAACAAATATGCGCTCGCCACTGCGTTCATCGTACCATGTGCCCGAGCACCGCACCATAACGCGACGCTGCCAACTTGGAGGCAGCAGAGTGAAAGGCTGATTACCCCGGCAATAATCTGAGTTTCGCTGACGCCACCCAGAGCGTACGCCATGCCACCAATGGGCAGTGCCAGCAACAGAAAACTGGCCATGCCGATTAATCGCGAGAACAATTTCTGTAAGAGAAACGCCAGCGGCGAAATCCCAGACACCATTAGCAGGTCGAGGGTGCCACGCTCGTCTTCTTCGCACACCAACGGAGCGACTAACAAAGGCAGGAATAGATAAATGCCACAAAACTGCAGCATCATCAGGCTGTTAAAAAGGCTTCCGCCAGTTCCCAATATGCCCATCTCACCGGCATCAAGCGCGACCAACTGGCGGTAAGAGGTGACCAGAAAGACCGCGAAAAAACCGACGGCATAGAGCGTGCGCAGTACATAGGTCCGCCGCACCGCCGCCAACTCAATGAGTTCTTTGGCAAGCAACGACGGCATAAAGGGGAGCGCTAGGTGCATATGATGTGTTCGTCGGTTGACGATTCAGCGACTACGCCGTTTTACCTTCGGTCAGTTTCATAAAGGCGGTTTCCATATCGAGGGCTTCGGGCTGGAACATGCGTAGACGCGCGCCCAATCCAACTATTGCGGAATGTAAATCTTCGACGGCGACTTCGCCTTCACGGAGTTGAATGGCCAAGCGATCGGCCTGCGGTTCGACGCTCGCCACGCCAGGTAATGCGGCGATGGCGGTGATCAGCGCATCGCTGGAATTGACCACTTGGATATGCACCACGCGCAACAATTGCAGGCGACGAAAGATTTCATCGATCGAACCTTCGGCCATCATTTTTCCTTGTTCGATAATGCCGATGCGCGTGCAGAGTTGCGCCAGCTCATGTAAGATGTGACTCGAAATAATGATGGTTTTTCCAAGGCGTTGCAGCTCTTTGAGTAATTCACGCATTTCAATGCGTGCCCGTGGATCAAGTCCAGAAGCGGGTTCGTCGAGTAAAAGCAGTTCAGGATCATGCAGCAGCACGCGGCTAATCGATAAGCGTTGTTTCATGCCTCGTGAAAGACCATCGACCGGCGCATCGTGCTTGTCGGACAGATCGGTCAGCGCCAGAACATCTTTGACCAACGACGTACGTTTGCTGCTGGGGATGCGATACGCAGCGGCAAAAAAGTGCAGATATTCACGCACCGTCAGGTCTTCATAAACACCAAAGAAATCCGGCACATAACCGATATTGCGGCGGATAGCGGCGGGGTCTTTGGCGACGTTGACGCCATTGATCGTGACGGTGCCCTTCCACGGTTTGACCAGTGTGGCGAGAACTTTGATGGTTGATGATTTCCCCGCGCCATTGGGACCGATGAAGCCGAACAACTCACCTTTGGGAATGGCGAAAGAAACGCCCCTGACCGCAACGAAACTACCGTATGTTACCCATAAATTATCGATGGTGACGAAAGACATGGTGCGCTCCGCGTTAACGAGAAGGTTGGGCCGCTGGCCGCAGCGTGGCGTTGCGATACAGGCAACGCATCACCCATAAGGTGTCGTCGCGTCGAGCCGCAAAGATAACTAAAAATTGGTTGGGATCGCTGGGATCGCACAGCGCAAGATCATCATAGGTCGCACCGCCTGCTGGCGACATGGCGGATGACAGCGCGAACCAGCCGTTGGTGGGATGGCTGCACATTGGTGTTAGCCAGTCCTTGAAGGGTACCACAGCTGAATTGTAGTTATATGATTCTTGAGGTCTAATACCGCGCCGTTGCAGAATGCTTTCATCACCAAGGTTCTCGCTGATTTTCCCGTTACGCAGTACGAATACGGCGCTCAATGGCCCAGCGGAATTGCGCCAGGCGGCAGTCGCGGCGGCGACATCTTCTGGTCGCGTGATGTTGGCGGTGGGCATAGTCCACGGCAGCGGAATGGGCGTAAAGGAAAGCTCGCGACGTAAAACCGGCGTCCACTGCGCTACGCTTTGTTCGACGCGATAGTGCCCAGGGAGGTTGCCACTATAATGAGGAACAATCGAATTTTCAGAATCGGATTGATAGCGTTGATTCCGACTTAGAGGTTGTTGATAGCCGTATTGACCATACCGATCATATGACTGACTTCCAAGCGACGTCCATAATGCATCGTGCTCGTCAACCGCTACGGTTTTGCTCGATCCGGTGAAGAGCAATTCAAAATGATTACGCCGCAGAGTATTGCCATCGGTGGTCAGATCGATGACCTGTAAATGTTGGGTCTGATCATTGCCGCCCAGGTATTGGCGCGACATCCATACGGTGAACCAGGTGCAGCTGATGGCCATCGTCGGAAATAATAACCACGTGAAGCGACGAGCGCGGAGCTTGCCAAGGAGCCACCAGTCGCCTGGGCCGATCGCCAGTACGAAAATGCCGAAGATGAGCAAGATAATGCTGAAGGGAATGACTTCCACTCGTTCAGGCCACAGCATGTCGATCAGTTGTGGAAATAGTTGGAGCTTCGGTGCATCGAACGGACGATTGGATGAATAATTCGTCCTACTGTCGTGCGGCTTTACATTGCTTCCTGCTAGTTTGTCGAAGTCCGCCGAATCCCAGGTTGGGGAATTATTCAGATTTGCGGCATGATCGTTGCGCACTTGCCAAAGGAACGCCGCGTTTTTTCGCCATGCCGCTTCATCGCGGCGTTCATCGTCGTCGGTGTCAGTGATCCAAGGTGCCACCACCACGCGTCCAAGACCGCAGTGAAAGCGAATAGGTTCAGCTGGAGCTGTCGCCGCAGTGATAAAGCTGCGGTCGAATGGAACGGCGCTATTTTCCTGAGCGATTCGCGACAATAAGTCATTCATCGCAGAAGCCATCGGTCCATCGGGCAGCAAGCAGCATGAACCTCCAGCACGTACCCATTGTTCGAGTGCCTGCACCTGCCGTGCTTTTATTTTGAGGAGATTATCGCCCGCAATCACCACCACATCATAGGCGCACCACGCTAAGGCCGCCTCTGGCAAGTTCTCAACCGTCATCCGCGTAGGCACGGTGTGTAGTCCTGATGATATCGACTGCTGCTGTGGAGACGCGTCTTCTTTGATGGTTTTATCGTTATCGTCTCGGCGTTCCGGAGCATACCGTTCGAGCGATATTTTTGATAAAATACCTTTATCAGGATTGAGCGCGGTCGGCGGAAGACACAACGCAAGCGTCAGGCTGTGCTCCCTGCCAGTTCTTAAAATTATCTTGCGCGTGCCAAGGGCCAGATGTGTGCTTCCTTCAATCCAACCAACACGGATATCGAGGGTATCGTTATCGCGATCAAGCGACATCGGCGGCAATAAGATCGCACTGGTTCGTTCCCCGTTACTCAGCGCCAGTACGTCGCTCTGCCAATGGCACAGCGGCTGATTTCCATCATATACTTGCACTTGGAGAAAGCCCTCGCGCAAACTACGACCGTTCCATTTGATGGTTACATTAAGCGGAAAGGGCGCGTTGGTTCGCGGCATGATCAGCGGTGTGCTGATGGTGGCAGATAATCCATCGACCACCGGTGCGGCATTTTGCTCAGCGCCCGATATGATCTGGAGAGCGCATACCGCCAGTGCCGTCAGCGCGAAAATTCGAAATAATGCAAATTGTCGGAGGACTGCGCTCATGAAGACGTTCCTACTAATGGTCGTCGATGGCCGTACCACCATTCGCAGAGTGCGATCACCAACGCGAACAACGCCAATAGGCGCCACAGACCATATTCACTCGGCGCACTATCGCCGGCGGTGACCGCGACTTCGCGTACTTGAACGTGATCGACGGCGGTTAATTGGGTTTCACGACGGTCAATCAAGCTGGCACCTAGTGCGGCGTTGGCGTTGGCGTTGGCGTTGGCGTTGGCGTTGGTTGCTGGGTTACTATCGCGTAGACGATAAAAACCAGCGCGTGGTGCAGCGATGCCGCGCACCAAGCCAGCGTGATCGGCAAGCATGGAGGCATGGCTGCCATCGGGGCGCTGTACCTCGACACTGTGATCGGGATCTGCGGTTAATGCTGGCAATAATCCGGTATGTGCGCCGACGACTTCGTCTTGACCGCCTGCACGAAGAGTGAGTGCGACGACATTGCCAGCCAATACCGGAAAGCCGAGGCGGAAAGGTAAGGTCGATTGGTCGCTATGGAAAAGCAGATGGTAATCCATGCCGACACCACGCGCTCGTTGTAAAAGGAGGGGGCCGCGATCGCCGTGCACCAAGACAATGAAGCCTTTGCTATCAAGATCTTTTTCGCCGGAAGTGGGCGTCCACGAAATACGCTGACTGATTAAGAGATCGTCCAACGCAACATGGGTCAGCAACATATCGCTTTTGCGGTAGTCGACCACTTTACTGCCGCCATCATTTTGCACGGTGACTTCATCAGATATTTCTGGCGGCAATACGCCGATGCTCAGATGGATGAGCGCAGGGCGCAGCAAATCAGCGACTTTGTCACTGACCACCAAATCGACTTCGGCGGTGGCGCTGTCGATTATCACCACGTCGGCTTGTGCGGCCAGCGCACGTCGCCAAGTGGTTAATCCTGGTGCGACGAAAACCCGCACGGGACGCAATGCTGGCAGCGCTAGGTAAGCATGATCATCAGCCGTTAAGGCATCGAATCCGTCAGGAATTAAGCGAAATTCCAGTTCGCTCGCGGCGCTGCCATCAACACGAAATGACAAACGTTCAAGGCCGGATGGCCCAGGCGCCACCGCGCGGCTGGCAAGCAATTGGTCACCGTGTCGCAGCTCTAAAGTAGCGCTGCCGGTGGCGAGCGCTGAGCCTTCGACCGCAGCAAATACTTCCCAGCGCCCATCGCCGCGCCGCTGGGCGCTGCACGCGGTCAAGCCCAGGTTGGCGCCACCTGGCGGCACACGGAGGTAGTCGAGATGAAATGCGAGATCGGCATCAACCACTTCTGGCAGGTTGCCATCGCTGACCAACAGCGCGCGGGGGAACGGGGTGCTGCGCCCCATGGCCTGGGCAAGTTGTAAAGCCGCTGCGGGATTTGCCGCGACGTCATCAACCGTGAGCGCGGTGAGTGCTTGCGATAATTCGCGACGATCGTCGCTGAAACCAGTAAGCCGACGCGCGTCTTGGCCCATCGCGATCAAGCTCAGTTGCTGACCAGGACCAAGGTTGTCGATCAGTTCCTGAACTTTACGTCGCGCTTCGTCGAGTCGGGTTGGACCTTTGGCGACCGTGCGTGCGCCCATGCTGGCACTGACATCAATCAATACCGGCAACCGGTCGAGACGTTCAGCGCCACCGTGAATAAACGGCTGCATCGCGGCGAGTACCAGCAAAGCGAGCGCGAGTAATTGCAGCCATAATAATAAATTGCGGCGAAAGCGTTGAAACGGGGCGTTGACTCGCTGATCGTTCATCACCTGACGCCACAAGACCAGCGACGGCAGTTCGACGCGCGCGCGTTTGAGCTTGAGAAAATAAACGGCGATCAATGGAATCGCGAGCGCGGCTAACCACGCGGCAGTGGCGGCATGAAAGCCGAGCATGTTCATGCCAGCCATCCTTTACGACGCAGAACGTCGCTGATGAATGTACCGACGTGGTCAGCTGCGCTGATGGAAAGAAAGCGACCGGAACGCGCGGTGCACCATTCAGATAATTGTCGTTGATAGCGCAGACGATAATCGTGGTACAACGTTAACAAGTCTCCCGCCGCCGAAACATCAAGCACGCCGTCGCTTTCACAATCCACCATGCGTACATCACCGGTAACATCGGGATCAATTTCGCTCGCTGCTAAAATTTGAATACACGCCGGTTCAAGTCCGCCAGCAGCCAGCAAATTCAGGCTGCGTTTGAGATCACCATCGGTGAGAAAATCCGAAAGCACCACAGCGATGCCACGACCGCGATGGCGCGCACAAAGGTCATCAAGACCACGCTCAATCGGCAAAGCACCAGTGGCGTCAGCAATTCCTTCGATGGCGGTAAATGCACGGCGCATACTGGCGCGTCCACGTGCCGGCACGAAGCGACAGGCTTCGCCAGCGCCGCCAGTTGCCCACACGCTGACGCGGTCGTTGCCGTGGAGTCCGCAGACGGTGAAGGCCGCCGCCAGTTCGCGTGCGCGCAGTAATTTATCATCGAAGCGCATAGAGCGGCTGGCATCAATGACGATCACTAAGTGACGCTCTTCCTCGCGCCGAAAAAGCTTGAGATACGGGCGTTCCAGGCGTGAGAAAATATTCCAATCGACAAAGCGTAAATCATCGCCAGGAGCATAATCACGGTAATCAGCAAAGTCGGTGCTAGCACCGCCGCGACCGGCAAGGTGATCACCACGTCCGCGACTGGTGGCTTTGCGCACGGATTGGACGCGGAGTTTCTCCAACAGCGCGACTAACTGGTTTTCCAGCAGATTGGTCAACCGAGCGCCGCGCGCCGAAGCATTTCCGCTCAGCGCAGGAATCATGTCGCGCCTGCTTCCGGTAATTCAGCGAGGATTTCTTGCAGTAAGTTGGCGACGCTGATTCCCTCTGCTTGGCCATCGTAATTCAGGATGACGCGATGTTGCAGGACTTCGGCAGCGAAATAGCGCACATCAGCACACGACAAATGGGCATGCCCTTGCATCAGCGCACGTACTCGACCGGCGCGAACCAACGCCTGGGCCGCGCGCGGCGACGCGCCCCAACGGACAAAACGACGAACTTTATCGGGCGCATTGCCGCCTTGCGGATGCGTGGCCATAACCATTCCCACGGCATAATCGCGCACTCCGTCGGCGACCACGACTTTGTCGAGCACGCGGCGTAGATGTAAAATTCGCTCGCCGTCCATGACTTTATTAATTTCTAGAGAGGCCTTAAGAATGGTGCGACTGACGATCTCGTTAAGTTCTGCCCGCGTTGGGAAGGGCACTTCGAACTTGAACAGAAAGCGGTCGAGTTGCGCTTCTGGCAAAGGATAGGTGCCTTCTTGTTCGAGTGGATTCTGCGTCGCCAAAACAATGAACGGCTGAACTAATTGATGCGTAGTTCCGCCAGTGGTGACCGAACCTTCTTGCATGGTTTCCAGCAGCGCCGATTGGGTCTTCGGCGTGGCGCGATTGATTTCGTCAGCGAGCAGTAACTGAGTGAAAATCGGTCCACGACGGAATTCTAAATGATAGCCGCCAGTAGCGGTCGAGCTCATCATGGTGGTGCCGACAATATCGGCGGGCATTAAGTCAGGAGTAAATTGAATACGCTTGAATTGCAAATCCAAGGCATGCGATAACGCTTTGACCAGTTCGGTTTTCCCCAGCCCTGGTACGCCTTCGAGCAACACGTGTCCACCGCATAATAAAGCGGTCAGGACTCCCTCGACCACGCGTTCTTGGCCGACGATGACTTTGCCAATTTCAGCGCGTGCGACGGCGATCTCGCGGCGGAAGTGTGCGATCTCGGCTTCGATTTGGGCGACATCATTCATGAGAGTTCTCCAAT
>JAYVSL010000151.1:0-31800 GCA_043775355.1 Planctomycetota bacterium
CGTTTGCGCGAAGCAGATCTACATGTGCAAGCGGCGACGGAGCGACTCGACCGTCTGCTGGATGCGTGTCCGGCAGCACAAGATTTGCTGACCGTTGACGAGCGCCGCTCAGCGCCACCTGGGTTTTGCCGTAAGGTTCTGGTCTTCATCGCGGTCTTTATGCCTAACTGCGAATGTCTGATTTTCTGTTGGTGGACTCAGAAAAGCTTAAAGAAGGCTGCCGTTGCTCATGGTTCTCAAACGAACAAGCTCCTCCGTTATGATCCGTGCTCTCCTGATTTCGAGTGTCGTTCTGGGGTCGCTCATTGCAGGTGAAGCGGCTGTTCCTGCGCCAAATTCGGTGGTTTCCATACCGTTGGTTGCGCCGGTAGTCGCGGCGATTCCGCCCAGTCCGTCGACGGCTCCTGGGGTGCGCATTTGGCCCGACCCGAAGTTCACGCATTGGCCCGTCGTCGCCTATCGTGAAGAGGTGCGTAACGTCGCGTTTGCTTTGCCGGTGAAACGCGCAGGTGCTACCGGCACCATCGGTTGGGCTGGTCAAGATCCCATGCCGTTTACGCTGCCCACCAGCGCTGACAGCATCAGCGGACTCTTGCCTTTACCGGCTGACATTGGCGTGCATCAGGCGCAGGTCGCTCTGAATAAAGGCAATTTCCCGATATCGTTGCGCATCGCCGATGCGCGTGAGGCGTGGCCGTTGGCGCGTTTAGAAAATGGCTTTCCGGTGGATGCTCAAGGTCAGGCGGTGGTGCTGCAAGATCGCCGACGTGGATCTCGCGAGGAACGGGTGTGGTCGGCGTTGGACGCCGGTGGAGTTCGTCCGACGGGTCGGGCCGTGCTGGTTGGTGATCCGCTGGAAGCCCTCGGCAATAAAGTGTGGGATGGAATCGACGCCGACGCCCGCGTAGCGCTGGATGAACGTTATCCGCAGCACGCGGTTTTAGTGGCATTATCCAGTGTTTTAGCTGACAGCGCGGGTGATCTGCAGCAACGCTATCCGCGCACCATCGTCTGGTGCCCAGGCAATCAAACGCTGCACGGCGGCGCCTGGTCAGAGGAAGAAGAACGCGTCTTAGGTTTGGTCCGCACGCGCTGTGAACGCTTGGGAATATCCCCACGTTTGGTGATGGCGCTGCCACCGCTTCCCGTCGACGAACACTTGCAAGCAAAGGCGACCGAACGTCGCGAACTGTTGATGCGCTCAGCCAATCGCTTGGGGTGGGTGGTGGTTGATCTCAAGCGAGCTGCCGGTGCGCCCGAAGAAGCCAACCGCGTAGCGCCGCAGGTGTTCACGACCTATCCCTTGGCCGAGGCCCAAACGCGCATGCGCGCGGCGTTGAATGACGCGTTGAAATAGCGTTTTGACGCGCTCGTCTGTCGTCGGGTGGTATTGGTCAAAAGTGAATCTTCGAAGTGCTGCCAAGTGATATTCATCGCTGTAGGCTGCTGATGCCCTCTTGTATCGCGCTGAACGCGTGCTTAGCATCCCGCCCATGCGCAAACTCCTTACCTCATTGTCCGTAGCCTCTGTCCTGGTTTTCGCCGGTTGCGGTGAAGGGCGCCAGTCGATGAAAGTTGTCCAAGATAAGCAGGGTCATGCTTTCATCGTCGAAGGATCGGGTGGCGGCGGAAATAATAATCAACGCGTCGCTGATGCTGGTGAAATTTATTACACCACCGGACCGAAAGACACGCTGACCTCGGTGGCCAAACATTTCAACACGACGGTTGAATGGCTGGTCAAGCGAAATGACTTAGCCGATAAAGACAAACTGAAGAACGGCATCCCACCAGGCACCAACTTGATCGTGCCTAATCCTGCCGTCCGTCGCTGAGCGACCAGATCGCCCGCGTAGCAAGCCGTAGACCGTGGTTAACCCCGTGATTCCTGGTCGTCTGCTGCTTGCTACCGGCAATCAGAAAAAACTGAAAGAACTACGCGAGATCCTGACCCCGGTCAGGATCTCGGTCGTTGCGCCGGTCGACATCGGCTACGACCCAGAGGTGGACGAAACCGGAACGACCTTTGAGGCCAACGCGATTCTCAAAGCGGAAGCGGGCTTGAAGGCCACCGCCATGTGGACCTTGGCCGATGATTCCGGCATTGAGGCACGCGCGCTGGGCTGGCGTCCCGGCGTTTACAGCGCGCGCTACGCCGGAATTCCCTGCGATGACGAAGCCAACAACCGCAAGTTGATCGCTGAGCTCGCAACGCAGAGCGATAAGTACGTGCAGTACCGCTGCGTGATCGCACTCGCTCGCCCAGGACTGCCGCCGCTGACGTGGTCTGGCGTTTTTGCCGGCGAACATGGTGCCGAGCGACGCGGAACCGGCGGTTTCGGCTACGATCCATACGTGATGGTCCCGGATCTTGGCGTTACGGTCGCAGAGATGAGTGCGGACGACAAACACGCGCGCAGTCACCGTGGACAGGCGCTGCGCGGATTTCTTGCGTGGTTGGAGTCGCAGGACGCGCGGCAGTGAGCGTTCAGTGATGACTCTCGGACTTTCACTGCCGTGAACATTTAACATGCGAACGCGCAACCGACTGCTCATTGGCTTTGTCGCGGTCCATTTAGTGCTGACCGTGGTCATGGGGATGATTGCTTGGCGTTGGCTTGATCATGCGATGAAAATGCAGGCACAAGATTCCGCGCGTTCGGTTGGTCGCGTTTTAGCGCAAGGCGGATTTCCGCTGACCGATGAAGTGGTGGAAAAGATGCGCGCTTTGACGGGCTATCAGTTTCGTGTGTTGCCAGCGCTGTCCGAACCGCGTCCTGGCACGGTGCAAGTTGCGGAAGCAGGGAAAGTCGTCGAAGTCGATTTCCGTTCAGACACCTATTTGGCTGCCTCGCGCGCGGTTTTTATCGGCACGTTGATCATGATTGTCGCCGGATCGCTTGCCTTTTGGTTAGTGGCTTGGTGGCTTGCCGGACAATTTGCGCGTCCGGTTGAACGACTGGCAGGCGCGGCGCGCATTATCGGCGCTGGTGATTTTGAGCGCGCGGTTGAGCCAGTGGGGTCGGGCGAATTTCTGCAACTGGCGCATGAGCTGGAACTCATGCGCAAACGTTTGAGCGAACTAGATCGTCAACATCGCCAGGATGAACGACTCGCAACGCTGGGCACTTTCACCGCGACGATCGCGCATGAAGTGCGCAATCCATTATCTGCCGTTCGTCTGACGGTACAGCTGCTCGCGCGACGTACTGGCGATGATCCTGGTGTGCGTTTAATTATGGAAGAACTCGAACGCCTCGACTTGATCGTCGATGAATTACTGGCGTTTTCCAAAGGTATGCAGGTGACTCCGCAGCGCTGTGATTTGCGCGAGGTCGCCGAAGATGTTGCGCGTTTACTGCGGCGACAAGCCGAACACGCAGGCGCAGAAATTGCGATCACGGGAGCCAGTACCGTAACGGCAGATCCCGCTCGCATGCGACAGTTACTGATGAATTTGCTGCTGAATGCCATCCAAGCGGTCCAGACGATGAAACCTGAAAATCAGGGCGTGGTGACCATCGTCTTACAAGCCGATGGATTGCGTGTCAGCGATAATGGCCCAGGCGTTGATCCAGCGTTAGCCGCGCGATTATTCGAACCATTTACCACCAATCGCGCTGCAGGAACCGGACTCGGTTTACATCTCGCCAAAGCGATTGCCGAAGCGCATGGTGCTACGCTGCGTTTAGACAGCGCGCATAAGCCGGGCGCAAGTTTTGTCCTCAGCGGATTGAGCGCAGTGGCGAAAGACGGCTAAGAAACCTCTCACAAAGAAGGAAAAATTGAACAGGAGGAACGGAGGAACGGAGAACAGCCACGAAGTGATCAGCTTGCCTCGTCGTCATTTCTCCAGCACATAGGATTCTGTTTTCCTCCGTTCCTCCGTTTCTCTTGTTCAATCCAGTGGTTGGTTGTCTTGATCCGTTAAAGCCCGGCCAGTGTTTCCTGTAGATTCGCCAGCTCAATTTCTTCCTTCGCGAGTAAATCACGAGTATCCGTGACTTGTTGCGCGGGAGCGCGGGCGATGTAGTCAGCGTTGCCAAGTCGACTGTGTTTACCGGCGATGGATTTTTCGACTCCCTGTGCGCGCTTGCTGAGTTGATCTTTGAGTTTGCCGAGATCGACCAATCCGGAGAGCGGAATATGGACTTTGAGTGAACCAACGACGGTGGTCACCGATTGTGGCGGTTTCGCAGCGTTGGCTGCGATGGTGAGCGCAGATAAATTGGCGCGGTCGATGATGAAATCGCGGTTCGCATCAAGGGTTTGAGCGTTGTTGGCGTCCAGGGTGGCGAGCGTCGCGGCAAGAGCGACACCGTCAGCAAGGCTGACGAGGTTGCGAACGTTGCGCACGGCGCTGACGATTTCTTGGAGTTCGCTCATTGCTTCACCGGCGCCAGAGGAACGCAGTATGCTGACCGGTTCTGGCCATGGTTCGGTCATCAAATACTTGCCGGACCACGGCGTGCCGCCGACGGTCGACTGTAATTGTTGCCAAAGATATTCAGTAATGAAGGGCATGCCGGGATGCAGGAGGCGGAGTACGCGATCGAAGCAGTAAGAGATAACCTGTGATGCAACGTCTGCGGTTTCACCGCCGCTCTTGAATGCGCGTTTAGCCCATTCCAAATACCAATCGCATAAATCATCGCGAAAGAAGCGATAACCACCATTAGCGTAATCGTTGAAGCGCCAGCCATCCAGTGCGACTGTACATTCGTCGATAGCGGATTGTAGGCGATCGAGGATCCAGCGTTCGGGGAAGCCGAGCGTGAGCTTGGCTAACGCCTCTGCCGTTGGGGGTGTTGGTAATGGGCGCTCACTCAAATTCATCAGCAAGAATCGGCCTGCGTTCCAAACTTTGTTCGCGAAATTACGCCCGGTTTCAAATTTGACTGGCGATAGTTTGAGATCTTGGCCTTCGGTGGTCATGTCCAATAGCGTGTAGCGCACCGCGTCGGCGCCGTAGCCTGGGCAGTCGTACTGTTTTTTCAGGTACATCTGCGATCCGCCGCTGATCATCACGATGGGATCGATGCCGTTGCCTTTAGATTTCGACATTTTATCGCCACGTTCATCAAGCACGGTACCATGAATGTAGACGTCATTAAATGGCCGGATGTCGTTGGCAAACAACGACGTCATGACCATACGTGCAACCCAGAAAAATATAATGCCACGATCGGTGACTAACGTGTTGGTCGGAAAATAATGCTTCGCGGCAGCTTCCCAATCAGGCCATCCAAGAGTCGAGTACGGCCATAATGCCGAGCTGAACCACGTGTCGAGAACATCAGGGTCTTGGGTGAGTGAAGCCGAGCCGCAGTGCGTACACGTCGTAGGTGCAGCGATGGCGACCGTTGCTTTGCCACACGTCGCACAGTGCCATGCGGGAATGCGATGGCCCCACCAAATTTGGCGTGAAATACACCAATCACGAACATTCGCCAACCAATGTTCGTAAACTTTCCCCCAGCGATCGGGATGGAAATGAAGGCGTGCGGGTTCACCGGCATTGCCGGTGCGTGTTTCTTTCACCGCACGCTCGGCGAGGGGGGCCATCTTTACGAACCACTGTTCCGTCACCATGGGCTCGATCGGTACACCAGAGCGATAGCTATGGCCAACCGCGTGCATGATATCGGTGGCACCGAGCAGGACTCCACTGGCTTCAAATTCTTTCAATAAGGCTTTGCGGCAAACAAAACGATCTTGGCCAGCATAGTGTGCGGCTTCTTTGGTCATGGTGCCATCGAAGTCGATGACGCGTATGAGCGGCAGGTTATGCCGTTTGCCAACCTCGTAGTCGTTGGGGTCGTGAGCTGGCGTGATTTTTACCGCGCCAGAACCTTTTTCAGGATTCGCATGTTCATCACCGACAATGGGAATTTCCCGTCCGATGATGGGCAGGCGAACCATTCTCCCGATCAAATGCGCATAACGTGGATCATGCGGATTAACCGCCACGGCCGTGTCACCAAAAAATGTTTCGGGACGAGTGGTTTCAACAATGATGTATTGCCCGCCGCCGGTGGCGAGATCAGCCTCAGCATTTTCAGAACTTTGGACCTGAGACGTTTTCGTTTCGACGATGGCGTATTTCAGTTTCCATAAATGGCCGTTCTTCTCGATCGGCTCGACTTCGTCATCGGATAGTGCGGTGCGTTGGACGGGGCACCAATTCACCATGCGCGTGCCACGATAAATCAGACCCGCGTCGTGCAGTTTGACAAACATGGTGCGCACGGCTTTTGAAAGGCCTTCGTCCATGGTGAAACGTTCGCGTGACCAATCACAGGACGAACCGAGTATGCGAAGTTGATTGATGATCGCGCCGCCCGATTTCGCTTTCCAATACCACACGGCTTTGAGAAACGCCGTGCGCCCAAAACGGTCGCGATCGTAGCCCGTGGCGGTCTTTGAGGCGACCACGTCCGGTGGATTTTCGGCAGCGATATTGGCGTCTTTGAGTTCGTCGATGAAGGCTTGGTTTTCTTGAATCTGTTTGGCGACCACCGATTCGGTCGCGATGCCAGCGTGATCAGTACCGGGTTGCCAAAGCGTGTCGTGACCCTGCATGCGCCGCCAGCGAATCAGGGTGTCTTGTAAGGTGTTGTTCAGCGCGTGGCCCATATGCAGAACGCCGGTCACATTGGGCGGCGGAATGGCGATGGTGTACGGCGTTTTCCCGCGTTTTCCCGCGCCTGCTTTGAAACAGCCGGCGTTTTCCCAGCGTTGGTAAACATCAGGCTCGACCAGTTTGGCGTCGTAGGATTTGGGCAGATCAAGACTCATAGACATTCCTTGAATTGATGACGAGACTTTAAACGACTGCGGGGCGACCGATTGGCCGCCCCGCACGCTTGGCAGAGGCCAGCGCTGGGATTAGGAGGTAACCACGACAACGACGGCTGCATGAATCATGGGCGGCACGCTAGTCGTCACCCTTAAGCTGGCAAGAGCAGTCAAATAGTTTGATGTCGTCCGGGAACAACGAAAACACCTGGCAACGACCAATTGCCAGGTGTTCTTTTATCACTTTTGGTGACTCGGTATTTTTCGTGCGGCGCTTGTCTTATCGCCGGATGTTGGCGTATTCGATCAGCCAAGGACTCACACGAAATAATCAGAGCCATTTTATCAGAATGGCGGTTCGTCGTGTCCGGCGGCGGGACGTCCGGCAATGCGTGGGGCGGCGGAAGCTCGGGGTGCTCCGGGCGCGCTTGTCGCTCCAGACATAGCTGCTCCAGACATAGCAGCTCCAGACATAGCAGCTCCAGACATAACTGGTTCAGCGGCATCGGTGGTCGATGTTGCGCCTTTTGATTTTGGTGGGCCGACAAACTGAACATTTTCGACGACCACTTTAAGGCGACTGCGATTCTTGCCATCTTTGTCTTGCCAGTTGTCGAGCTTAAGTCGGCCTTCGACATAAGCCGCGCTGCCTTTGGCGAGGTATTGACCAACCAGTTCGGCGGTGCGGCCCCAGGCTTCGCAGTCGACAAAGGTACTGTCTTCTTTGATTTCTCCGTCGTTCCCTTTGTAGCGGCGATTAATCGCGAGCGAGAAATTGACCACCACTTTTTCACCAACGAGCGAGCGCATCTCTGGATCGCGGGTAAGGTGGCCAGCTAAGATCACGGTGTTGACGTTGAGCGACATGACGAGGTCCTCCGTTTGGGTTTTAACGGACCGTATAAATCACATAAGCGAATTCAAGGACTATTTAGACCTATTCGTTAATTTACATGCTGGCCGCGTTCATCGACCCAACTCAAACTTCAGCGCAGTTTCAAATTCGGGGAAACTCCAGCGATGACCAAGCGCCGTCAGTTTGGCTGGTTTTGCGCGGATTCCGCTCAGTAGTAATGAGCGTCCCATGTCGCCGAACATCAGCGACACGGCGATTTTGGGTAGCGGGGCGAAGGTTGGGCGGTGAAGCACGCGACCGATGGTGTGAGCGAAATCGCGCTGACGTAACGTTTGCGGTACTGCGGCGTTGACGGCTCCGCTGAGACGATCGTCCATCATCGCGCGTTGGAGCACGCCGATTAAATCGTCGAGCTGAATCCAACTCTGCCATTGTTGACCGCTACCGATGGGACCGCCAGCACCGATGCGAAACGCGGGCAACATTTTGGTGAGCGCGCCGCCCGCAGCACTTACCACCATGCCGATGCGGACATGCACCACGCGAATTCCGGCGGCACGTGCGGGATCAGCTGCGGCTTCCCATGCGCGACAAACCTCGGCGAGAAAATCTTTGCCAAAAGGTGCATTTTCATCGCGTTCGCCGTCATCGTCATGCGTTCCGCAGGCGCCGATGCCAGAGGCGACCACCAGCACGCGCGGCGGATGTTTCATCGCGGCAACGGTGCGGGCGATGAGCGCGGTGCTCTGCACCCGGCTGTCGAGAATACGTTTTTTCGCCGCAGCGGTCCAACGCTGCGCCACGGTTTCACCAGATAAATGGAACACCGCATCGACACCGTCCAACGGGGCTGCATCTAATAATCCAAGGGCTGGATCCCAGCGAATATCAGCGTTTCCACGTCCGATGGTGCGCACCTGATGTCCGCCAGTGGTCAGAAATGGCACGAGCGCGGAACCGACCAAACCGCTCGCACCAGTGACAGCAACTTTTAATGGAGCAGCAGAGAAATCCGTGTGTCGCGCAAGGTCATCACGCGTGCGTGCATGACGAAAGGCAAACACGCGCGTCAGATCACGGCGTACAGTGCCGGATAATAATCCAGCGGGAAAACCCAAGTCGTAATCAAGGCGATCGGTCAGCGTGCAGCCTTGCGCCGCAGCGGTGAAACGATGTTGATGGACCCAACGCGCGAGCGGGCCGTGCTCCATCACATCGGTAAATGATTCCCCAGGTTGGCAGTCTTGATGTCGTGCTACCCAGCGTCGGTGAATTGGTCCGGCAGGTACGGAGAGCTCCACGCGGCCACCATTGGCAACGATACTGTCAGCACCGGGCGTGGGCTGTTCGCTGATAACCCTGATGGTTTGCCACGGCGGTAACAACCGACGCAGCGCACCCTGACGAGCATGCCAAGCGAAGGCAACTGCGGGAGTGACGGGTAACGTGGTAGTGAATTCAGTGACTGGCATGGTGCGGGAACATACAGCCGTAAGTCGGACCGTGTCCACGCCCAGGGCGGGCTTCCACGGTTTTAGGGCTGCCAGCGTAGTCCGGTTAATTGATCGCCGCCAATGATGAAGGCGATGCCTTCGGGATTGAGTGCGAGTGATAGGAGTTTTCGTATGCCGTAGGTTTCGCCGCGTAATCCGGTGATCAGCGTCGGCGCATTGGCGGCGACGTTGAAAACTTGAAGATCTTCGCGTTTGTAATCGAGGCAGTACAGGCGGCCTCGGCGGTCGCAGCTCATTCCGCTCAGGCGCGTGAACTGCCCAGGGGCAGTGCCTCGGCCGCCGAAATTACCAAGGTGACGTACGTGATTATTGGTGTGATCGAGGGAAAAAGATTTAATCAAGGAAACATCTTCGTCATAGATAAACACTTTGGCACCGTCGGGGCTAACGGCGACTAAGCGTGGCGCGCGTAACAGATCTGGCGCGTCACCGCGTTCGTAGCGCCCGATGTGGCATTGAAAGTGTCCTTGGGCATCGAACACCGACACGCGGTGTAAACCGCCATCAAGCACATAGGTGCGGCCGTCTTGATCCATCGTCAATGACACTGGCGCGTCAAACAGACCGTCAGTTTTACCGGCACCACCGAATACCAGGCTGGAGTTATTCGTGAGATCAAAGCGGGTAATTTGCCGAGTTTTTTCATCGAGGACGGCAAGCGCAGCGCCGTCGGGATGAACCGTAAGCGCAAGCGGCGACTCAAAAGTACCGCCTTGCTTGGTGGCCTTGCCAAGCGTGGTCAGTCGCCAGCCATCCTGATCGAGCACCACCACGCGGTGATGATCGGGATCAAGCGCATAGAGGTGATTGGCGCCGTCAGCGGCGTAGGCGCGCCAAGTCCAGGCGCGTGCGTGGCGAATATGTAATTGTTTTCCGTCAGCTGAATGGCGTGCAAGCATTTCGCGTTCGGGATACGAGACAAAAACTTCGCCGAGGGAATTAACGGTCACATCGCTTGGCGCACCAAGCGCTTCATCTGGTAATGCACCGACGGCGCTCGGCATGCTCAGAAGGAGCTGTCCCTTCGGATCAAGCACGCGAATGGCGCCGCTGGTCGACAGCACGTACACGCGCCCGCCTTGAGCGGCGATAGCGAGAGGGCGTGAAGCGCGATCCTGTGGCCACATCGCCAAGGGTTGTGCCTCGTCGCCAAAAACAGCGATGACCGGCGTGGTGCTATCGAGTGCATACAGCAACTTGCCGTCACAGGCCAAACGGGTCAGTAAGTCCCAGCCGCCAGTGCCGCTGCGTACGTGGGTGCGAATGCGCACGCCTTGTTGATCGAATACTAACACGCCGCCCAAACGCATATCGGCAACCGCCCAGGTGCCATCGCTCAAGGCAACGACATCGGTAGGGCGTTGCAGTCCAGTGATGGTTCGCTGTGCTAAATTATCGCGACCGTAAATGATCAGTGATGCGGGATCGCTATTCAGAACCGCGATGCGTTCAGGTGAAGTGGCAACCGTTACGGGACGTGTTGGCGCTGGGGTGGGTAAAAATCTGCCGCCTGATAACCACCCAGCCGAATTGCGACTGACCATGGCCGCATCGGTATCGATCAGCCACCAATTTCCGTCAAGATCGGGACGTAAACGTTGAACGTGTCGCTCTTCAGAAAAATGAGCACGCAGAAATGGTGTGAGCGTGGTGGCCGCTTCGCTCGTGGCGATCACAGCTTTCAACGGCAGGGAAAGTTGGCGGTCAACTCCCACCGCTGCGACGTGCAAAGTCACCTCGCTCGGTAATGCCGGTGCGGTCCAGGTGATTTCAGGAACCCGCGTGGTGCGAGCGGACAATCTCCCACTATGCCCATTTGGTCCATCTAACCACCACAGCCAGGTTGACGCATGGAGGAGCGCATCACCTGTGGGAATGGCGATACGTACCGTTGTTTGTATGGGCGTGCTGATGGTCAGTGGATTATTGGCTGGCTGAATGACGGTGATCGGTGCAGCCGGATTCGTTGGTGGTGGTAACGGTTTGGTTACTTCGCTTTCAACGGGTTTAGCGGGTGCAGCACTGGGTGGCGGTTCAACGACGATGGCTACCGGCGCTTTGATTGCTGGTGAAGTGACGGTTTTTGCTGGGGCTTCTGCTGGTAGTGGAATACTGGCAACGACAACGGGAGGAATCGGTGGAGCAGGTATCTCTATTGGTTTGGCTGGTGGCTGAACGACAGGTGCCGCAACCGGAGCTTCGATAATCGGCGGTTTTTCAGATGGTTTGATTGATGGCGGTTCGCTGATCACAGGGGCCTGTGGCACTTGTGCGATCACGATTGGCGGTGCGGAAACCACCGCTGGAGCGGTTGCGGGTGAGGTGGGAACGGCAGACGCAGTGATGGTCGGCGCAGGAACCGGCGCAGTCGGAATCGGAGCGCTCGTCAGTAGTGGGTCACTGATGGCTACGGCGACCGGATGACTTGGACGCATGATAATCGCCATGGAAAGAATTACCGCGGCAATTATGACGGCCGCAGCCAGTGTCAGGCGACGATGATTTGGCGTTGTCCCTAGATTTTCTGACGTCGATTTTTTGCTTCCAATAAACAGTGGATGTTCGCCACGAGCCATTCGCTCAAGATCGCCGAGCAATTCAGCAGCGGACTGGTAGCGGTCAGCAGGATTCTTTTCTAAACATTTTAAGACCACCGATTGGTATGGCTCAGTCACCGCAGGGTTATGAATCTTTGGTGGCTTGGGTTCAGCGTGAATATGCTGATAAATAACCGACGTCGCATCGCCACCGGTAAACGGTAATTTACCGGTAAGAAGTTCATAGAACATCACGCCCAGGGCGTAGAGATCCGTGCGTTGATCGCAAATTTCGCCACGACCTTGTTCGGGACTGAAATAGTTGACCGTACCCATTACCGTTCCGGCTTGGGTCAAGCCGTGCGATTCAGTGGCAAATTTGACCAAGCCGAAATCCATCAGCTTTAACTGACCGCTGGTGGTCAGCATATAATTGGCTGGTTTGATGTCGCGGTGGACAATCTTGTGCTCACCCAGCGCGACCAAACTGCGCACGGCCTGGGTGATGAGGGTCAAACATTCCGCTGGCGTTGGTCGCCAACCATCTTTGAGTTTTTTCGCGAGATCGGTGCCTTCGACGAACTCCATGGCAAAGAAATCAATATCGTTGTGCGAGCCAGCGAAATAAACTTGCACGACGTGTGGCGAATTGATGCGCGCAGCGGCCCGCGCTTCGAGCAAGAAACGTTTACGAAAATCTTCACTGCCTGAGAGATGTTCCGACAACACTTTGATTGCCACCGGGCGATCAAGGCTGACTTGACGACCGCTATAAACTGAACCCATTCCGCCGCGTCCAAGCAGAGTGCCAAGTATGAAGTCGCCCCAACGTTCGTTGTGATACGAACCACTGGCGACGCGTGATGTCGCTGTTGCGCCCTCAACGTTCAGCGTGGTGGCGTCAGTTCCCGACAGGCCATTCGGTCCGGCGATTTGTGTTTCTGCCGTGCCAGAAACGATGGCAGGAACCGTTGCTTGCGTATCGGATATACCAGCGCGGGTTCCAGATTTAATTCGATTGGTTGCATCGGTGCTGCCGTTGCTTGGCGACACTGCGCTAGGTGGAAGCGTCGGCGCATCGCTATTCGAAAGCGTCGGTTTGCTCGGTTGATCCGCAGAGGTGTTCATGGCGCATTCCCCAGTGGTGGGCGCGAGTTTGGGAGAGGTCATCGTGGGTCAACCACGTCTAAGGTTGGAAATAGTGTCGAAGGGTTAAAATCCCTGAGAAACGCTGAAATTGGAGCTTAATATCAGCGAGTGGCCAATTTGATACTTCAGCAAGATGAGCAGATCGTGGCGATGATCGTCAGCGTGAGGTAAGGTGGTCATAGCCGACGTGGGCTGGAAGCCTGCGATACGGGAACTGATGGTGGACGCCAAATGTCGCAGTGCGACGCGATGGCGAAGGTCAAAATCTGCGCTCACGACATTTCTTTGTCATGACGCAGAGCCACCACGGTTTTCGCGTCTTCGGTGCACACCTGGCGTTGATTTCCTTATGCTCACATCCATCTCAACCTGCAGGTTGTCCGGGATTCTGCCGGCAATCGCTTTGGCTATCGGGCTAGCAAATCCGGCGATGGGAGCCATTGCCGGAGTGCCCGAAGAACCACGCCCTGGGACGTTGCCAGGGGCGTGGTTTGTGTGGGGCAATGATTCTTTCGGTGGTGAGTTGGGAGAGAATACCGACGACTTTCGCACGAATTCATTTAACGGTGGTCTGCGCCTCGGCGAGCATTGGGTTATGGCAGTCGATTACAGCATGCTGACCCATTTAGATACGCTTCCAGGCGATGAGCTACGTAGCGATGAATTGACCATGACGCTAGGTTATCGGCATAATTTTACTGAAATTCCTCGGGCGTGGGTGGCAGGTGGCGCGGGTGTTCGTATCGCGGGAGATTTAGGTGGTGAGAACGCTCAAAATGCTTGGCATGATTTGTGGGGCTATGAGCGTGTGGCGGTAAAGTATGAAGACCGCGCTTCTGCTGGAGTGGCCTATGTCGCTGGCGGCTGGGCATATATTCCAGACTTAGACTTTATTGATTTTCTTAACCATCGTCTCGGCCTGCATTTTTCAGCCGCAGCCCTTGGTAGTACCGATGGTGAATATCAAGGCATGGCATCCGTGCTCTTAGCCGCCACTGGACGAGATGCCGCATTTTGGCTTGGAGTGCGGCAACAATTCAACGGCGGATCGTCGTTGTCCATAACGGCTGAGGCTGTAGCAGAACATGAAGATGGTACCTGGCTGATGTTTGGCACCAGCGCCGGCGCATGGTTTTTTGAAGGCGGCACGGATGTTCACACCAAGGCCACAGTTGGTCGCGTCGGCTTCATGTGGCAGCGCGGTGGAGCGAAGACGCAAACTCAATTAGCCGAGGTCGAAGGCATCCTTGGATTATACGAAGGCTACGCACTCGGCTTACAGTATCGATGGCGGACCGACTGGCTAAATGATGTGAGCGGTCATCGTGCGGCATTCATGATCGATTATCGTTTCGGCCAATACCCAGGCGTCGACTGGTACGGCAATAACGTGGTGGTGCGCCAACCGCTGGTAGGCATCGACGTGGCCTGGGCGGCACCACGTGACAGTTTTCAGCTCACGCCTTTTGTTTACGTCGGTGGCGGAATACGCGAAGAAAGCGTAGAAATCACCATGCCTGGCTCACGCTTTCCCACCGATCGCGCGGTACGCGCCGTCGTTCAAGGTGGCGTTGGTCTACGCTGCCAATGGGGATCGCTGCCACGTGATGAACGGACGGCGCGCTATGGCCTCAGTTTAGTCTATGATGTCTGGCAACCATTAAGTGACGCGAGCGTCAGTAACGGAACGGAAATCGGCTATTATCAGGAACGCCATGCCGCAGCAGGTTTGCGCATGGCGGCGACGGTAGCTTGGTGATTCTGTGAGTGTCTAGACGCTGGAAGGTGTGGTGATGAACCTGTCTTGCCAGATTGTTTGGCATAGACGTTTGCCATAGACCGTCACCACCGTGCTGTCTGCTTCTCACATCCACGGACGCCGACGTACCAACGCCATTCTTTTAACGTTACATGCTCGTCGCGTCTTTATGCTTGTCGCGACTTTACTCTTCAGCGTTTTCCCGCCGCAATCAGCAGCGTTTCGCCGAGGGTCGCGGGACTTTCAGCAATGAACACACCGGCTTTGCGCATGGCGGCGAATTTGGCTTCGGCGGTGCCCGTGTTGCCGCTGACGATGGCGCCAGCGTGGCCCATGCGTTTGCCCTTGGGCGCGCGCGAACCAGCGATGAAACCGACAACTGGTTTGCTCACGTGGGCGCGGATGTAATCGCAGGCTTTTTCTTCGGAGTCGCCGCCGATTTCGCCGATCATGATGATGTATTTAGTTTCGTCATCGTTTTGGAAGAGTTCTAAAGCATCGATGAAATCAGTGCCTTTGATCGGGTCGCCGCCGATGCCGATACAGGTCGATTGGCCAAGGCCAGCGCCGGTGGATTGGAAAACCGCTTCGTAGGTCAAGGTGCCAGAACGGCTGACAATACCGGTCGATCCACGCTTATGAATGTAACCAGGCATGATGCCGATTTTGCATTCGCCAGGGGTAATAACGCCAGGACAGTTTGGGCCAACCAGGCGTGAGGACGAATTCGCCAGTTTCTTTTTCACGATGTACATGTCGCGCGCGGGGATGCCTTCGGTAATCGCGACGATCAGCGGGACGCCAGCATCGATCGCTTCGCAGATGGCATCGGCAGCACCAGGAGGCGGCACGAAAATCATCGAGGCCGTTGCGCCACCTTGTTTCACCGCTTCAGCGACGGTGTTCCACACCGGGAAATTCTTGCCGTTCTCGGCGGTCCAGGTCTGGCCACCTTTTCCTGGGGTCACGCCGCCAGCGAAGTTGGTACCGTAGTTGATCGCGCCGTTGGAGTGGAACGTGCCCACTTTTCCGGTGATGCCCTGGCAGATGAGGCGGGTCTTTTTATTGACGAGAACTGACATAATTCGTTCGCTTTGCGTTCAGAGTGCGGGGTGCAACGTGCGGTGAATAAGACCTACACGATCATCAGCGGCGCTTGGCCTTGCCAGCCTTGGCTTTTACTTTGGGAGCAACTTTTTTCGCGGGCTTGACTTTGGTCACTTTGGCTGGCTTGGCTTTCGCCTTGGTCGCCTTCGTCGATTTCTTGGCTTTCACCGGCGATTTTTTCGCTTTACCCTTGGGAATATAAGCGATAGCAGCCGGTGCCGCCAATGCGGGACGTGGCGCCAAGCCTTTGGCTTTGCGATATTCTGCCGCCGCCTTGGCCGCCTTCACGCAGCCATCTTTCAGATCGTCAGCCGCGATGACGGTGAGACCCGATTCGGCGATAATCTTTTTACCTTCTTTAACGTTGGTGCCTTCTAAGCGCACGACCAACGGACGATCAAGGCCGACTTCTTTCACCGCGGTGAGCACACCGTTGGCGATGGTGTCGCATTTCATAATGCCACCGAAGATGTTGACCAAAATCGCTTCGACCGATTGATCTTTGAGAATAATTTTGAACGCGGTGGTGACTTTCTCTGCCGTGGCGCCGCCGCCGACGTCCAGGAAGTTCGCGGGAAATGCACCTTGAGCCGCGCCGTACTGCGCGATGGCGTCCATGGTGGCCATCGCCAAACCAGCCCCATTGACCATGCAGCCGATGTTTCCACCCAACTTGACGAAGGCCATGTCGTGGCTTTTTGCTTCCAGTTCGGCGGGATCTTCTTCGTTCGGATCAAGCATCGCGGCGATGTCGGGATGACGGAACAGCGCGTTGTCATCAAACGACATTTTGCTGTCCAGCGCGACGACTTCGTCTTTGACCGTCACCACCAACGGGTTGACCTCTAACATGTCGGCGTCGGTTTCGATAAAACATTTGGCCAGTGCCTGCGCTGTTTTGACGAACGGCCCAATTTGCGCCGGGGTTAAGCCGATTTCAAAACCAAAGCTGCGCGCTTGCCAAGCACCAAGGCCGAAGTGCGGATCAAAGTGGGCTTTGAGAATTTTCTCAGGATGTGAGTGAGCGACTTCTTCAATGTCCATGCCGCCTTCGCTGCTGACGATCAGCACGGGAGCAGCCGCAGCGCGGTCGAGCAGAATCGAGAAGTACAATTCCTTCGCGATCTGGCAGCCGTCTTCAACGTAGAGCGTCTTGACCTGTTTGCAGCCATCACCGGTCTGAATGGTTTTCAGGTAATTGCCGAGCAGTTTGCTGGCCATCTCGCGCGCAGCTTCGGGCGATTTCACCACTTTGACGCCGCCGTCCATGACTTTTTGCGTCATCGCTTCGTCGGCGAACACCGTGCCTTTGCCGCGGCCGCCAGCGTGAATCTGCGACTTCACCACCACGACGGGGGAGCCTAATTCGCGCGCGGCGGCCTCCGCCTGATCGACCGTGGTGCAGGCAATACCCCGCAGAACGGGCACGCCGTGCGTGCGAAAGAGCTGTTTGCCTTGGTATTCGTGGATTTTCATCGCGTCCTCATTCAGAGGCGCGCACGTTGTAGGCGCGCCGTGATCATGCAACGGTCAAGACCTGCAGCATGCAATCCATGCGTCGGTAAGTGGTTGACTCATGTGTGAGGAAGAAGTGAGTAGCCGCGCTCAGGTGCTTGGTCCGTTCTTCCTCTCCGCCATAGTCCGCTCATGGTCAGTATCGTCGTTCCCATTTCTGCAGCAAACGCCGAAGGCGTCTTCAATCTGTCGCGTTCTGCTAAGGCAGGCGGGGCGGATTTGGTGGAGGTCCGTCTTGATACCTGCGTGAAACTAGGCGCTGACCCACAAGAGATAGTCGCGGCGCTGCCGAAGTTGGGCTTGCCAGCGATCTTGACCATTCGGCATCCGTCTGAAAACGGCGATTGGGCAGCGAGCGACATTGATCGCGTCCGCCTGTTTAATCAGGCAGCAATTCTTGGCGTTGCGTGGATCGATGTGGAGCTGGCGCAATGGTCCGCGCTGATCTCTGCTGGTTTGGTGCGTCCGCCCACCACCAAACTGATCATGAGTTATCACGACTTTGATGGCATGGGTCAGGATTTGGTCGGACGCATTCGCGCGATGAAGCAGGCTGGCGCGGAGCTATCAAAAATTGCGGTGTGCCCAAGCGATGCTGCGGATTTGGCGACCATTCGCGATATTTATCAAACCACCAAAGGTCCGTTGATGGTCATTGGTATGGGCGAGCACGGCTTGCCCTCGCGCTTGCTGGCGGGTGCGTGGGGTGCGGCGATGACGTTCGCCCGCTTGGATGGCGATGTGGGATCGGCGCCTGGGCAACCAACGGTGAGTGAGTTGCTAACGCTGTATCGCGTTAAACAACAAAACGCGCAGACCAAGATTTATGGCGTGGTCGGCAGTCCGGTCAGCCATTCGCTGAGTCCGCTCATTCATAACAGCGCTTTTATCCATCATAAATTAAACGCGGTCTATGTGCCCTTTCGCGTCGAAGACGTGGTTGGATTCTGGCGGACGTGTGGCGAATGGATTGAGGGATTATCGATCACCATTCCGCACAAAACGGCGTTGGTCGGTCAGATGCATACCATCGAAGATCTCGCCAAACGCATTGGTGCGATCAATACGATTTATCGTGACCGCGATTTGAAACCGGTCGGTGCGAATACCGATGCACTCGCGGTGATTTCATGTGTCGAAGAACAGATCTGCACGTTGAAAGATCGGCGCGTGTTGGTGCTCGGTGCGGGTGGGGTTGGTCGCGCCATCGGCGTGGCATTGAAAGAACGTGGCGCGCGCGTCATCATCGCCAATCGCACCGCCGACAAGGCGAAAGAATTGGCCACGGAAATCGGCGTCGACTTCATGACTCTCGATCAAGCATTGTTGGTGGATTTCGACGTGTTGGTGAATGGCACCTCGGCTGGCATGGGTAAGCCTGAAGAGACCCCGTGGCCAACCGAATATCATCGTGAAGGCAGCGTGGTCTTCGACACGGTTTATCATCCGCTCGAAACGAAATTACTGCGCGATGCCCAACGTGCTGGAGCACGAACCGTCGGCGGCTTGGAAATGCTCATTCGCCAAGCGTTGGGCCAGTATCAACGCTGGACCGGCCGAGAAGCGCCGCAGCACCTCATGTATCGCGCCTGTTTAGATCGACTGGGCGCAACGCGCATGGAATGATGTTTCAACCTAAAATAAGCCCATTCTTGTGGTGACCAAGCGAGCTACGTCTGGCGCTGTCAAGTCAATCAACATGCTGCGCGTCTCTTTAAGCCCGCTGATATCCACCATCTTCTCACCCCACTCATCCGGAGTCATCTCATGAATACGCTCACTATAATCTTGTCCTTGGCGATCGCCGCGCTGGCGTTTGCCGTGCCCGTTGCTGCGGCTACTGATGCGGCTGGCGCGGCTGGCGCTGCGCCGGTGAAGTCGGTGATGGACGCGACGTTGACCTCGGCAGATGGCAAACCGTATCCGTTGTCGCAACACCACGGCCAAGTCATCTTGTTGGTCAACGTGGCATCGAAGTGTGGCTTGACCCCGCAATACACCGCGCTCGAAGCGCTGTACGAAAAATATAAAGATGCTGGTCTGGTCGTGGTCGGTGTGCCCGCCAATAACTTCAATGGTCAAGAACCCGGCACCAACGAGGAGATTCAAACGTTCTGCAAAACCAAGTACGACGTCAAATTTCCCGTGCTCGGCAAAGTCAGCGTCAAGGGCGACGATATCGCGCCGCTGTATAAATTCCTGACGATCGACAGTCCGAAGCCCGGTGCCATTGGTTGGAATTTTGCCAAGTTCCTGGTCGGTCGTAATGGCGAAGTCATTGATCGCTTTGATCCAAAGACCACGCCCAATGACGCGACGGTGATCGCTGCGATTGAAAAAGCGTTGAAAGAAGCTGCGCCAAAGAAGTGATGTTTGATCACTGACGTGGGTGTTTTTTAAGATAAGAGACTGTCTGGAAAGGAAATTTTAACAGGAGGGCGCAGAGGCGCAGAGCAATCATGAGATCGTAGGCGATGGGAAAAAGCCGCGATTTATTGTTAAATCTGAGCATTTTCAATCTCTGCGCCTCTGCGCCTCTGCGCCTCTGCGCCTCTGCGCTCACTTGTTCAATTTTGTATTTCCAGACAGCTTCTAAGAAACGGTCGTGGGCCTTGCCGCGACCGTTTTTTTATAGCCCGACCGCCGCGCGCGCGCGATCGGTCACCGCCCGTGCTTGAGCTCGTGCGGTCTGTGCGCCTTGTTTCAACACCTGCGCAATATAGCCAGGATCTGCCATCAATTGTCCGCGTCGAGCGCGGGCGGGGCCGAAATGGTCGAGCAGTAATTCGAACAGCGCCTGCTTGGCGTGGCCGTAGCCAAAACCCTCTGCTGCCGGTTCGCGGTAGCGCCGGACTAATTCAGTGGTTCGCGGATCGGCTTTGCCAGCGATCGCGCGGAAAATTTGAAAGACAAAACAGGCTTCCGGATCTTTCACGTCGTTGACTCCCTTGGAGTCGGTCTTGATCGACATGACGCGTTTACGCAGAGATTTTTCTTCCTGAAAGGGATCGATGGTATTGCCGTAACTCTTCGACATTTTCTCGCCGTCGATGCCGGGCACGACGGCGGCCTCAGCGGATAAGCGATAGGCCGGCACTTTGAAGACGTCGGCTTTGAATTCTTCATTGAAGCGCGCCGCCATATCGCGGGCCAATTCGAGATGTTGAACTTGATCGCGGCCAACGGGAACCACATCAGCGTCCACCGCCAAGATGTCGGCGGCTTGCAGAATCGGATAGGTGAACAAACCGACGTTAGCGGAGATACCTTTGGCGAGTTTGTCTTTATAGCTGACGGCTTTTTCCATCCACGACATCGGGCACACGCACGACAACAACCACGCCAGTTCAGTAACCTCCGGCACGTCTTGTTGCACATAGATCGCGGTCTTTGCCGGATCCAAACCAAACGCCAGATAGTCGACCACAATCTGATGAATATTGGCTTTCAGTACCGCAGGATCACGCGTCGACGTCAGCGCATGGTATGACGCAACGAACACGAACATTTCATTGCCAGCGTTTTGCAGATCCAGAAACTGCCGGATCGCTCCCGCATAATTTCCAAGATGAAGCTGGCCGGATGGCTGAATACCGGAGAGGACGCGGGGCATGGGAATTCCGTGAGATAGAAATGGTTTAATAAATTTATTAGCGGAGATACCGATATGCGTCAGAGACGAGCCAGAACATGATAAAACCAGTAAAGAACATATTACTGGTCAGTTGGTAATCAGAGAGATAAAATTGGAACATAATGACGGCGAAAGCACCAAACACGGAAAGTGTCAAACAAACTTGTCTGACAAGAAGATGGTTACGAGTGATCATCAGTGCACCGTTGTAAACTAATTGGCCGCCATCGAGAGGAAAAATGGGTAGCAGGTTAAAAATTGCGAGAGCGACATTGATTCGAAAAGTTGTGCGAAGAAATTCCCCCAGCAAGGTGAGTTGGTTTGACTGATCGAAGATCAGCTGAGGTTGGCTCGTCGCTAAATATGAAAATCCATAATATCCTAAAGCCGCTAACGCTACGCTCACAGCTGGGCCTGCGGCAACAATAAGAAATTCGCGTCGCGGGGTCTGGTCGCGATGCGATTGGCACAGCCCACCGAAAGCCCATAAAGTGATTGTCACCCCGGTAGCGCCTAGCGCCCGTGCGGTGAGTCCATGTCCAAGTTCATGAAGAATCAAACCGATGAGCAAAACCGTGAGGACCATCAAAAATGCGGAAGCATCAAAGCCACTGCCACGTTGCGACCACATAAATGCCATCACCAACATGCCCACCGCAGACCAATGCGCGTACAATGGCACAGGCCCAAGGTGACCGATGTAGATACTTTCGCGAGGTGAGATCATAAGTGTCGACAGACTAGCAACGGACCGTGGGTGACCAAGACACAAGCCCCTGTTGCTCACCGTGGCTCAAAACGGTCCCTAGCTGGGGGCGATGCGTTGGTGTATACCGTCAGCGCCATGCGTTGCCTGCTCGTTCGTGACATTACTCCTGGAATGATTCTTGCCCGACCAGCGCGGTCGTTGGATGGATCTTTGCTCTACAAGCCGGGCACGGTTTTGGAGAACAAGCAACTCGGATGGTTGAAACAAGCGGGCTTGCATGAACTGTGGGTCGTGCGTTCCGGCGAGCCGGTGCCCGATCCAACGGTGCCCGAATATCTCGATCGCTACGGCCCAGACTTCGCCGCCAAACTGCAAGGCATCTTCGCCCAGGCGATGGTCAATCGCACTATGCAAAATCTTTTTCTTGGCGCGCTTGGTCACGCGACCGAATGTTACCGCCGCTATCGTTTGAACGATCGGGAGGAGGAATGAGTCGTCATCGCGTCTGTTGCGGACTTTTGAATCCTCGAAACAGGATTGAACAAGAGGAACGGAGGAACGGAGGAAAACAAAAACATAGTGGGTTGATTCCTGTTTCTCGCCATCTCTCCCTCCGTTTCTCCGTTCCTCTTGTTCAATCCGTTTTTTCTACGTCTTTTGCGGACTGTTCATGAACGTCCCAGGCGAAGCCGCAATTTTAGCCAAGCTTGCCGAGGTCCAGGCGTTGCCGGCCCTGCCGATGGTGGTGAATGCTTTGTCACGTCGCATTGGTGATGTTGCGGTCAGCGCCGGAGAAATCGGACGTCTGTTGTCGCATGACCAAGCGTTGACCGCGCGCGTCCTGCGCTTGGCCAACAGTGCGTTTTATTCGCCGCGTGAGGCGATTCGCACGCCCGACCAAGCGGTGGTGCTACTGGGCTTTGGTACGGTGCGCACCATCGTGCTCAAAGCATCGATTTTTTCAGCCTACGATGTTGAACGAGCGCGGCCGTTTTGGCTGCATGCTCTCGGCACGGCTTGCGCAGCGCGCACGGTGGCGCGCATTTCTGGCATCGGTAATGGCGATGATGCTTTTGTTATGGGGCTGCTGCATGACCTGGGCAAACTTGCGCTTGATGAGTTCTTGCCGGATCTCTACCGCCCAGTGCGCGCAGCGGTGGAGCGCGATGGTGGTTTGGTACGTGACGCTGAAATCCGCCTGTTAGGTTGCGATCACGCCGTGGTCGGGCGATTTCTTTGCGAACACTGGTCACTGCCCTTGGCCTATCGCGATGCCATCGCCGGACATCATGACCTAAGTTTATCGAGCGATGCCAACCGTCCGTATGCCGCTTGCGTGCAACTTGCTGACATCATCGCCCGCGCATTATTGATCGGCAGTGGCGGAGACAACGCCATGCCGGTGCTTGATCCGCAGGTCATGCGGTTGCTCAATTTGCGCGATGACCAATTCGGCGACATCTTCACCGCCACCGAAGACGAAATCGATCGCGCGGAGGTGTTCTTCACTATCATCAATGGATAAGTTGGGAATTGAAAGGCTGAATTTTATTTTTGGTTTTTTGATGAGTGCTTGCTGGTGCTCCGATAGTCAGGCGCTCTAATCCCGCCGTGCCTGAAGAACGTCCCATATCTGTTGGCGCGCTGACCAAGCGCATTGCATTGACCTTGGAAGATTTTGGTCCGCTGTTGGTGCAGGGTGAATTGTCGCAGGTCAAGGTTGCGCCCAGCGGTCATTTGTATGCGACGCTCAAAGACGAAGAAGCCATCATCAGCGTGGTGATGTGGCGTTCGTCGGTGGTGCGCCAGGCTGCTTTACCGCGCGAGGGTGAGCACGTCGTCGTACGTGGCACGTTGTCGGTTTATGGTCCACGTGGTCAGTATCAATTTACGGCGACGCGGATTAATCCCGTCGGAATCGGCGATCTGGCGGCGCGTTTTGCGGCGCTCAAAGCGAAGCTGACCGAGGAAGGTTTATTCGACGACGAACGAAAGCGGCCATTGCCGTTATTGCCGCGTGCGGTTGGTCTGGCCACGGCTTCCGGTAGTGCCGCTCTGGCAGACATGCTGCATTCGCTGCGCGCTCGTTTTCCTGCCATGCCGATTGTGGTCGCTCCTTGTTTGGTCCAAGGAACTCAAGCGGTGCTGACCATCGTTGCAGCACTACGTCGACTCGACGCACATCCAGAAGTCGAGGTCATCATTGTTGGTCGCGGCGGCGGCAGCATTGAAGATTTGTGGGCATTCAATGAGGAAGCCGTGGTGCGCGCAATTGCCGCGTGCAGCAAACCCGTAGTCAGCGCCGTCGGTCATGAAACCGATACGACGTTGGCGGATTTCGTCGCCGATATCCGTGCGAAAACACCGACCGCTGCCGGTGAATTGGTGGTTCCCGTGCAAGCAGAAATCGACGCGGCGCTGTCAGAATATCGTTTGCAGTTGGATCGTGCGATGGACCAATTGTTGGATGAAGCCAACGAGCGCGTGCGTTCATTCGCCAATCATCGGGCACTGGCGACGCCTGCGCATCAGGTGGCGATGCGCCAACAACGGCTTGATGAATTACGCGAACAATTAGATGCGAGCGCGACGGCGTTGATCGCTGAGCGTGTTGTCGACCTGAATCTTTTGAGCATACGATTGTCGCACGCTAGTCCGCAACGTCGCATCGACACCGCGCACGAATCATTGGTTCAGCATGTTCATCGCTTGGATCGTGCGATTGATCAAAGGAGCGCGAAGGCACAACAGCGCCTCGCCGCAGCCGCCGGTCGACTCGATGCATTGTCACCACTCGCGGTTATTTCCCGTGGCTACAGCGTGGTTCGCACCTCAGCTGGCGCACTCGTTCGGCGCACCGATCAAGTCGCCATCGGTGACACCATCGAAGCACGCATGCCTGACGGTTGGCTCAGTGCCCACGTCATCGGCACGCGTCCCCAGCGCTTAGGTGAGCCGGAAGAGCCTTATCGCGTTTGAGGGTGTTCGATGAGTTCTGACTCACGTTTGGCTGATGTTTATTGACTTATATATGAGTCTTTGACTTCAATTAAAACGCATTTATAAGTCATTACATGCGATCTGCCGTCCAAGATCTTTTGCCCTTACCAGTGCGCCGTTCGCTGGCCAAATTCGGCGCTGACCTCTCGCTCGCTCGCCGCAAACGCACGCTGACGGTGAGCATGATGGCTGAGCGCCTCGGAGTCTCACGCGCCACGTATACCCGCATCGAAAAGGGCGATCCGAGCGTGGCGCTGGGGGCTTACGCCCAGGCGCTCTTTGTGCTCGGATTTGGCGCCATCCTTGGCGATGTGATCGACCAACGAAAAGACGATCAAGGTCTGCTCTTGGATGCTGATCGCGTGCCCAAACGCGTGCGCATCAAGCCGCTGAAATCGCCGCCATGAAACGGATCATCCAAGTGTGTCTCGGCGACGACGCGCGGCTGGTCGGTGAATTGCGTTATGATCAGCAAGGCAGTCGAGAATCCGTCGCCTTTGCTTATGCATCTGAGTGGCTGGCATCTGCCGATCGCTTTCAACTCGATCCCACGCTGCCCTTGGTCGCTGGTTTCCAATATCACAAACGCACGGGTGATGGCTCGCTGTTTCACGGTGCATTCGCGGATTCGGAACCTGATGGTTGGGGTCGCAAGGTTATCGCGCGCGACCACGCGAAACGCCGAGAGTCCGCCCGCAGTGCGGGAACCAGTTCGCTAGCGCCGGTTTTGGGTGCGCTCGATTTCCTGCTCGCGGTCGATGACAGCAGTCGCATGGGCGCGCTCCGTTTTCGCGACGAAGCCGGAGTTTTTCAGGCGAGTGCGCTCGACGGCCAGCGACGAACTCCGCCACTGCTGGAACTCCGCCACCTGATGAGCGCATCACGCGCCGTGGAATTGAGCACCGAGACCGAAGCCGATCTTGCCTACCTGCGCGGCAAGGGAACGTCACTGGGTGGCCTACGCCCAAAATGCTCGGTGCTTGATGATGACGGCCATCTTGCCATCGGAAAATTCCCCAGTGTTGCTGATCAGCGGGCCGTCACCAAAGGTGAAATTCTGGCCCTGCACCTTGCTTGTCTTGCCGGTATTAACGCAGCAGATGCACGACTTATCCACAGCGATGGACTACCCATCGCCGTCGTTCGACGCTTCGATCGCCTTCCCGGCGGTGGACGCATTCCGTATTGTTCGGCCGCAACCATGCTCGGCGTCAGCGGCGACGACACCGAGCACCATACGTACACCGAAATCGTCGATGCCATCCGCATCCATAGCGCGGCGGCGCAACAGGACATTGACGAACTCTGGCGACGTATCGCATTTTCGATTCTTATTAACAACGTCGACGATCATCTGCACAACCACGGCTTCCTCTACGCCGGCAACAACCATTGGCGCTTATCGCCGGCTTTTGATCTCAACCCTTTTCCCGATCGCGCGCGTGAACTGAAAACGTGGATCTCAGAAGATACCGGTCCCACCGCTTCGCTCGCCGCATTGCGTTCAGTCGCGCCGTATTTTCGCATCAAAAAAGCACAGGCGAATACCATCATTACCGGTATTCAGAGCATCGTCGACACGTGGCAAACCGTCGGGGCCGATCTTGGCATGACGGCAGCGGAACTGCGCCAATTTGGCGAGGCCTTTGAGAACCACGGATAATTTCAGGTTCCTTGTCACCTCCGGTGGGATGCGTTCCCACACCCCGGCCGGCCTCCACATGGCGTTCCGAAAAGAGGGGACTAAGAAGCGGCATGCCCGTCCGTAGGAGAATTTGTGAGCCAAACTGATGGCGGGGCGCCGGACGACATCCTGCTGTCACGTTATAGTCGCCAGAAGAATCTGGCGGCGTTCAGTCTGCTCATCGATCGTCATCAGGCCGACCTGCTGAGGACCGCTCATGCCTTACTGGGGGACAGTCATGCAGCTCAAGATGCGGTCCAAGAAGGTTTTCTGCGCCTCAGTCGTGATGCCGCCCAGTTGTTGGCCAAGTGGCGACCAGGCGCGTCATTGGGTGCGTGGCTGTGCACCGTGGTGCGAAATCATTGCATCGACCAGCTTCGCCATCAGCAAGCAGCACCCATGATCACGCTGCAAGAGCATCATCATGAATCGGCCATCGCGCCGCCAGCAATGGTCGCGGCAGAGGCAATGGAATCAGGCCAAGCCTTATGGAGCGCGGTCGATACCTTGCCCGCTTTGGAACGTGCCGCCGTGGTGCTGCGTTATCGCGATGGACTCAGTTATCAGGACATCGCGCAGCGCCTCGATAAAACCGCGACTCATGTTGGCGTCTTGTTACATCAAGCCCTCGGACGATTGCGAAACTGCGATGCGCTGCGCGCGGGAGAAATGTCATGACTGCATCTTTCGATCGCCGTTTGGCTGAGCGCCAAACGCTCCAGCATCAAGACATCGGTTATTTACTCACCGCTTACGCCGATGGTCAGTTAGCACAGGAAGGCGTGATGTGGGTCGAAGAACAACTCGACCGCACGCCAAATTTACGTACCAAACTCAAAGAAATTCGTCACCTGCAAGCCGGCCTGCGCAGCGCCTTCGCTGGCGGCGCACCAGCATTCACGCTTGACCTACCACGCCGCGATGCGCTGCTGGTAGTGGCAGCGAAGCCATCGCGAAAAAGAAAACTGTATTTCCCTACATCGGTGTGGATTGGACTGGCGGCGAGCATTATTGCATGCGTTTCCGTTTTTTTTACTTTAGTAGTACCAAGATATAAAATGAACGAGCATTTGGGGGTGCAGGCGACTGATGGCGACGGACGGCCCTGGTCTGAGGCTGGTGGTGCTTTGGCCAGCGAATATGGCGCGCGGGCGAACGACGATCAGAAACGTGCCGAGGCCAAAGCTTGGAAGCTGTACGAGAGCGATCGTACCAATGAGGCTGCGCGCAAACATTATCTCGAAGTCCGTGGTGAATGGCATAAACAATTTGATAAAGAAAATGCCCATGTTCGAATGGAGAAACTTGAGCGAGTTCCTGAGCAAGAATTACACAAGAGCCTGACGCCGCAGAATGAAGCTTTGGTTTACCCGGAAGATTGGCAAACGCGTAGACTACAAAAGACGCAAGAAAGTATCGCAGCAATACCTGCTGTGGTGGTTCCGCCGCAAACGATGCCGCCAATGTTGCCATCACCGCCATTGGAACAGGAGAAAGACGCGCAAATTCTAGAGCGTCCCACTATCAGCGTTTTCAATGGACAACTAGCGCAAGGGAAACTTGATCAGAAACTTGCAGACCAAAGAACAGCTTCTCTCACCTATTCAGGAACTCTTACAACTCCCGTCACACAGCCACAAAAACCAGCGGGACTTTCTGAACAGATTCCGCTTAATGGTTTTGCTCCGGGGAGAGTAACGAACGGGATATCTCTGATTAATGTTCCATGGGAAGAAAAGACGACATCAGTAAATGATTCCAGCGCGGAAGTTGCCAAAGGTCGTGAAGAAGCTGTCGCTAGTCCAAGAGTAACTGAGAGTGCCTTTGCGGCGATCCCTTCACCAGGAGCTTCTTCTGGTATGTTTGGTGATCGTTCGAATGGAAGACCAAGGGCATTAGCAAAGGGCGGCGGTGTTGTAGAGAAAGAAGCGTTGGGGGGAGAGGGCCGTAAGAAAGACTCATCTGGTCTGGCCAACAAGCTTAATGCGCCGTTGGAGGAAAAGACAATATCGGAAGATGATTCCAGTGCCGAAGTAGCTAAGGGTCGTGAAGAAGCCGTCGCCAGCGTCGAAACAGGCTCGACCGGAGCCTTCATGGCAATTGGCGCTGGAAGTGCCGCTAGCGGAAAGTTCACTAGACGCTCCTCGGGCTCAACTAAGGCAAAAGAAAGTGTAGAGGGCATCTCTAATGAAAAATCGACAGAAAAGGACAAAGCAGCGCAATCGCTCAGCCTGACCGACAGTAAGAGTGAAGAAGAGATCAAAGCCCTTCGTGAAACTACCACTTTGCTCGCAAACACGCTTGAAGCCACCCGCCAATCCAACAGCGAAAAAACGCATATCGCTCAGGTTGCACAGGCAGTTGCATTTCAGCTCAACGTCAAGCTCGCCGAAATCGAGGATGACTATAATAATGCAACAGCCTCACTAGCTCAGCAGCAGAAGGAATTGGCCAAGAGCAAAATTATCAAATCAATGGACGAGCTAAATCTAGCCCAATTGAAGGGTCCCTATCCTAAGAGTTACAATGAGAAAGCGCCTGAAAAGACGATCAATGGCCTGAACGCTAAAAACGATGGCAAGACGAAGAAATCTTACCGCATTCTCAACCACAGCTTAATGCAGAATTTTCCAGGGCCCGATCTCGCTATCCCGGAACCTGGTGGTGTCGGCGGTCGTTTGTTGCCACCAATCACTCCGGACGCGAATGCCGGGGTCAATGAATTGATTGAGATCATCAAGACCCTCGTTGCTCCAGATTCCTGGGACAAGAACGGCACTTCTATCGAGATGTTCAACGGTCAACTGTCGGTCATCAACACGGAAGACGTCCAGCGTCAAGTCGAAGAACTGCTCACAACCTTGCGCAAACAGAATGGATCGCGCGCCTTTGACTTGGGCAAAGATCCGGTCGCTAGCATGGCTTTTTTGCGTTCGGACATGACTACCACGCTGGCTGAACCAATGGGCAGCATTCTGAGCGTCATCGGCGGCGGCGATGTGGTGTTTAAGATTTCGTCAGCGGCGGAAGCCTTTCTATCTCGTCCCGGCAACGTCTCGATGAACAGAGAACCAGTGGCACACGGTATCGTCCGTCTCGTGCGCAGCGCCGGAATGCAAATGCGCCTTCACAGCGGCGTCGTTGAGATCGACGTGGCGCAACGTCCGTTGTCTCCGACTGATGCTCAAGGTCTTGAGGTCTCCGCTTTCAAAGACCTCTTCGGCACGTCCCCCATGCAGAACATTGCGGTTGATCCGGTGCAGACGGTCGCCATCGACGCCGACACAGCTTCATATTCGTATGCCAAGGCACGCATCGCGGCTGGCCAAGAAATCGATCCGACGACGATAAAGCCAGAGCATTTCATCAACGCGATGCCGATGGATTATCCGCCAGCGCAGGGGCCAGAGGCGTTTTCATTATATGCAGAAGCCGCTCCGTCGCCGTTTGCGCGAGCACAAACCGCCTGGGGACCACGCACGGCGTTGGTGTCGATCGGCGCGGTGGCGAAACCGGCACGAGCGGATGAGCGACGGCCCTTGGCGTTGACCTTGGCGGTGGATTGTTCGGGATCGATGGCGCAACCAGGGGCGTTGGCGCGCGTCAAACTGGGACTGCAAACCATGACGCGTCATTTGCGTGCGGATGATCGCGTGGCGATTGTCGCGTTTGGTGATCAAGCGCGCGTGGTGTTGCCGTCAACTCCTGGGAATGATCAACGCGCGTTGCTCGCGGCGTTGGATGGATTGACTACGGGCGGCGCGACCAATGCGTCCGAAGGGTTGACCTTGGCGTATCAAATGGCGGCAGAAACCGCTGTTTCTGGTGTTGAAAGCCGCGTGTTGTTGGCCACCGACGGCGGTACGGTGTCGCGGGCTGACGAATTGCTCCACCGCGTCACGGCGTTCAAAGATCGCGGCATTACCTTGGTGGTGGTCGGCTGTGGCGAGACCTATCACGCCGGACCATTACAAGAATTGGCAACCAAGGGTGACGGTCAGCACTATTTCATCGGCAGCGATGACGAAGCTGAGAAATTATTTTCCACCACGTTGTTGCCAGATAAAATCGCGGTGCTGGCGAAGGACGCCAAACTGCAAGTCACGTGGAATCCACAGCGTGTTAGTCATGCGCGTTTGATCGGCTACGATCAGCGTCGTTTGGCCACGAAAGACTTCCGCAACAACGCGGTTGATGCCGGTGAATTATCGCAAGATACCCAAGTCACCGCATTGTTTGAAGTACTGCTGGTGGATGGCGGCACGGGTCAACTCGGCACAGCGGCAGTGCGCTATCACGACACCCGTCGTCAGCAGGTACGCGAACTCGCCTGTCCACTTCCCGGTTCCATTCTGGCGAGTCAGCCAAGCGATCGTCTGCGTTTACTTGCTTGCGCCGCCGCCACTGCGGAATGGTTGCAGCGCGGTTGGTGGAGCAACGTGCATCTGATCACGCCAGCAGAAATCGCCACGCAACTCGGCCGCTGTCCGCAACCGATCGCGGCAGAGTTGAAGGCGATGATCCGATGATTTTTTTCCATGCCGGGAGCATGCCCCAGCTGACTTCATGGCGGAATCGTTCTGGTCCACGACAGCAGAGCACAGGATTGAACAAGAGGAACGGAGGAACGGAGGGAGAGAGAAACGGCATGAAGTGCCGGAATCGGATCACCCATATGCATTCTGGTTTTCCTCCGTTTCTCCGTTCCTCTTGTTCAATTTTCCTTCCTGATTTTTGTGCTCCCCGTTACTAACCTGTTACACGTTTTCGTTGCCCATCCTTTCTGCTGCTCTCTGAACTGACTACGGAGTTTTTACTTATGCGCATGTTCTTGCTCGCTTTGTTTTTTGGTTCCTCACTCATGGCGGCGGAGGAATTGCCGCCGGTAGTGTTTGTGCCGTTTGATAAAATGCCGGTGGTAGATCCGACTAAGCAGGCGGTGTTCATGCCGTATGAGCGCTTCATGGCGTTGTGGGAAGCGTCGCGGCCAAAGCCAGATCAACCGCAGAAACCACCAGTGGGCGCGACGTTTAGTGATTACACATTGACGGGCACGGTGCGCGGCGATCTGGCGGAATTAACCTTGGCGGGAACGGTCACCGGACTTGGTACGGAGTGGGCATCAGTGGTCTTGCCCGCGACGCTTGGCATGAGTGGATTTATTCCTGGTGATAAAGGGTTGGTTTTAGAACGCACGGCGACCGCGTTGGTTCTGCATGTGCACGGTGCAGGCCAACATAAATTTACCGCGACGGTTGCTGCGCCGGTGACGGGCGATGCTGCTGGCCGACGTTCGTTGACGTTGGCCTTGCCAGCAGCGGGCGCGGGGCGATTAGATTTATTAGTGCCGCAGCCAGACGCCGCACTGAGTTTGACTCCAGCGGTGGCGGCGACCACCACGCCCGCAACCGGCGGGACGCGCTTGCTCGCGGTGCTGGGCCAATGGCGTTGCGATAACCTATCCCTCTCTCGTAATTGATCTTGCGTACGGGTGCATCGGCACGCGGGCATACGAGCGATCGGGGCGTCTTTTCAGAA
>JAYVSL010000152.1:0-3547 GCA_043775355.1 Planctomycetota bacterium
TCACCTCAACCAAACCGACGTCGAATACCCCGGCACCGGACTGCGGCTCAGGTACGCCTTGGTCTCACCGACGATTCCGGGGGATCCGGGGCCCTGATAATGGACACACGCATTTCTTTTACTCATTGATCGTTCTGTCTACGGTCGCGTTTCTTTTCGCTGACTGAAGCTTTATCGTTCAACCTCCGTTCGATCGCGCCACGTCCAGGTCGGGTGCGTTTGCGCAGTTTGGGCACGGCCTGCGCATCGCGCACTAATTCGCTGAGGCGTTCCATCACCATATCTTTATTCGTGCGCAAACTTCGCGTTTCATCGCAGGTTAGGATCAATTCACCTTCGGCCGTTAGACGATTTCCCGCCAACATCACCAAGCGTTCCTGCGCTCGCCAGGACAAGCCAAGAATGGCATTGAGCGGCAGACGCACTTCGCACTTCGACGAGGTGTTATTGACGTTCTGTCCGCCTGGACCACCCGAACGTGACGCCGAAAACGTCAGAGCATCGCTCGCAACGATGACACCAGGGGCTAGACGAATTTCGCTCATCTTAATGTCCGATGTCCGATGTCCGATGTCCGATGTCATGGGGATGCCACGCGACATCGGACATCGGACATCGGACATTGGACATTGGAGGACATTTACCGGCGTACCGTTCGAAAGAAAAAATATCCAATCGCTCCAGCGATGAGCGCAACCAACGGAACGACGATCAAGCTGCCGAGAAACCAATCGCCGAGAAACGTGAGCATGAGTTGGTTGATGCCGCTGATGCTGGTGCCCTTGGCTTGAAATTCAGCGAAGATGGCGTGGTAACTATCCCACAAAGGTGCACCGGTGCGCAACCACACGCCAAGCGATGAACTGATTGCGCCCCAGACAAAAAGCAGCGGACCAAAACTGAGATTTGAACAGAGCATGACCAAAGGAATATTCAGCCCTAAGCGCCATGATAAAAACGCAGCCATGCCGAATTGCAGGCCAGGAATGGGTGCGACGCCAATGCCCGCGCCGAGGGCACAGGCGGCTCCAGCTGGCCATGGTTCAAGGCCGCTGGTAAGAATGGCACGCAGGCGTTGACGCAGGGTTAATGTCGGACGTGCAACCAAGATGCGGTGGCGTTGTGGCCACAAACGTCGGGTCACCAGGCGAGCGAAGGTACACGCCGTGCGCCAATTATCCCTTAGCTTGTGGAAATGGCTGATGCGGTCAGGCGGATATTCGACTGCGACAGGAACAGGATGAACCAACAAGCCTGCCCATACGCCGCGCACCAAAACTTCGACCTCATAGGAATAGCGTCGTGCGTTGCCGGCAAGCTCGCCGGTGGCGGGTAAGGGATAGACACGCAAACCGCTTTGACTGTCACCGACCCACACGCCACACGCGACCCAGCACCAGATATTCGACCACCATCGACCAATGCGGCTGCTGGCGGGCGCGTGCGTCATGTGTCGTTCACCGACATAGATCGTGGTGTCATCGCTAGCGACGGCGGCAAGTCGCGCGGCTTCGTTGATGGGATGTTGGCCATCAGCGTCGCACGTCAGCGCCTGGCGATAACCCGCTGCCGCTGCGTGGGCAAACGCTTTGCGCAGAGCCACGCCTTTACCCTGATTTACCGCGTGAATCAGCACCTCGCCGCCAGCGGCCCGCGCGGCGTCACCGCTGCCGTCAGATGAGCCGTCATCCACCACCAGCACGTGTGCTCCCAAAGCGCGTAATCCACGGACGACCGCGCCGACGGTGGCAACGTGATTGAAAACGGGGACCACGGCGATCATTTTGTCATTCGGCCACGAGCCTGATTTCTGGGGCGGCAATGCGACAGCTTCGTTAGAAGTCACCGCAGTGGCATGGCCTTCCAGACTTTCGGCAAGCCGATCAGGATGTTGGACGATAGCCACGCGCGGGACCGTAGCAGTCGATCGCAGAGGGTCTAGGCAAGCGCAGGTCAGCTCCCTATGAGCAACCCCGGCCATTGTTGGCCGAATCCGCGCTTGTCGCCTGCATTGATGGAGCTAAACATCTCCGATCACCGCTATGAGGCATCTGATAACAGTCCATCTGTTAACAGAGCCACCAGCCGCCAAGGATATTCATGTCAGCCGAACTCATCGCCAAGGTCAATGCCGCTATCGCTCAAGAGTTTGAAATTGATTCCGAGCGGATGGTTCCAGAAGCAGATCTGATGAAGGATCTGGAACTCGACAGCCTCGACAGCGTCGACCTGATCGCGGCCATGGAAAAAACCTTCAAAGTCAAATGCCCGGAAGCCGAAGCGCGTAAGCTACGCACGCTTGGAGAAGTTCATGTGTTCGTGGTGCGCTTGATGGCGGAGCGGGCAGCGGCAGTTCCGGTCGGCTGATACTAAATAATTTAATGACCACGTCGTATCCGTGCACAGCGAGGTTTGAGTGGGTGTCGCAAGAGTAACTATTATCGGCGGTGGTGTCGTACTGGTCATCCTTGGTATTTACGCGATTTTTACGCCTCACATGATTGTCGATTTGCTTGGCTATAAGTTGGTTTACGGAATAGATAACCCAACATTCTCTTCAGATGGTAAACTTATAATTTATGACGTGGCACAAGGTATGCATGGAAGCCTAGTCATTGATTGCGTAAAGTATGGTTTAGTGGTCGTTGGTTGCTTAGTGGCTTTTATTGGCGTTGGGATACGCCCAATCAATCGATGAAATGACTAGTTAAAACCACACGCGTAAGCCAACGGTCGGTCCCGAGAGCGTGACCGCTTCAATCCAGGTTGCCTACCATCCGCCGTATAATTCAAAGCGGTTCCAGATCACACCGGCGGTTGCTCGTCCGCCGCCAATAAACGTTTCGGCACTATATTCGTCGGCGCGAACATAGCCGCCCCATACTTCGGCGTTCAAAATCAGCGGGCGAATGGGATAGAGTTCTAATCCTGCTTTGCCGTACCAACCCGTTTCGTCGCCATAGGGGTCGTGGTAAAAACTCGCGCCAGCACCAATGGTTAAAGTCATGTGGTCTTTGACCGGGAAAGCGATGGCGACGCCAAGAGTGCCCAGGGTCAGCGAATCGGTGCTGCCATTCGGAAGATGTTCAATGTAGCGCTGCCATTCGGTTTCTAAGCGTAAGTAAGTAAACGAAACTTGGATGGCCTCGGCAAAGCGTTTCAGTCCGTCGCCGCAGTCGGTGTATTCGCCGCGCACGGCTCCGCCAAAGAGTGAAAGATGTTCTCTGTTCGACGCCGGAGCGACACCAGGCGGCAAGCTCTCTTTCGGTACCGGCGACGATTTTTCACTCACCAGCCAACCCAGTTCACCATCGGCATAAGGATAGTCGAGCAGCCCATGGGAGGGCGACGAATTCGACGAATGTGTGTGGTATGAGGGCGGTGAATACGATGACGACGTGCTATCGTCACTGCCGAAGAAAATATCAAACAACGACCAGCCGCTACTCCAATGGCGTTGCGATAACCTATCCCTCTCTCGTAATTGATCTTGCGTACGGGTGCATCGGCACGCGGGCATACGAGCGATCGGGGCGTCTTTTCAGAA
>JAYVSL010000153.1:0-3491 GCA_043775355.1 Planctomycetota bacterium
ACATGAGAAGTCACATGAGAAGTCACATGAGAAGTCACATGAGAAGTCACATGAGAAGTCACATGAGAAGTCACATGAGAAGTCACATGAGAAGCTGCATGAAAAACCACGTGAGACTCAGGCGGATTCAATGATTGAGCGCCTGCAAGCTCGCCTGCTCGGCGATCTTGATGAAACCGTGCAGTGGTTTCATCAGCAAATGCCGCGCTATTACTTTCAGGTCACCGATGTGGACGAACAGGCAAGGCATCTTGAGATGCTGCATGCTTTCCGCCACGCCAAAGAATCCCGCCTGACCATGGTCGATGATGGCGAAGCCGGCAAGCTGCTGGTCTTTGGCCGACCAGCGACTCATACCTTGCTCGATGTGGTTCGCGTGGTTGGTGAACGCCCTTTTCACCGTTTAGAATTGCATACCAGCAAAGATCGCCGGCTGTTTATTTACGCATTTTGTTACGGCCCTGGTTTGGTGCCAGCCAGCGTCGACTTGCCTGCTCATCGTGCGGCTATTCAGGAGGCCGTGTGCGGAAGTGATAATTCGTGCAGTATTCAGGCCGTACGATATCTGGATGCCGTCGATCAGGGTTATTTGGCGCGCAGTACCGTCGAGCGCGTCGTCCGTCATATTCATGCGTGGTCAGCGCTGCGAAGTGCGGATGATCTTCATCTGGCGGTTGATCATCAGGTCGATGGCAAACAAGTGACGCGGTTTTTGGCTGCCACCAGCGGAGTGAATCCATGGCAATTGTTGCTGCATCTGGCCCGCACCATTGCTTGTCACCACTTGGAACTGCAACGCGGATATTTGGATCTGGTGCCTGGAGTGGAGGGCGACGAGAAGGCCTTGGTCAGCACCATTTATGTCGCGGGCGCCAACGGTAAATCGTTGTCGGAGCGTACCGCGCTGGCGATGGAAAATGATTTACGCGCACTGCGTCGACAATACCGCGATGGCCTTGGTGATCTGTTCGCGGCGGGAACGTATACGCTCGATGAGCTCGAAGTTTTACGCGCGGCTATCGCTTTCAGCGGACAACTCCTGGGACCGGGGAATCGTTACCTGGATGTTGATGATGAAGGTGAAGAAGTCGTGCGTTCCTATCCGGAGCTCTGTCGCGATTTGGTCGCCTTGTTTGCCGCACGTTTCAAACCTGGGGCCAGCATCAGCCGTGCAGCCTGGGTCAAACGCCACAAGTTGTTTTTTGCCCGCTTACAAGCCGTTGACGTTCAAGCGCATCGTGCCGTTTTAGAAGCGATGTCGGCATTCATCTCCGCCGTTCGTCTGACCAATGCTTTCCGCGTCGACCGTCTGGGCTTGGCCTTTAAAGTCGATCGTGACGCTCTGCCTGCGGAAAACTTCCCACATAAACCCTATGGTTTGTTCTTTTTCAGTGGCGCACATTGCCGTGGTTTTCACGTGCGTTTCCGTGCTTCGGCGCGCGGTGGCTTACGTATTCTCATTCCGCGCAATAACGGCCAATATCAGCGCGCGCGTGATGGATTACTGAAAGAGGTCTATGACCTTGCCTGGGCTCAGCAGCTTAAAAATAAAGATATTCCTGAAGGCGGCAGTAAATGCATAGCGTTGGTCGAGCCTGCGGGCGATGCGAATGCTGCGGTGAAACAATTGGTCGATAGTTTGTTGGATGTAATTCTGCCCGCTGGTCAGGTACCAGAAGTCATCGGTCCGCACGACGAAGAACGCGAACATGATTTGATCTTCCTTGGCCCAGATGAAAACATGACTCCTGACCGCATTCGCTGGGTAGCGAAGCGAGCACAGATTCGTGGCCTGCCGCACCACGCCACCTTGATGTCGTCGAAGCCTGGATCAGGTATCAATCACAAAGAATTCGGCGTGACGAGCGAAGGTATTTTCCGCTGGATCGAAACCATCTTGCCGTTGATGAGCGTGGCGCCGAAAGCGTCGTACACGGTGAAAATGACCGGCGGCCCCGACGGTGATGTCGGCGGAAATCTGCTCAAAATTTTGCATCGCGAACACGGCAGCCGAGTGAAGGTCGTGGCGATCAGTGATGGTACTGGCGGCGTCTATGATCCCGCCGGCTTGCACTGGCCAGAGCTCTTGCGATTGGTGCACGAAGCGCATGGCGTCGCACGCTTTTCACCAACTTTTCTGCGCGGCCCCGGAGCCAAAGTTATTCCTGCCACTGACAAGGCTGGCGAAGCATTTCGTAACACGCTGCACAATACGGTAGTAACCGATTTGTTTCTGCCCTGTGGCGGTCGACCCTACACCATCAATGACGAGAACTGGCAACAGTTCCTTAAGAGCGACGGCAAGCCGAGTGCGAAAGGCATGGTCGAAGGAGCGAATATTTTCTTGACCCCGAATGCGCGGGCGAATTTGGAAAAGGCGGGCTTGCTCGCGATCAAAGATTCCTCCGCCAACAAAGGCGGCGTGATCTGTTCCAGTTACGAGGTGCTCGCAGGTTTGGTCATGAGCGACGAAGAGTTCATCGCGCGCAAACCACGATACGTGCGTGAAGTCATCGATATTATTCGCGCACTTTCTGACGACGAGGCCAGAGCCTTGGTCAGCGCCTGGATCCGTCGTGGTCGCGAAGTCGCGCTGTCGGCATTGTCACCAGAATTCAGCGAAGAGATCAATCGTGTGAGCGGTTTATTAGAGAGCGTCATTCAAACGCATTTCGAAGACCCAGGATATCAGTCCACCTGGCTACGACACTTGCGCGCTCATTGCCCCGCAGTGATGGTCGAAGATTTCCCTGAGCGTTTAATGGAACGCATTCCTCGCGCACATCGCATTGCGATTCTCGCCAAGCGTCTCGCTAGTCGCATGGTTTACAAAGAAGGCCTCACCTGGTGCCGCGCCTGTTTGAAAGGCGACCGCCTGTGGGATGTATTGTCCACCTATGTGCGCGCCGAAGCGCAGGTCGCCAGTTTCACCGCCGCGCTTGATAAACTCGATGTTCCCGACCGAGACATTTTGCTACGCGTGGTGAACGCCGGTGGTCAACGTGAATTAGTGCGCGAGCGTTTGGGGCAAATTGTGTGAGATAAAAAAGCGAAGTTTCTTTCTCGGTATTTGGCGCTCTTAGTTTTTCTGTCTACGACCGTGGCTCAGCTTCCGTCGCACGGCCATACAATGCAGGCAGCACCTGAATTAATATGCTGACGGTTAAGACGGCTGCTGGACCTAAAATCAGGCCGCGCCAGCCATAGCCGAGCAATCCACCTACGATGCCAAGGAAAAGCAGAAAACTTAGCCAGAGATCATCGGTGCCAAGGTGGGTAGCGATGCGGGCGGCAAGCAATGGCGTTGCGATAACCTATCCCTCTCTCGTAATTGATCTTGCGTACGGGTGCATCGGCACGCGGGCATACGAGCGATCGGGGCGTCTTTTCAGAAGCCATCGGCACATGTCTTCGATGGCGGAGTCTGCTCGGTGGAGTAATTCTACGACAACGTCGGGTGGCTTGGTGGTTTCTGAGAGGAGGGCGTCGAT
>JAYVSL010000154.1:0-9756 GCA_043775355.1 Planctomycetota bacterium
GCGACATGACGATTAACAGCACTTTGTCTTGCACAGAGGCCGAAAAAGTTTAATCAAATTACTGAAAAAACTGCGTAAAAGTGATGCGAACGCCCTGGGCACGTGTCGAACATTGTGATGCTCGGTTGCGTGCCTGTTCTCGTGAAATTTTCATTGATTGATTTACCAGCTTTCACCTGCCTTCACCCGGAAATCACATGCTCACCAAGCTGATTACTTTCTTTGAAACCCTCGGCCTGTCGTGGTTCGTCCCACCGCTGAAAATTGCCTGCGGTCAGGATCGTGCTTATGAAGCGAAACGTTTCCTGCGCATGGTCGGTTTACCATTCGCCGCTGTTGGAATGTTCTTGGTCGTATGGTTCTGGATGTCGACAGCGGTAGTGATCAAAGGGCATGCATTACCTGGCCCCAAAGAAGTCTATACCGCAGCTGGACATATGATGCATGAATATAGTGAATCACGTCGGGTCGAAGCCCTATGGCAAAAAGATATCGATGAACAAGTGGCGCAAAATCCAACGATGAAACGAAGTGAGATCATGGCGATGATGCCGAACACAGCGTCGCCAACCTACATCGACGAAATTATGGTTTCACTTAAAACAGTATTCACCGGCTTCCTGCTGGCATCGATTATCGCAGTTCCGCTTGGGATTTTATGCGGCATGAACCGCGCGGCTTTCGAAATGGTGAATCCATTTATTCAAATATTCAAGCCAGTTTCGCCGATTGCTTGGTTGCCCATCGTCGGAATCATTGTCGGTGCGACCATGGTCGATGTGCCGAATAATTCTTTCTGGGCAAAGGGCTATGTTATTTCCGCCGTGGTGGTCTGCCTATGCAGTCTATGGCCGACGTTGATCAATACCGCTAGCGGTGTCGCCAATGTTGAACGCGATTACCTCAACGTTGCTCGCGTGCTTAATCTCGGCTGGTTTAGTACGATCTATCGTGTGGTGCTTCCCGCTGCTTTACCGCAAATTTTCAACGGTTTACGCCTATCGATCGGGGTGGGTTGGATGGTGCTGATCGCCGCCGAGACACTCTCGCAAAATCCCGGACTCGGCAAGTTCGTATGGGATATGTACCAATCTAGCAACGATGACACCTTAGCGATGATTATGGTTGCTGTGCTGACCATTGGCATCATCGGCTTTATCCTTGATCGCATGATGATCGCGTTGCAGCGCTTGGTATCGCCTGGTGCATTACTGCAAGTTCGCTGATTCAACGGATCGACCGCAACCTCCCCAGACTAAGAAACGACCATGAAATTCCTCGAGATCATCAACGTCACCAAACATTTCAGTCATCCGATCAAAGGTAAAATTGAAGTCCTCGATAAAATTAATCTGGTCGTCAAGAAGGGTGAATTTATCACCATCATCGGTCACTCTGGCTGTGGCAAATCGACTCTTCTCAACATGGTAGCTGGACTCGACGTGCCAAGTTCCGGTAGCGTCTGTTTCAAAGAGCAAGAAATCACTCGGCCCGGTCCGGAGCGTGCGGTGGTCTTTCAAAACCACAGTCTGTTGCCATGGCGTACGGTTTTGCACAACGTCATGCTGGCAGTCAATGCGCGCTTCCCCAATAAATCTAAGGCCGAACGATTGGCTAAAGCGGAACACTGGTTGACCGTTGTCGGACTCAAAGAGCAAATGCACAAATACCCGCATGAGATTTCTGGTGGGCAAAAACAGCGTACAGGTTTGGCCCGCGCTTTATCAATGGATCCAGAATTGATGCTATTTGATGAGCCCTTTGGCGCACTGGATGAACTTACCCGCAGCCAGCTGCAGGATGAATCCTTGCGCCTGCATTTCGAAGAACATCTTTCGGTTTTTATGGTCACACATAGCGTCGACGAAGCGATCTACATGTCGGATCGCGTGGTGATGATGAACAACGGACCGCATGCCACGATCGGGAAAATCCTCGACATCGACTTTCCGCGTCCGCGTGAACGCCTGAAAGTCTTCGAATCCGCACAGTTCGCCCACTATCGCAATGAATGTATTCGCTTCTTGTTTTCTCGTCGTCATGGTGCAGCTGCCCAGGACCCATCCTCTGCAGTTGCTAGCGCAACTGCGGCTTCCGCAACTGCGCTTCCTACACCAACGGCCGCAACCACGGCTTAACTTTTTTCTTTTTTGCTTTGCTGCTCCACTCTTGTGGCGCGGCGCCCGAGTTAGCAGCGTGTGGCTGTTTAATTCAGTTCTCTCAACCCCAGAAGGATCACCTATGTCCCTCCGTCGTTCTTTGCCAGCAGTCGTTCCACTGCTCGCGTTCCTTGCCTTGCCCACTATGGGCCACGCTGCTAGCGTTGCTGACGAACTCTCTGATCTGCGTGAAGCATTAGCTTTCGGTAAGGTATCGGGAACCATTCGTTATCGTTTTGAAAACGTTGATCAAAGCAGTGTGGCGAAAGATGCCAATGCGTCGACTCTGCGCGGTGTGCTCGGCTATGAAACGAAGAGCTATCATGGCATCACCACCTTTACCCAATTTGAAGGCGTGTGGGCAGTCGGCGAAGATAACTATCGCAGCGGCACCAACGGTAAGGCTGCCGCAACCTATCCTTTGGTTGCTGATCAACCGTCGGTCGAGTTACAACAAGCTTGGGCACAATACGTTTGCCCAGTAGATCCATGGAAAACCGCCGTGCGCTTTGGTCGGCAAGAGATCAATCTCAGCAACCAACGTTTGGTCGGCTCAGTGGCTTGGCGACAAGATCAGCAATCTTTCGACGGCGTGGGTATTTCGTCCATGCCTTATAATGCGGGCGCCACCAATCTGTCGTTTGGTTATCATTATCTCAATCGGGTAAATCGAATTTTCCCTGACAGTTCGGTAACCAATCCTTTCCAGGGTAACCTGGACATGAGCACTCATTTAGCGCAAGCCACTTATAAGCTTGATGGATACGGTCAGATTGTCGCTTACGGGCTGTTCCTCGACTATGATGGCACGGTGGCGGCCGTGACGAATAACTCTAGTCGTACGCTCGGTGCGCGCGCGAGTGGTGCATACAAACTGAACGATACCCTCAGTGCGCTCTACGGCGCAGAGTATGCTCGTCAGGGTGATTATGGCAGTAATACTAACAGCTACGATGCCGGTTATTACCAAGCCGAAGTCGGGGCGACCTGGGAAGACTTAACGCTGAAGTACGGTTACAATGTCCTGCAAGGTGATAGTGCTACCGATAAGTTCACCACACCATTGGCCACCGGTCATGCATTCAATGGTTGGGCTGACGTATTCTTGAATACACCAAATGGTGGCTTGAAAGGGCATTCGCTGTCGTTGATCTATATGCCCAGCGTGGTCAAGGGCCTAACGCTGACCGGCATTGGTTATATCTTCAAGGGTGAAAGTAATTCAGACCACTATGGTAATGAGCTTGATTTGATGGCCGATTACAAAATCAGCCAGTTCCCAGGTCTGATGGTGGGCGTGAAATTTGCGCGCTTTGTTGGCGACAAGGTCAACAGCATGACTGGAGCAAGTGTCACTGGTGCTACGGCTGAGGATTTGACCAAAACCATGTTATTTACGCAGTATACGTTCTGATTTTTTTTGTTGTGTGCGGAGTCGTGACCGCGCACGACGTTATGGTTTGTGTCTGGTGCCAGCGTCCACACCGTTGGCACCATCTTTAATTGAGGTCGTCACGCTGCCAAACAGCGTGGCGTTTTTTTTTACGTGCTTGTGCACGTACGACCACGCGACGAATAATGAAATAGCCGCCCAATGCGCCAGCCAATGCAGCCATCAGCGAACCTAACGCTAACGGCAATAAGATGCCGCCAAATACTTCAATTCCTTGATGCAGGGCTTCACTCCACGGCAAATGATTGAAGCGCTCGACCAATTCTGTCAGCCCGGCGAACGACAGCACTTCGCCACGTCCGGGAACAAACCATAAGCCCAGGCGATATTGCCCGTAAATAAAAAACAGCACAGTGAATGGATTATTTAACCACGTCCATGGAATCGATGCGACCATGTTTCCACCAAGTAAACGTGCGAGCATCGGACCTAACACCATCTGCCCTGGAAGCGGCAGCGGCATAACAAATAATCCTGATGCACACCCCATGGCGATGCGATGTGGCGTGTCGCTCAAATACAACACTCCACGTACCGCTCGCATCAACGCAAAGCGGGCACGCCTTAGCCATGATTTTTTCGTCGTCGGCGCAACCATGATGCTCATGCATGCCCATCATCGAATCCGTGTCAGATTGCAAACCCCCGCAGAGAAAGTGCCTTGGCCTTAGAAAGCCTTAGAAACTGTATGGAAAGACAATTTTAACAGGAGGACGCAAAGGCGCAGAGCAATCATGAAGTCGGAGATGAAGAGAAAAAAGGACCACGATCTGTCCCGACGATAGAATCAAAAATCGACTGGCGACTAGAATCCGGCATCAATCGCTCCATCCTGCCGCAGCGCTTCCGCTGTTACCTCTGAAAGCCGAATCATGCTCCGCATATTCATACTCTTAATGACGCTATTAGCCCCGCTTGCTGCCGCCGATTCCACGGCTGTCGTGTCAAATATTCCGCCGACTTGGACCGTGGCGCCATTCGTGTTGCTGTTGCTTGCGATCGCGGTGATGCCCGTCGTTAAACCACATTTCTGGCATCGCTGGTATCCAGCCGTAGCCATCGGACTCGGAGCGCTCACGGCCGGTTATTATCTGCTGACACAAGTCGATGGCCTGGGCTCATTAATTCATGTGGGTTTTGAATATCTCTCTTTCATGGCGCTGCTCACCTGCCTTTATGTTTGCTCAGGCGGCATTGTCGTTGGTCTCGGCGGCAAAGGTCGGCCGTGGTCAAATACGCTGTTATTGCTGGTCGGCGGAATCATCGCCAATTTCGTTGGCACCACCGGCGCATCTATGCTGCTGATCCGTCCATTTATGCGCGCCAATCGCGGGCGTTTACAGCCCTATCATGTGGTGTTCTTTATTTTTATCGTGTCAAACATCGGCGGAGCGTTGACTCCTATTGGTGATCCGCCTTTGTTGCTGGGTTTTTTGCGCGGCATTGATTTCTTTCGCTTCTTTCAACTGAACTTCTTTCCGTGGTTACTGGCGATGTCGTTACTGCTGACTGTTTTTTATTGGTTCGACAGCGCCAATCGCCGCCACGCCCATACCCTTGCTGAATTTCGTCACCTGCCGGCACTTCAAGGTTGGTCGCACCTCGGCTTACTCTTTCTGGGAGTTGCGGTGGTGTTTCTTGATCCGGCCAAGATCAGTTGGTTGCCAACCATACATTATCACGGCCACGACTTTAGTTTCCTGCGCGAGGTCATCATGCTCGCCATTGCTGGGATCGCGTGGAAAACCGCTGCCCCTGAAAATATCCGCATCAATGATTTCACCATCGAACCGATTCGCGAAGTCGGGTTTCTCTTTGTCGGCATCTTTCTGACCATGATCCCAGCGTTGGCGCTCATTCGCCATGCCGCTGAGGGCGGTGCTATCATGGGCTTCCCGCTGACGCCTTCGACCTTTTATCTGGGTACGGGATTATTTTCTGGCGTGCTCGACAACGCTCCCACGTTCATCGCATTCCTCGCCGGTATGGAAGGCCGCTTCGGTCTGGATGTCGCTGCCATCGGCCATTCCAGTGATCCACTGATCGCCAACTCTTTGGCTGCCTGTGCGAGCGCAGCGGTGTTTTTTGGCGCCATGACCTACATCGGCAACGGGCCCAATTTGATGGTCAAAGCCATCGCTGAATCCGCGCGCGATGCGGATGGCGCACTGCTGGTCGAGGTCCCCAGCCTGCATGGATATTTTCTGAAATACGCATTGCCGATCTTAACGCCGGTACTGCTTATTGTGTGGGTGGTGTTCTTTCGCTAACGGGCCGCCTAAATCTTACTCGATCACTTGTGGATGAAGGCCATGCGTTTTGTAGCGCGGTGCTTTATCCCTGATAGCTAACGCATATGACCACCTCGCCTGCTTCCGCCATTTCACCACTACGAATAACGGTGGCCAATCAAGCGGCAGTGCGCGCCGATGGGGACTACGTTTTATATTGGATGACCGCTGCACGACGGACGTCGTGGAACTTTGCTTTGCAGCGCGCTGTGGAATGGGCCAAAAAGCTCAAACGTCCGCTGGTGATATTCGAGCCGCTGCGCTGTGATTACCGCTGGGCCAGCGATCGTTTTCATGCCTTTGTGATTCAGGGCATGGTCGATAACGCAGCGGCGTGCGCCAAAGCAAAAATCACCTATTTGCCCTATGTTGAGGAAACCGTCGGGCACGGACGTGGATTATTGATCACCCTTGCCAGCAAGTGCTGTGTCGTCGTCGGCGATGATTACCCTGGTTTTTTTCTGCCGCATATGGTCAGCGCGGCAGCGAAAAAACTCGCTGTTCATTTTGAAGTCGTCGACACCAACGGTCTCATGCCGCTCAAGGCGAGCACAGCCGGTAGCCCGTCGGCGTATGTTTTTCGTCGCTTTCTGCAAAAAAATCTGCGCCCACATCTTGACGCCATGCCCAAGGCGGCGCCCTTAGCTGATGCTCCAAGATTACCGGCACCAGTTCTTCCGAATGAATGGGGAACACGGTGGAGCGCCGCGAATCTTTCACTGATGAACGGATCCGCCGCCAGCCTCAATCATCTGCCGATCGACCACACGGTGGGAGTGGCTGCTCTGCGCGGCGGCGAAAAAGCAGCGGGCAAGCAGCTCGCGGCTTTTCTTTCACAGGGAATGGATCGTTACCACGAAGAACGCAACGCCGTTGATGATGGCGCTGCGAGTGGTCTTTCACCGTGGCTGCATTTCGGACATCTTTCAGCGCATCAAGTGGTAGCCAGCGTTCTGGCCCAAGAAAACTGGTCCCCCGAACGACTCGGCGCTTCGACCATTGGTAAACGCGAAGGCTGGTGGGGCGTCGGTCCCGGAGCCGAAAGTTTTCTTGATGAACTGGTCACCTGGCGCGAACTTGGTCATCATTACTGTTTCCATCGCCCAGCGCATGAAACATGGGACGATCTGCCTGCCTGGGCCCGTGCCACGCTTGAAGTTCACGCCAGCGATGTCCGTGAGCATGTCTATACGTTGGAGCAATTCGCCAACGCCCAAACGCACGACCCCTTATGGAACGCTGCGCAGCGCGAACTTCGTCAAGAAGGTCGCATGCACAATTATTTACGCATGCTGTGGGGAAAAAAAATAGTGGAGTGGACCCGCCATCCGCGCGAAGCCCTCGCCATTATGACTGAATTGAATAATCGTTACGCCCTCGATGGTCGTGACCCAAATTCATCGAGCGGCATCAGTTGGTGCCTCGGTCGCTTCGATCGTCCTTGGGCTCCGCAGCGGCCGATCTTCGGACAAATCCGCTATATGAGCAGCGCGAGCACAGTGAAGAAAATTAAGCTCAAGAAATACTTAGAGCGCTATGGCGCAGGTCATGAGCAACAGACTTTATTTGGGTGAACAAAGAGAGTTTCTAACCGAAGTTAAGAAACGGGCACGTTTTCTTATGGATAATCGCTGATCACGGTTCATTACCGTTTGCATCGGTGACCACACTCACGTCACGTGGACGTGATGCCATTTCCATTGCGTTGCAGATATGCGGTAAACAGATCCGCGCCGCTGCGTATCAAAGCGACTTCCTCGCGAGTCCAGCGGTGTTCTTCGGTATGATGGTCTATGCGTAATATACCAATCGTACTTTCAAGTGAACGGAGCGGAATTACTAAAACAGAACGTACACCCTGTTGATACAAGAGCGGTTGTTCTTCTGCTAATAGTAAGCGCACTGGACTAGAAATCATCAGGCCATGCGACAAATCATTATACCAGCGACTCAGATCGGGATGAATAAGTGAACGAACTGCGGGAGGGGGAATTTGCTCGTGACCTTGGCCTCGTGCGTATGCAACAAGTCGCAGAGCGAGATCCGCAGCAGTGCCGACGAAATCGTATAACGAAATTGTCCCTCCGGAGGTGGTCGCTAATAAATGCCCAAGAGCGATGGTTCGTGTCTGTGTTGGATCGGCATCTGCCAGCAGTGCACAAGCACAACGGGCCATTTCTTTTTCAACGCGAAGACGTTCAGCCAGCGCCTGTTCAGCACGCAAACGACCTATTTCTGCCGCCGCACGAGCAGCACAGAGGGCCAGTAAATCCTGCTGCTTAAGATCGAGTTCGAGCGGTTGATCGTGGACTAATACTAAAACACCAAGTGCGTGACCACGGTGATCACGTACCGCAATGCCACTCATGTTACCTGACAAATTCCCCAGCCCTTCGCCAAAGGTCAACGAGACCCCGTCCAATGCGACGCAGCCGTGCGCAGTTAATAGAGTCGCGATGGGAACGGCATCGGCACGAATGCGTCTCGGCCATAGGAAGCCGTCGTCTGACCACAAAGCGAGACATGAACACTCCAAGCCATCGCCAAGTTCTGCAAGAAATGCATGTCGTACATAGAATGCTGCGGCTAATTGTTGGACCAGGGCATGAACGTAGTCCTTTCCCACCACGCCAGCCGTGCCGGTCGCGAGCTTTGATAACGCCTCTGCATGGCGTCGAGCACTTACTTCTTGGCGATGAGCAGAAACCACATTGCCAACCGTAATGCTGAGTCGTTCATCGCGGAGCCCATCTTTAATAAGATAATCGGCGGCACCATGACGCATCAATTCTACCGCGATGCGTTGATCTGCCTGGCCTGAGAGAATTACTACGGGAATGTCGATACCATGCTCTTCGATGTGCTTGAGAACTTCCAAGCCATTGCTGCGTGGCAATAAATAATCGAGTAACACCGCATCAAATTTCCCCTCTTTCAGTAAGCGCAAGCCTGCTGGTGCATCATCACACATGGTGACTTCGTAGGTGGTGTTACTCTTCGAGAATAGGCGACGAATTGCCTGACGGTCGACTTCGTCGTCATCAATTACCAAGATGCGAAGTGAGTCTGAAGTCATGTCGACATCTCACTTAAACACCAATAGGAGGCGATGGTTCGCAATGTTCGACGAAATTCATGCGGATCAATTGGCTTAAGAAAATATCCTGAAATATGGTGTGCAAAGGCGTCCTTAATATCATGTTGATCAGCGGAGGTGGTCACCACCACGACTGGTATTCCCGCTAGTTCAGGCGTGGAACGTAGGCGATCAAGAAATTGCAGGCCGCTAATTCCTGGAAGGTTTAAGTCTAAGACCACTAGCCAACGACTCGATCGACTGCCGCGTTCCAAACGATTTTGCAGTATTTTAAGCGCCGTTGCGGCATCACCGGCGATGTGGAGACGAACTCCAGGGTCATCCATCTGACGACGGAAGGTGAGCACATCGATCTCATCGTCTTCGACCAACAACAGATCAAGCAAGCGTTCAGGCATGATTTGCTCCATGACTTAGTTCGGGATGTCTTGGCCAGGTAAAACGAAATGTCGCACCATGGCCTTCGCTGGAATCAACCATGATGACTCCGCCTTCCTCACGTACGATTTTTTTTACCAACGCCAAACCGAGGCCAAGGCTGTCTTTGACATCCTTGGGCGTGAGGGTTTGGAATATGACGAATACGCGTTCGTGAAATTCAGGGGCAATTCCCGGTCCATCATCGCGAACTCTGAATTCATAGCGGTCATCGATTTCATGTACAGAAATGTCAATGTTCCCGTGATCGCGATGATGGTGTTTGATCGCATTGGCAATGAGGTTGGAAAATACCTGCCACAACCGCGTGCGGTCGGC
>JAYVSL010000155.1:0-3668 GCA_043775355.1 Planctomycetota bacterium
CATTCTCAATTGAAATCGATTCAGGGGTGAGCGATGTTATTTAATGGAAAATTACGTGTCTTTGTCGCAAAAAAAATTTCTTAACCGGACAGTAGTGATTTCTGGTTCTTTGCTGCGCTGGCGCAGGAACAGCGGGCGAGGACGTATTGCCCGATCCAACGGCTTCGCTGCATCCCACCGATAACATCGTCGCGCTGGCTAAACTCCGGCCGTTGCTGGCTCAGTCGCCGGATGACCAGCGCCTGTTGGGTTTGGCGCTGATGTGTTACGTCAACCTTGCTTTGAGTGGTGAGGCGGAAGCGGAGGGCGCCATGGGCCCATGGCTGGGCTATGCCACGACGCTGGCTGAACGGCGGATGAAAGCGCGGAACCACGTTCCAGCGGCTGACTTCGCCAGCGCCGAGCCTGAGTTGTGGGTGCGCTTGCTGAGCGGGTATCGCCAGGAGGTCGCCGATGCGCTTTCCGCTTGGCCACACGAAGCAAAATCGCCGCGTTATCGCGCGCTGGCGGTCATCGCCACCGGCGACTGGCGGTCGTTTCAGAGCGATAAACCGCGTACGTTGCACGAACGCTACGCCGCGTTGCGCATTGGCTTTGAGGTGCGGAATTTAGGTCTGCTCGAACACCTGTCAGTGCGCGAGGCAAGCCACAATCCCTTCGTCGTCGCGAACATAAACTGGCGCGCCAATCGGTGGGGCCACTTGCAGACCGTCGTCGAAGAAACCCTCACTTTTACCGCTTGGATGCTTGCCAGCAGCGATTTGGATGACGCCACCGCCCTGCCGTTGCTGCTCGATCTTGGCGCAGCGTTGGAGGCGCCGATCGAACCTGGCCTTAGCAGGGTGGAGTGTTGGCGTCGCGTGATCGTCGCCAGCCGTCGGCTCGACGAGCCTGCTCCGGGTGCGCTGGGTGCCGCGCTGGCAATCTGCGATCGTTTGATCGCGCGCGAACATGGCTTGATCGCGGCCGATGGCAGCTGGCGGCTTTACGGCCTTGGTGATCTCGCGGCCTGGAATCGTGACCGCCTCTATTTTAGCGTTTTTTCTGGCTATAATAGCGTGCGTTATCGGCAGGACGATTATGCGCAAACCGACCAGGCCTTCTTGGCGAAGATCCGCGAACGCTTGCCTGATTCGGCGATCGTGTGCCGGTACACCCTCGGGTATCAGGACAATTCCCGCTTCTCTAATGACGCTGCCGCACCGGAAGCGTGGGATCGTTACGCTGCCGCCCTGGCCGAGGAAATGACCCGCTCCAACGGTCACAACTCCGGCATTATCGCGCTTTCGCTGTCGAAACTCGCCATCGGGCGTCCTGAGCAGGCAGCCGGGATGCTGCGCCAACTGATGGCAGATCGTGGTGCATTGGCGCCACGCGCGTACATCGAACGATTCGTAAGTGCCGCGGAGTTGTGCGGCGAAATCCCGCTCATTCTGCCGTCGCTGCGCCATTGGTCAAAAGCCGCGCCGATGGATTATGAGCTGCACGAACTCCTGCGCCGCTGGTCACCGCAAAACACCATGCTGAGCCTTGATGGAGTTAAACCGTTACGTTCTTGGCGCGATACGACGGTCGACCAGCGCACGTTGCCCTGGCCCGGACTGGGGTTGAGCCACAATTTCTCCATCCGCTGGACCGGCGTGCTGCGCATCGACACTCCAGGGTCCTACGTGCTCGCGACCGAATCGGATGACGGCAGCCGACTGACCGTGGGCGAGGTGGTGATCGATAACAGCGGCATTCATCCGATGAACATCCGGCGCATGCGCGCCGACCTCAAAGCCGGCTGGTTGCCACTCACTTTGGAGTTCGCTCAAGGTGGCGGCGATGCCGGATGTCGACTGCTCTGGCAACCACCAGGCGCGACGAATCTGGTGCCGATTCCCACGGCGAATCTCGCCGAGCGCGAAGGCGGTCCTGAGGGCCTGATGGCGGATGGATTTGATCAGTATCGCTTGTCGACCGACGCCAGCCTGCCCGATCAGGGTGAACTTGCTTATGCGCGCTCGCTGCCCTGGCACTTCTTGGTTCAGCATAAGACCGGAGACGCATTGTGGGCAGCCGATCGCTACGTCGATGCCCTGGCGTTTTACCGAACCGTCCTGGCCCTGGATTCTCAAGACCACGCTGGTCGTCGCGCTGCGCAGTGCCTGCTGTGGAACGATCCGCCAGACGTCGACGCTGCCATCTTGTTGATGCGCGAATATCCGGACCTGTGGGTAAATGGTTGGGAACTGCCCGTGACGGTGAGCCACCTGCGCAAGGCCGGGCGGTTGCAGGAAGTCGTCGACGCCATCGGCACCTACAATCGCGGCGACGAGTTATGGGCCTATGTGCGTGGGTACGCCGCCCTTGATCGCGGCGACCTGCGCACCGCGCGCGATGAACTCGTCAAGCTGCTGAGCGAGGGCAGTCCCGGCGACTATCAGATGCCTTATTGGGCACTGAATTTCGCGCGCATGGACTGGGCCGTGCTCAACCGCCTGGACGGCAAGGAAACCGACTGGGACGAGGTCAAACGCGGTATCCAGCGCAGCGGTGGGATTAAACCCTATCAGGAGCTGATGCTCGACTGGCTCTCCAGCGCCGCGTCGTGGGAGGACTGTGTCGCCCGCGTGCCGACGGTCGCGGACGGCGAAGGCCTCTATTACATCCAGGGCTTGGTGGCGATGACCACCGGCGATCACGCGACGGCAAAAATGCGCTTCCAAGAAGTCATCGACAAACACCCCAATTGGGCGGAGGTGCCGACCTGCAAGTCCTTACTGAAGTGGTACCAAACCCAGACGCCAGAATCCCTGGCCAAGATCGCCACCGCCAAGCCGATCGGCAAACCGACAGCGACCCCAGGCAAACCCAGGCCGGACGCCAACGACTTCTGATGGCAAGCGCAATAATTGTAAAAGGACACCCACTTATTGACCACGTCTCATCTCCAGCCTCTGCGCATGACCCGACAACAGGATCTCGATGCGTTCCTGATCCATCAAGCGGCAAATGGTGGTTTCCCAGCCGGAGATCAGTTGGACTTCGTCGAGGAACAACGTCGCGGTGCGCCGGTCACGGATCCCAGGAACCTGACGGGGAAGGAGGGCATAAAAGAGGAGAGCATAAAGGACAGGAGGGCATAAAGGAGGGGAAGGTAGGATAAAGGTAGGATAAAGGACATACGCATATTGGCGTTAGCCAATATGCGTATGAAACCATGAGGCCCGACGCTCGTCGCCGGTAGCCGTCCGCGTGATCGTGCGCAAATTCCGCTTCATCACCTGCGCGGATTCCACCGTGCCATAACCCTCAGGAGCTGTTGTGATCATTCTTGCCCTCGATCTTGGTTCTCCCGCAACGAAAACGGCGGCGACGATTCTGGACACCGACAGTGGTGTGATTCAGCGCACGTCTTTTGCGACGACTCCCGAATAAATTTACGTCATCTGGAGCGGTATCATCCGAAGCGTGTGGTGTTGGAGTGTACGCGTGGTTCGGGTTGGGTGGTTGATTTGCTGCGTGGCGCTGGCGTTGCTGAAGTGCAGATTGCCAATGCGAAGGATCCGGCGTGGTTGAATCGGACCAGTAAAACGGATGGACGTGATGCGGATTTGTTGGCGCGTTTGAGTGCGACCGGACAACTGCGCACGGTGCATATTCCTGAGCGTGCGGTGCGCGAG
>JAYVSL010000156.1:0-1507 GCA_043775355.1 Planctomycetota bacterium
AGAGCAGCCCTTGATCGTATGCAGCGAGCGGAAGCAGGCGTTAATCGCCTCAGCATCCACTTGGTCAGGTTGGCGACTGAACGCGAGTAAGATCTCCTCGGCTCTGGTGAGGTGATCGGACGCTTCGGCAACAAATTCCGACATCATATCATCAGTCATAACCTACCCACCTTGCTGCGCTGGCAGCCTGCACGACGACGGGGTGGCCCGGTTGGGATTTGATCACCGTGTCGGTAAATGCTTGGTTGCACAAACTCATCAACGCGCCGGAAAGATCGACGCCGAACCATGCTGCGATCGACGATCCACGAGCGCAGTTCGCGAATGATGTCAACGTCATCGCCCACGGCTTGGCTATCGTCTGCTAAACACCGTACCAAGTCAGCGAGACGTAGCACCGCTTGCCGCAGGGCATCGATGCGCGCCGCACCGCGATGCAAACGATTGAGGCGCATTTCCTCTAACAAACGTTCTGCCGTTTGCGCGAGCAGCTGAATGCGTTCCAGCGCCAAGAAACCAGCTAAACCAGAAATCGTATGCATGGCCCGATAACAGCGATTTATTGCGGCAGTATCAGCCATTCCCACACCACGATCCAACGAAGACAACAGCGCCTGAGCCTGCGCCAAGTGCGTGGTGGATTCACCGATGAAGGACAGATGAAGGGGATCGACCATATTAGTCTGCCACTTTACCCTATGATTTTATGAATGCGCAAGGAGGTGTTTTGGTTGGGCGCAACGTTGGCCCTAACTGCTCCTTGCTCACTGGCTTTTTCGCGGGGTATCATGGATGAAAAAGCCATTCCGACCATTCTATCAACGGAGATCTTATGGGCCGCCAACTGTTAATCGTCGACGACGATGAAGTCATTCGACTGATGCTCGAATCTCATTTTCGTATCCGAGGATATACCTGCCAAACCGCTATTGATGGTAATACAGCGTTAGCAATTCTCAGTCGCGGACAGATCCAAGTATTGATCACCGATCTGGATATGCCCGGTATGGACGGCATCGCCCTGCTTCGCGCAGTACGCAAACAAGGTCTGTTTACCCGTTGCGTGGTGGTGACTGGGTATGCCACCATCAGCAATCTGACGTCGTGCCTGCGCGAAGGCGCCGTTGGATTGGTTCCGAAACCATTGACGACGTATACCGTTTTAGACGAGGTGGTGGATTTAGCGTTTACCCAGATGCAACGCTGGGTAGATCAAATGACCGCTATCGTCCGACTGCGGCCAGAAGTTAATTCAACCACGACGACTCATCAGTGCACCGCCTTAGAACCCAAAGCGAAAGCGATAAGCTGAACACGAGCGTTGAAAATTGATTTGCCGATCAATCGCGAAGACTCTCATGAAAGATGAATAATTAGGCTCTGCGGCATTTCGTGTGGGCCTTTTCTTAGTCACTGATCAAAGCGGAAGAAAATCGAACAGGAGGCGCGCAGACGCGGAGATGAGAGGAGGGAAAGACGCATGCTCTCTGGCACGTTTCTTTCTTTC
>JAYVSL010000157.1:0-3964 GCA_043775355.1 Planctomycetota bacterium
AAAATGCAGACCAGTTCCACAGCCATCGCCACCAGCGAAGCAATCTTTGCGTCCACCAACGATGTGGCGCAGCGAGTGACAACCGAAGGTATAGCCAGCAAGTAACAACGGATTCAGGATAAGGACGAGCGACACTAAGCTCATGCCGAAAACGTGATGATGAGGTGCTGTCGCTTTCGCCGCATCAAAGGCCGCATTCTTCGAACCATCCGCCAAGTACGGCACGTTCGTGAAAGCCGTTCCATCGACATTCACGGGGAACATATGCGCGATGATGCCGTCGTAGGCCAACAAAAAGACAAAGACGATGGCGGCATACAGGAAATAACGATGCAGATTCCAGAGGATCAGCGGCAGCGCATTTTCGCCGATATAACTCTTACGTGGTTCGCCAACCGCGCAGGCAACCGGATCGAGCCAAATTGAGCGATAATACGACTTGCGGTAGTAGTAGCAGGTCAAACGGAAGCCGGCCGGGAAGCCCAGAATGAGCAACGCAGCCGAGAACGGTGGCATCCACGACTGCCAGAAAGACGGCTCGCCTTTAATAATGGCGTGCGGGCTGTTCCCCCAAAACTCCGGCGAGTAAAACGGCGACAGGTAGTTGGTCCCCGGCACCCAGTAATACGCGCCCTGAAACGCAGCCCAGGTGGAGTAAACCAGAAAGGACAAGAGCAGGGTCGCGATCCCGATGGGAGCGAGCCACCAGTTGTCCTTGCGCATGGTGGCACCGAAACCGGTACCCTGCGGCAGCGTAGCAGTGGGCTGATTCATAGGCCAAGATGATTAGCGCGGGGGCCGCGCCACTCCAGCCCCCTCCTGAAGGTTCTCATGCACCCATGTCGTAATTGCGACCCAGCTATGCACGCGATGAAGCGCTTCCGCCAAAATTTCGCCACCAACCGCCCAAATAGCTTAAGAAAACGAGCGCGGACCCTGATGCTCCGCTAACCATTCCATGTAAACCGCCTCATCGATCTCATAGGCACCGAAACGCTCCATGTGGGGAGTCTGTTGTTGGCAATCAAGGACGGCAAAGCCCTTCGCCATGAGACGCTCGACCAATGCCATGACGCACAGTTTCGAGGCGTCGGTAGCGCGATGAAACATGCTTTCGCCGCAGAAAATTCCGCCGATGGCTAGACCGTAACAGCCGCCCACCAGATCACCGCTGGCGTCCCAGGCCTCCACCGAATGGCCATGACCTTGCTGATGCAATGCCACGTACAACGCTTCAATATCGCCTGAAATCCAGGTGCTTTCGCGTTGTGCACAGGCGGTGATGACACGCGCAAACGCTTGATCAAAGGTGATGCGATAGGGCTGACGATTACGCGCGACTTTCTCTAGGCTTTTGGGGATTTTCCAACGATCCCAGGTGATGATCGCGCGAACCTCTGGCCGATACCAACGCAAGCGTCCGATACGTGCATCAGCCATGGGAAAACAGCCCTGACTGTACGCCGCCAGCACAACCTCTGGGGTAATGACGTAGCCGTCAGCGTCGATGACCTGAGCGCTGGTCATGCGCCCAGAATCCCGCACAAATCTGCAGGTTTCGCGGCGGTTGCATCCACCGCGTCGCCATCGGTGTGACCCATGCCCCAAGCGCAAAACAACACGCGACATCCGGCGGCGCGTCCAGCGCGGATGTCGGTATGGTGATCGCCAATCATCCACGACTGCCGCGCATCACCTTTCAAATGGCGTAAAATATCAAACAAAGATCCCGGATCTGGCTTGAGCGGCCCATCTCCACCCGCGCGCACCGCAGCAAAGTAACCGGCAATACCGCACCCACGCAGAATGGCGTGCGTAAACGCTGCCGGCTTATTCGTAGCCACCGCCAAGATCCTTCCTGCCGCACGCAGACGCTGAAGCGAATCAACCATGCCGTCGAACGGCGCGGTCGCATCGCAGCAGTGATCCTGGTAATGCATTTCGAACGCGTGTTTCGCGGCCACACGCCGATTGCTGTCTGGCACTAAGCGCTCAATCAATTTTTCGAGTCCATCGCCGACATAACTTAAAACTTGCGACAGCGGCAAAACGGGCAAACCGACCGACTGACGAGCGTGATTCCCAGCGGCGGCAATATCCGTTCGGCTGTCGATCAAAGTGCCATCAAGATCAAAAATCAAAACTCGGTTCATACGACAGCGAGACTCTTTACGGGCATCGGCGATCAAGCTGCAGCGTGCGCTGAATCGATCTCATTCCTTCGTATCGAGATGCTCCCATTCGCCGCTGCTCTCGGGTGGCTTAGGCAGCATGCTGATCGCGAAGATCGTTAGATCATCGTCAAGCTGGCCCTTCACATGGGCAATCACGTCATTGGCAATGCCGTCGACGGTTTCTTGCGCGGTTTTATCTAAATGCGTCAATAAGCTGGAGTAAAAACGCAGTTCACCGAATTCCACCGATTCGCTGTCCATCGCCTCGGTTAAACCGTCGGTGTACTGCACCAACATGTCGCCGGGCTGTAAGTGAATCATCTCTAAATGAATACTGCCCGCGAAAACCGGACCTGCGGCCAGGCCAATGGCCATGCCAGTTTTGCCGACTTTGCGCATGATGACATCACCACCAACGCTGACCAAAATACCGGCGTGGTGTCCTGCGCGGATGCAATTCACGCTGCCGGTGATCGGGTCCAATTCGGCGGCAAACAGCGTGATAAATTGACCCGGAAGCAAATCCGACCTGATTTCATCGTTGAACTGCACCATCAGGCTGCTCATGTTCGAAATGTTTCGCGCCAAAAAGCGCAAGGTCTTCAGCGCGGTCGCGACCACCAATGCCGCTTGCATGCCGTGGCCGCTGACGTCACCGATTAAGAACAGCAGATGGCCATTCTTCATTTTAATGACTTCGTAAAAATCGCCGCTCACGCCGCTGTGGGGCTTGAAATGCACGACGAATTCGTAGCCCTCAACGGTTGGCAAATCGGCCAGCATGTTTTGCTGAACGTTGCGGGCCTTCGCCATGTCGGAAGACAATTCGTTGGTGACCGCCGGCTGGGTTTCGGCACGACCAAGACCCAAGGCCTGAATTCGGGTGGTTAACGTCTGACTATCCAGCAAGCGACCGCTGAGTGCTTCCGGACAATTACACAACACCCGCGCCATCGCGGTGATGGTGTGCGAGGTAATTTTGCCGTCTTCGCGTTCGATATTGCTCAACAATTCACCATTGAACGGATTCAGCCAACGACCGTCCCGGCCAAAGATGCGCAGCCGTGGTTCGACCGGCAGCAGGCGCATTAAATCAATCCGCCAGCGAACGATTTCCAACTGCTGACGGGGCATCGGCTCGCGATCGCGCCACGAACCGCTTTCGCTCAAATGCAAACGTGCCGCTTCGATGCGTCCTTGGGTTGCTGGCACCGCTTCACCGCTAAAAGGATCAATCCATTGCTGATCACCCGTCATCATCTGAAAAAGTGGATCGCTATCGATCTGACGCAAAAGATCTGGCGGTAACGGCCGACGAGCCGACTTAAATTGGCTTGCCAGCTGCCCCGCTTGCGCCCGCCGATGTCCGGTGGCGTTGCTGGCTGGCAGTCCACGACGGCCCTGCGATTGCTGGCCATAACGCTGGCCGGGTAAAGATTTACGTGGTGGAGGTGGCACTTCGGTCGTTTTCCTGGGCGATTACTTACAAAGGGTCGACAGGCGGTCAATCAACCCGTGTCGCCCAGCCCCATCGGCGCGGGGTGCACCTTCCCGGCGTCTTCCGCAGGCAATGGCTGCATAGCTATCCCGATTTGCCAATTCAAAAAATTGAAGGTACAGTGCTGCGGAAACTTAACTATGCGCCGAACGATTATCTTGATCATGACCGTCTTCCTACTCGGTTTAATCGCCGTGGTGGGGGTATCGACGTGGAAGTTCACACTCATGCGTAATACCATTACTGCCGAGCGTGACGGCAATATCGCGCTGTTTCGCCTGGGTGGTCAAGC
>JAYVSL010000158.1:0-3519 GCA_043775355.1 Planctomycetota bacterium
CTATTGCCTTCATGGTCACACCATCGGGTTTCAAAACCGTAAAAACCACAGAACAGCTACGGCTTTTAATGACCGCTGTTATGGTAACAGGGTCTGAAGGAGATGGGGACATAAAGGACGCCAATATGCGTATGTCCTTTATGTATCCCGTCCTTTAGTTTTTTTCTCTTTACTGGGCAGCGGCTCACTATGGAAACCCAAATTTAATGCTCACAAGTGTTCCGTCGATTGCATCCAGGGACAACTCGAAAAATCCATTTAGCTTTCCTTTTGTCTCAGCCAATCCGCTCATTTTCCAAATAGGCTGAAGCCGATTGTCCTTTGTGAATATGTACTCTAGATGATATTCGCTAGTAAATAGTTTGTCTCTTAATTCAGCTTTCTCGAATAATGACGCCGAACATTTCTGAATCCCTTTGTCAATTTCAATAGCGGGCACTCTCTCTCCCGTGTCGCCATCCGCTTCAATGGGGCAATAATACATGTCTTCAACGCCAGACGCATTGAAACTAACTCCAAATTGACCGCCAATTACAGGTATTTTATCGATCAGGAGTGGGAGTGTAGAATAGTAACCAACGATTCTTTTATTGAAGGGTTCCAGAGTCACTCTGTTAATATCTTCCGCCGTTACAGCCTTTACCGTTGGGGCATCTATTGATAATGAAAATGGCGGCGAATATCGCAGGTATTTTTTCGCAATTGATGCCGCCAAACTAGTCACTTCGTCTTTCGTCGAAGTCATTGGAATGATGCCGCTATCCCCGCCATTACGGACCAATTCGATGCGAGCAACGAGACTAAAATTTTTTCGTTCAGAAAAAACCACTCCATTTAAGAGCGCGTCTTTAGACAGAGCGTCAACGGGGATCCTGCCATGGCTTAAGTACGCGTCACGTAGTAAAAACGGACGGAAAACCATTTGCTTCTTTGCTAACTCATCAACCCGGTCGTCAATCACAATGAAGATCTTTATATCTTGAACTTCAAGGTTAGATATTTCTCGGTATTTTTCCTCGCCGAAAGCTACAGACAAGAGTTGTGAGAGCATGACAATAGCCAAAGCGGTTTTCATGATATATAAAGCCCTTGAAGTTCGTAGTGCTTATGTTTATTCATTTCGCAACAAAACATGTCCCTGATAGCCGTCTTGTTGCACTTCCTTAAATCGGTCGCCTGCCTGATAGTGGGGGTCAATAATTGCTGCCCACGGCTGTCCCGCAGCCTTCATCGAACTCGTAAAAGCTTTAAAATAAGTATCACCCCCCGTGGTAAGCTGAGCATAAAAGTTAGTCATCGGAACGATTAGGTCTCCACTCAAGGGATGTTTAGCACCAAAAATTCCGTGAACGTTGTGTTTAGCAATTGTCATTGGAAGCCAGTTTATAAAACCACTATCAGAATCAATGCCCCCTGGATTATCCACGCTCTTCCAGAGAGCGCTACCATCAGCGATATTAAATCCGACTCCTTGGGGCCCCATTAAATACCCGTCGGTCGAAATGTTATTATCCCCAGAAACGCCGGCCGACATACACTCATAATATCTGCCTGACGGTCTGGTGCCAAGTGGGTATTGAACGCTCGCTACAACGTTACCCACAGCATAATTAGTCTTAGGTTGCCACTCAGTGCGATTGGATAATGTGCTACACGCGGCAAGAATTACGTATTCGACATCGCTGTCCCATGTTTTGCCATCTTTCAGCGGCTGAAAAAGTGGGGCGCTAGGGATCCCATTGTTGTCGAGCAAACGGCCATCATATTCGCCGTGGCTAGACCAATGGAGGATGTCAGCTTGACCGCCATCCGAAGGGTTTTCGCCAGCATTATTTATAAATGCTTTAACGGCTGGAAAATTCGCAGGGTCAACGATACCGACCTTTTTTGGATCATGCGTAGGGTTAACCATGTCAAAATCATGGTCTCCATTTTCATACCACTGCGGGAAACGACAAACGGTCTGATCACCAATTGGACCGCCATAAAATACCGCGCCGCCACCCGCACGCTCTCCGCGATCAACCATCCAATTCTGAGTACAGGGTGGACTGCTCCCTTTAACCGTAAAGTGCAAAACTTCTTCATTTACCATACCAAACGTAGTTCCCGTAGGATTTGCTGGGGGAGAGCCAATCAGATAAATATATTCAGTCGAACGAAGGCGATATATATACCAGCCATTCGAGTAGCTCACATAATCGCAGTTGACATCATGTTGCTCAAAGGAGGTCGTGTTGATGACTTCCACTACAACTGGGCTCGGAAGTTGTTTTTTGAGGCGCACTTCGACAGTTATGGGATCGACTTTCCCAAAAACGAATCGCGGCGAACGAGGAAGTCCTCCGGCTTCTGGCCAATCGGTAAGCAGATTCTGAAAAACATCCCGGTAGACGAGAAGAGCGCATGCCGGATCGGGATTGGTGGTGGTTGCCGCTGACGCGTTCGTAATGGACAGGGCAACTAGCAGCATGAACGATGCAAAGAGTTTCATTGGTTCTTTTCTTCCTGAGTAATGTGAGTAAAAATATCCGGATGGGAAAAAGGCACTGTTACTAGGGGGAAACAGCAATGCCGTTTTGATAAACCACCCAACCATGACACAAGTTCGTGTTGACGCCTGGGGCGCGAAGGAGCTTATACGAGTAGGCCCCGCCGCTTCCTGTGGACACAAAAGCGTTACTCGTTGTCCAGCGAATGGTGGTCGAATCATCGAACGTGACACCAGAAACAATTGAGAATATTTTTAAGTCCAAGCCAACAATCAACGGTTCCATCAGTAAGCTCGCTCGACACAACATCGATCCATCGGGATAAACTTGCTCCACTGCAATCGTTTGTTGTGAATCATTCGTCAATGTAAACGGCCTAACCACCTTCCCCACCAATATCGCCCCCTTCTCCCCATTAATCCTCCCCACCAACCGCACCGCCCAATTCCACGTTGGCTTGATCGTCAGCCTCACCTGCGTCGCTGGCGCACTCGCGACGGCAACGGGAGCGACTTGCATCCACGGATCGCTTGCCGACCAAGTAATCAGATCTTTGTCGGCAGCACCAACCAGCGTGAGGTCTTTCACGCGGGCGAAGTCCACCGCGCAGGCGATGGGATTTGCCTCTGCCACCACACCTGGAACGCGCACGGTCATTTCAACCAAGCGGTTGCCCGTCGCATCATTTTCAAGAATGGTGTAGGTACCCGGTTCAGAAAAGTGACGGGGATGGCTTGGCCAGCAGCGATCGGACTACTTGCCCGAAACGTCGCGTAGCCTTTGTTGATCGTCATATTTCCCGCGTTCGTCGCCTTCAGCAGCAGCGCATCGCCGGGCCTGATGACCACTGACGCGCCGTTGGCGAGCAGCGTCGGCGTCCAGGTGATCGCGCGGGTGGCAGTGGTGCTGCCGTCTTTCAAGGTGACCGAAGTCGCCGTGGTGGCAGACAGCGGAATGTTGCCATAAAAACGCGTCTCGCCCAGATCACTGACCGTGCCGACGTTGAGAGTCGGCAGGGTTACGCCAT
>JAYVSL010000159.1:0-18774 GCA_043775355.1 Planctomycetota bacterium
GCTGGCCAGATCGACCACCAGCCACGGGCCTGGCTCCGTCCAACGCATTTCGGCGTGGCGACGCGAAGCCAAAGCATCTTGCAGCAAGATGTCGACTCCATCTTCACGACCGAAGGTGTACACTTTGCCTGGGCGCAGGCGATGCGCACGGCGGGCGGCAGAGACAAGGTAGTAATCAACGTTCATGGGCGCGGCTCGGGTTAGGACGGTACTTATCACGGTCGACTGACGCAAGTCAGGGGATCGCAGCGATCTGAGCGAGAAAGGTCAGCGCGGTGGGCCTTGGCCGGATGGACCGGACGCTACCGTGGGCGCCCATGACCGCGCCCGTTTTTCCCATCGCCACCGATCCCGCCCCCTCGCTGAGGGCGGAATTGGCCGCCACGCTCCAACGCATCGACGGCTGGGGCTCAGGCGCATGGCGCGAAATTTACCGGGTTTGGCGCCTGCGTGGCTGCCTGCTCAGCATCGACGATTTAGAAGCTGGCGTCAGTCGAGACGACGATGATCGGGTAGCGGCCTTCGTGATCGTGCTGCCCGATCACGGCCTTGGAGCGTACGCGGATGTGAGTCAGCGCACGGCGATATGCGATTGGGTGTTACGCTTGGCGTGGAGCACCTTGCTGACGAATGCACGCATCACCGTCACCACGCATCGCCTAGGCGCTGCCGTGCGCGCCACCAATGCCTGCGTTTTTACCGCACCCAGTCCTGGGGAAAAACCAGCGTTGCTCATTCGCCTGTTGGTGCGCCTACCGTTGGCGGGAATGTGTTGCGATGGCAAGGCGCTGGCGCGTTTCGTGCGCCGCATCGAAAGCTTCGCGGCTGATTTACATGTTCGTAAAAAACGCCCGACATTATCGGCTCATCAACGCAGTGTGGCGATTCAGCAGGCTCTGCGCGGTAAGTTAGCTGATCACGATTTAGTCGCATTCATAGGCGATGGTTCCTTGCTTGCACGTGGTGCCGACGGCGGCCCGCTGCCTGGATGTCGTGCGTGGCGAACGCCGAAAGCGGATCGCTTGACGATCGACCTCGGACCACTCGGCAAATTCCACGGACTCGGCATTCGTCGCGGAGTCACCGCCGTCGCTGGCGCGCCGTATCATGGCAAGAGCACGGTGTTGGCAGCCCTTGCCGCTGGACGTGATGATCATCCGCCCGGCGATGGCCGCGAACTGGTGGTGGCAGATGATACCGCTTTGGTGGTCCAGGCAGAAGACGGTCGGCGGATAAAAAATACTGATTTGTCAGGTTTTTTTACCCATTTGCCTGGAGCTGATAGCCGCACGTTCAGCACCAGTCGTGCTTCTGGCGCGACCAGCATGGGCGCCAGTTTGGTGCAAGGCATCGCGGCTGGCTGCCGACTGCTGCTGATCGACGAAGATACTGCCGCGTCCAATTTTTTGACTATCGATCCGCTGATGCGCCGACTGCTCGGTCGCGCTTACGACGGCACCACCACGTTGCTGGAGTTACTCCCGCGCTTGGCGAGCGCAGGAATCAGCACCGTATTAGTGGCAGGCTCAAACAGCTTATCGTTAGCCGCCAGCAACCGCGTGCTGCTGATGGAAAAATATGAACCGCATGAGGTCACGGATCGCGTACGACGCTTACTGGGCGCACGTAAAAAATCACCCGCAGCGATCGCGTGGACCATACCGCAGCGCATGGTCCATGATGATCCCAATTGTTTATTCGGCCCACGGCATTTCTTGAACGTCGATGTCACCGAACCCGAACGCCCTGTCGTCAATGGCTCGATTCTTGATCTGCGCCGTTGTGGATGGGAACTCGACAAAGCGCTGGTGCGCGGAGCACTCGCCAGCGCTGCGTGGTGCTGCCGTCTGACAGAAGGACAACCACTGGCCGCCAGTGAACTACGCCAGCGTTACGAATTATTTATTACCACTCACGGAGCGCGCGGACTCGATCCATTCGACACCGCACTGATCTCCGTGCCCCCCTGGCAATTGGTCGTCACCGTGCTGGAACGCCTGGAAAAACCAGGTATTTGCAGCGCGTGAACCGTTACGCCGCTGATTAATTCGCGTGCAGTGCCGCGTTTAAGCCGCCCCAGCCAGCGCCTTTCTTTTGCTGCACTTCGATTGCGCCGCTCTGACTGTTGCGCCGAAACAAGAGATCGTTTTTTCCGCTGAGCTGCGCTGCTTTGACCACGGTGCCGTCGGGGACCAGCGTCACTTTCGCGCCACCGGTGATGTAAAGACCTGATTCTACCGTGCAATTGTTACCAAGACTGATGCCAAGTCCGGCATTGGCACCGAGCAGACATTGTTCGCCGATGGTAATAACTTCTTTCCCACCTCCGCTGAGCGTGCCCATGATGGATGCACCGCCGCCGATGTCGGAGCCATGGCCAACCACCACTCCGGCGCTGATGCGGCCTTCGACCATGCTCTTGCCCAAAGTGCCTGCGTTGAAATTGCAGAACCCTTCGTGCATCACCGTGGTGCCTTCCGCCAAGTGCGCGCCCAAACGAACGCGATCCGCGTCAGCGATGCGCACGCCGGTGGGCACCACGTAATCGGTCATGCGTGGGAACTTGTCGACGCTGGTGACGTTGACCGCAATCCCACGCGTTTTCAGGCGCGAACGAATGCCATCGAATTGCTCCGGATCAAATGGGCCTTCGCTCGTCCACACCACATTGTTGAGTAAGCCAAAGACACCGTCGAGATTCAATCCGTGCGGCTTCACCTTGCGCATCGACAACAAATGCAGGCGCAAATAAACGTCGTGCGCGTCGATCGGCTTAGCCGAAGTTTCACCAATAAAAGTCACCGTCACCAGTCGCGGCACCACCACACCAGCCGCATTCGGACGATTGCCGGCGCGTAAAAATTCGCGCATATCATGCAGGGCATCGATGTTGGCGTGGCGTTTGCCGTCGCCTGAAAACGGCGCGAATTGTTCCAACGCTTCTTCGATTTGTTCTTGGTTCAGGTAGTAACTCTTCGATCCATTGCGATAGCCCGTCAGCGAAGCGAGCACCGCCGCCGTGCCAAAGTTCTCATTCAAATTCACCACGGGAAACCACGTATCAAGAATGCGTCCTGGCGATGCGACCACCCCAGGCTTGTCCAAACCCGCCATACTGAAACTGGCAATGCCGATGGCGAACGCCTCTGGCCGACGATAGTCGGGCTGAGATTCAATACGCGTAACCAAAGCTTTGAAGTCATCGATAGACATGAGCATCTCCTGAGCTGGGCGGTAACCTTGGGGCCACTATGAAAGCGGCAAGAGGCGCCTTTACGACGTCTGATACGGATCCACGTCCACCGCCATGTGAACGCCCGCATGACGTTTGAGTCCTCCCGCGGCATCAATGCGATCGAGGAAGGCTTGCGCTGCACCGCGACTGCCGGCTTTAATTAATGCATGCCAGCGATGTTGATTTTTTGAAAACGCAACCGCCGCAGGATTCGGTCCAAGGACAACGCAGCCTTGCGCGACTTCATTCAAAATTTGACCATGAGCCGTTGCGACCAATTGCACTTTTGCCGCTGATTCGCCGTGCCACATAAAACGGATCAAACCCGCATACGGCGGATAACCGTACTGCTGACGTAAAGCGAGCTCGGCGTCGACGAAAGTTTTCGGTCGATGGTCAACCGCACAACGCAGCGCTGGCGCCTCGGTGTCGAACGCTTGCACCACTACCGTGCCAGGACGTTCACCGCGACCGGCGCGACCGGCGACTTGGGCGACCAATTGAAATGTCCGTTCTGCCGCGCGAAAATCTGGCAGCGACAATCCGCGATCGGCAGCGACAATGCCGACCAGCGTAACACGCGGAAAATCTAGGCCTTTTGCGACCATCTGCGTGCCGACCAAACAATCGGCGGCGCCATTGCCGAAAGCTTGAAACAACTTTGCGTGACCTTGACGCTCTGCGACGGTGTCGGCGTCGACCCGCAGCACCGTCAAGCCTGGGACATCCTCCGCCAATTGCGTCGCCAATTGCTCGGTGCCCAAACCAAAGGTCGACAACGTCGCCTGACTGCACGTTGGACAGGTGCGCGGAAGCGGTCCTTCGTCACCACAATAATGACACTTCACCTTCGCTGCTGCGCGATGATAGGTCAGGCTGATGTCGCAATGCTTGCAGGTTAAAGTCGTGCCACAGGACTGACAACTGATCACCGGGCTCCAGCCACGCCGATTGAGCAACACGATCGCCTGTTCACCGGCATCTTTGACTTGTTTTAAGCGCGTTATCAGCTCGCGACAAATCGTCGCGCTACGGCGCTGGGCGTGACATTCTTCGCGCATATCGACCAAAATAGGCGCGGGTAACTTACCACCCAGCGGGCGGTTTTTCAGCGACAATACGTGGTAACGACCTTGCCGTGCGTTGTGAATACTTTCCATCGATGGCGTCGCGCTACCGAGCAACACCGGAATGCCAAGTTGACCGGCGTACACGATCGCCAAATCACGGGCGTGATAACGCGGCACGCTTTCTTGTTTGTACGACTGCTCATGTTCTTCGTCGACGATGATCAGCCCTGGCGCAGGAAACGGCGCAAATAACGCCGAGCGCGTGCCGACCACCAAATCGATTTCTCCGGCGGCAACGCGACGCCATTGCTCCGCTCGTTCGCCATCGGTGAAACCGCTGTGCAAGACCGCGACTCGCTCAAAACGATTCCGTACGCGAGCCGCCAACTGCGGGGTGAGCGCGATTTCTGGCAAAAGAAACAACACCTGCCGACCGGCGGCAATGACCTGCGCGGCGAGTTCCAAATAGACCAGCGTCTTGCCCGAACCCGTAACGCCGTGCAGCAGGAACGGCTGCGAAACGCCTTTGACGAGCGCCTCTTTAACGATGTCGATCGCAATCTGTTGTTCCCCCGTCAGCGGATGACGTTCCTGCCGTGCGCTGAGTCGTAGCTCACGAATCTGCTGATCTTCGCTGATGGTCAGCGCGCCCACTGCCGCCAGTTTTTCCAACGTCGCGCGGGTGGTCGCCGCCGCCCGACAAGCCTCGCTCAACAACACCGGGTCTGCAGGTAAAGCGTCGTAGACGATTTGCTGACGTTTGTTCAACGGCTGCGTCGGCGTGCTGACGAAACCTGTGGTTTTCGCAACGATAACCTGACGTTCCGGAGCGGCCCCCTCACGCACGGGCGCGGGTACAGCACCGGCAAGAAATTCGCCCATTGAGCAGCGATAATAGCGCGCGCCCCACTGAATAAGCCGCAGCAAATGTGGCGGCAGAGTCACTTCCGGTTGATGGCCAACGATGTCACGCGTGACGAATTCGGTTGATGGCTGACGACGTTCCAGCGAGATCACAAAGCCACGCAGTCGTCGCGTTACAAAGGGCACACTGACGCAATCGCCAGGGCGAATCGCCGCCGCCATCGCTGCGGGCACCAAATAACTATAACTGTCCCGCCCTGGACAATCGATGGCAACATCAGCGATCAGCGGCAGGTCGGTCACGGGCGGGAGATTCACCCACCTCTGGCGGATTCAAGCACAGGACCGCTGCGCCGCGACGCCGCACGTCCACGCTGCGGAGGTTATGCCAAAGTGCCACGTCCTTTTGGGAGCTCTCCTGCTCGGCATCACGCTGAACGGATGCGGCAATGCACGCGTGGCCGACACCGCCTCGGTCGTTCCACCACCAACGCCTCCCACCAATCCAACGGTCATACCTGCAGAACGCCAACGTGTCTGCCCCGTCTGCGGCCAAATCGTCCCAGCAGATGCGAAGTACTGCCTTCGTTGCGGATCACGACTGCCGTAATTAGACTCCTCGTCATTCACGGGTGGATTCTTTCCTGCCGATGGAACGTGGATTACGTCGTTCAGGGGAAATTGAACAAGAGAAACGGAGGAACGGAGGAAGGCAAAATGCAGAACAATGGCGGTAAGACTAAGAAAAGAAAATGATGACATCTTAGATTTTCTCCGTTCCTCCGTTCCTCTTGTTCAATCCAGTGGTTAGTTATTCATTCCAGTGGTTGTTGTCCAGTGACTGTGGAAAGTTTTCACCTGAGATGACGAGGAGCCCTTAGCTGGCTCTAGTGCCATCTCTATCGATGACGATCAAGCGATGGGAATTATCCGAGAACGAAGGCGCGTTGAATCGTCCACCACAGCGCAATCAACGCGATCACCGAGCTGGCGGGATAAATGACCACGCGGGTGTACCATGGCCGCTGCCACATCCAAACCGTCACTGCGGCGCAGCCCGCAACGACGCTGAGTTGACCGAACTCAATGCCGATGTTCAGCAACAATAATGGGCGAAGGAAATCTCCGAGCGGCAAATGCAACGTGCTGAAAGAACCAGCGAAACCGAGACCGTGGACCAAGCCGAATAAAAATACCAGCATCCAACGCCACGGTTTGACTTCGCGCATAAAGAGATTTTCAACCGCCATCACCACGATGGATGCCGCGATAAGCGTTTCTACCAGTCGAGACGGTAGCAAAACCCATCCAGCCATCGCCAAGCCCAAAGTCACCGAATGGGCTAGAGTGAAAGCCGTTATTTGAATTAACAACGGTTTCAGCTTGGGCGACAACAGGAATAAGCACACCACAAACAAGATGTGATCTAAACCTTCAGGAATAATATGGAAAAAACCCATGCTCAGCAGATTCCACCAGTGCATGCCTGAAGAATCTTGCGCGGCATCAGTGCTTGGCTCCGCGTGAGCTGGTATTGAGTTCGGATTTCCGTCGCCGACATCAACGGCTGAATAGTCCGATGGTTTCACGGCTTCTGACTGAACCGAACCTAGCTGACCGCCAACGGTAAAAATCGCTGACTTGCCAAGGTTCACAAACTGCGACTGGGTTTTATCACCTTGATGCAGGCTCGCCTGAATCACGCCGCTGCCCACCAAGTCGACTAACAACGGAAATTCAATTTCGAACGTCTTAGAATTCTTCGGCAAAGTCCAGACCAACAAAAAAGGAATACGATCCGGTAAAATCTCTAACACCGGCTCGCCGGGTTTGGGTGGGTTGGTCAGATCAGGAATATATCCCAAGCAATCACCGGAAAGAACCACACCATTCACTTTTAATCGCACGTTCGCCGCCAGATACGCACGCACACGATCCGCATTCGCGATTAACTGACTATGGGTCAGATTCGCGCCTGCGGTAACTGCTTTGCCCTCAACAATGGCTATCACATCCAGCAGCTGCAATCCTAAGGACAACGACAAATCATCGTCTTCTTGTAACAAATCAGCGGTGAGCGTGGTGAACGTATGTGCCTGCAACGGCAAGGCGCTGACTACTATCACGGCGAGTGATAAACACCAGGCACGGAGCCAATTTAAACAACGAGGAAACCGCATAAAACTCCTTCGCCAACGGCGGAAGGACTATGTGACGCCATGCTCGGTAACAAGTCCACTACGCAGAAATACCATCGTACCATTTGATCACCAACCGTAAATCTAGCGTCAGCGCGCTGCCCGAGCCGCCGTTGACGCGCTGCCGATACCAACGATAGCTTGGAAATGACTGATAATGAACGACCGAAGAAATCGGCCTGGCGGTGGCCTCAACTCATTGCAGTTTTGGTTATTGTGGTGGTGCTGATTGGGATGCTTCTTCCGGTTTTGCATACCAGCGCCGATGGCCCACGTCGAAGTTCGCAATGTGGCAAGAATCAATCGCAACTTTGGGGTGCTTTAATTGCCTACGCTACTTCTGAAGAGGTTGCCTACCCGTGGCCCATCAACCACGTTCCCGAAACGGTGACAGATGCTCGTAGTGCACGCGTGGTCACCGCCCAAATGTTCGGCGTGCTCTCTCATTCACAAAGTTTGCCGCTGGGATTGTTGAGTTGTCCATTTTCTCACCTATCTAAAATGCCGATTTTTATCGGGGCGCGTCCACCTATCAGCTGGGGAATAGACTCGAACTCTGCATTTTACGCCCTTGATTGGTCCGCGCCCTCAGAGACAGGATCATCCCGAATAATAATGGCAGATCGTGATCCGACAGCGCACCAAAATGCAGTCATGGCAGCGTACGGCGATACACACGTGGCGAAAATAAAGTTATCCCAGGCCGTCCCACAACGCGCAGGCGACGTTCTTATCACCGAAGGCGCGGATGGGAAATCCATTTCCGTGTCATCGGTCTTTTCAAATGCCGCACGTGGTCAGTCCGAAAACAAGGAACTTATTCCTGACGACATCTACACCAACGAAGGTGATGACGAGAACGGCAGTCAACCATTGGTTCCTGCCAAAGGGCATCCGCAACGTGCCTGGGTAAAATAACGCGATGTATTTCGCCAGAGTAATCACTGATTGTTCGCTGGTCTAACTTCACCTGCTATCTAACGTCTCGCGACCATTTGGAGCTCCCATGTCGAAGAAAATCAACGACTTCCTGAAATCATACATCATGACCAAGGGCAAAGAATTCCGCCTCAAAGATTACGATCCCAACGACACGGCGCACATGAAAGACAAGGAAGAGGCCGAAGAACTGCTCAAACAAGGCGTTGAGCGCATGGCGATTTTGCAAGACAAGCTCTATGCTCACAATCATTGGTCGGTGCTGTTGATTTTTCAGGCGATGGACGCTGCGGGCAAAGATGGCGCGATCAAACACGTAATGTCAGGGATCAATCCGCAGGGTTGCCAGGTGTATTCGTTCAAGAAGCCGTCCGATGAAGAGTTGGACCATGATTTCTTATGGCGCACGAATCGCTGTTTGCCTGAACGTGGGCGCATCGGAATTTTCAATCGCAGTTACTATGAAGAAGTGCTCGTGGCAAAAGTGCACCCGGAAATCTTACGGGCTCAAAATATGCCACCGCGTTTGATCACCAAAGACATCTGGCAACATCGCTATGAATCGATCAATGATTTAGAAAAACATCTGACGCGCAGCGGTACTATCGTGCGCAAGTTCTTTCTGAATATTTCTCATGAAGAACAACTGAAACGCTTCATGAAGCGTTTGGATGACCCAACCCGCCACTGGAAATACAGCGCCAGTGATGTCGCTGAGCGCAAGCATTGGTCGACGTACATGGAAGCGTACCAGGATTGCATTCAAGCAACCGCCACCGAACACGCGCCGTGGATTATCGTGCCAGCAGACCACAAGTGGTTTAGTCGGATTGTCGTCGCAACGGCGGTCATTGACGCGTTGGAGAGTCTCGATCTGCACTACCCCAAAGTCGATGAAGCCAAAGAACGTGAATTAGCCGCAGCACGCAAGGAATTGGAAAAAATTCACTGATCTCCACTGACCTGGCTCATGACAGTTCAGTGCATAAAAATGGCACGGAACGTCACCCACCAAAATAGCTTGGCAGCAGGAATCAGCAGTCGCCTTCTTGCACCACGATGAACGGTCGCAAGTATCAAAACGATGGTGGCGACCGTGGGACATCGTGACGTGCAAGAAAACATGAAGCGCTGGGTCATTGACCCGGTTCGGCGTCTTGTCGTTAGCCGACCGGCTGGCCTGATGGGCATTCTCAATGTCACGCCCGATAGTTTTTCTGACGGCGGTTTGCATCTCACGGTTGATGCTGCGGTGACCGCTGGAATCGCCATGGTTCGTGATGGCGCCACGTGGCTCGATGTGGGTGGCGAAAGTTCCCGCCCAGGGGCTGAGCCCGTTTCACCAGCCATCGAATGTCAGCGTGTCGTGCCAGTCATCGCAGCGTTGCGCGCAGCAGGCATCACCGCGCCAATCAGTATCGACACCACCAAAGCCGACGTCGCTGAGGCAGCGCTCGCGGCTGGCGCCTCAGCAGTCAATGACATCAGTGCCGGCGGCGATCCGGCCATGTTCCCGCTCATTGCCAGGCAAGCCTGTCCCGTGGTGCTGATGCACATGCAAGGGACACCGCGCACGATGCAGGTGGCACCAACTTATACCAATGTCGTCGATGACGTGTGCACAAGCCTTGAACGTCAATTATCCAAGGCCCTAGCAGCGGGCATCACTGAGTCGGCGATCATGCTCGACCCAGGTATCGGCTTTGGCAAAACGCTGGAACATAATCTTGCTCTTTTACGGGCTCTGCCGCGTTTGCATGCCACATTTTCTCGTCCACTGGTCGTCGGCGTTAGCCGAAAATCTTTGATCTCGGCTCTCGTCGGTCAGCCATTATCAACTTCATCACGCGATGCCGCGAGCCACATTTTGCACGCGCTGATCGCTGAACACTGCGCTTTGCTGCGCGTACACGACGTCGCTGGCGCCCGTCATGCGCTGACCCTTGCTCAAGCATGGCATGGATCTGCTGACCTTGGATCTGCTGACCTTGGATCTGCTGACAGAGGTGCGCATGCACTTTGAATGGTTGGACCTTATTTATTACCTGCGATCCGGCATTGAAATCCTGATCATTGCGGTGCTGATTTATTTTTTATTGATCGCATTAGAACGCATCAGCGCTGGTGGAAAACTGCGTGGTGTCACGTTGATTCTCGCGCTTGTGGTCGTGGCATGGATGATCGCACGTGCGGCACAGCTCCACGCTATCACGTGGCTCTTACAGGCTGGCGTCGGCGTCAGCGCACTGGTCATGGCAGTGGTTTTCCAGCCCGAATTACGCCGTCTATTTACTCGTATGGGTGGCTTTTTTCCTAACCAAGATTTAAGCGGCAATGTTGCGGTTATCTCACACTTGGGTGACTCCATCAGCTACTTGTCGTCCAAGAAAATTGGCGCGCTGATCGTCTTCGAACGCAATGATGGTCTTGATGACTACGTCGTTTCTGGGCCGTTCGATTGTGAGATTACGGCAAAGATCATCACCACCATCTTCTGGAAAGACACTCCCTTACATGACGGAGCGGTGATCGTGCGCAATGGTCGTATCGCCGCAGCAGGAGTCATTCTTCCGCTGACCAATAATCCGGCTTTCCTTGGACTGTCGGGTACTCGCCACCGTGCTGGCATCGGCATCAGCGAAGACACCGACGCGTTGGTGCTCATGGTTTCAGAAGAAACTGGTCAAATTAGCATGGCTGATCGTGGGGAATTCTCCCGTGATTTATCCCCCCAAGATGTTGAGTCTATCTTAAACCGCGCATTCCGTGTTGGCGGCTTACGACGTCAGGGCACCGAGCGAATTACTGTCAGTGAATTAATTGCCGCCGATCGCCGTAGTACGTCTACATTCATGGCTCCGCACAAGAAAAGTAAAACAGAAGACCTTCCATTAATAAAAAGCAGCGAAGAAACCAAGTCATGATCGGTCGCGTCACCGCACATTGGGAGCTCAAGTTAGTCGCGCTGGTCATTGCCGTCGCGTTATGGCTGTACACCAATGGCCAAGTGCGCATCGAACGTTCGATCAATGTCAGCGTTACGTCAGCGTCGGTGCAAAGTCTTCCCGATGGTTATCGCGTCACTGAGATTCATCCTGATAAATTCACGGTAAATCTCAGCGTTCCCGTCAGCCAGGTCAGTGGCTTACGCAATGCGATCTTGCCCCATCTAGTCATTAGTGGCGACGCCGTTTTGCGCGGAGAGCAACTCTTTCCGATTACCGGAAGCATGCTTGGGTTAGATGATGATATGCGCATCAACCACATTGAGCCAGAAACCGTCCGCGAAGTTCGCGTGGTCTTTGCACTGATCACCGAAGATTATCTTCCGGTACAAATTCCGCCTATCATCGGTCTACCTGACGGAATTGAAGCGACCCTCGCCATCGAACCCACCCGTGTGCGCGTACGAGGGACGCGGGCGCAACTCGACCACTTAAAGACACGCAACCAGCGGGTCTCTTATGATGCGATTTCGATTGATGGCATCGATCCCGCAATGCAGACAGTACGAAAAGAAATTGTCGCTTTGACGCTCAAGGACCAACAGCTAGATGTGGTCGATCGCGTCACGGCCACCGTAACCCTGAGCCCCGTGCGCAGCGCCTCAAAAGACATTGGCGTGGCGGTACAGATTCTCGCGCCGAAAGATTTCACCAATCGTTTCGCCATCTCCCTCAGCCAACCACAAGTCGTTTTAGGCCTCCACGGACCTGCCAATCTGCTCAATAGATTACGACCTGAGACCGATTTAACTGCTTATGTAGCAATTCGTCCGACCATTGAACTCGGCGTTCCTGTTGAAGTACCCGTAGGCATTATGGGGCCGACCTGGGCGACGTACGATCCGATCACCATTCGTGTGACGGTCACGGTGTTGCCGCCACGTGCTGCCAACGAACCTGCTCCGACGCTTTCCAACGATGCGGCAACTTTCCGCTGAACGACTTGCATCAGGGCGACCTTGGCCCATGACTCTCCAACATATTAGTAGTCACCTTCCGTGAACGGAAGGTGTTTTACTGATCCACCACGGCAGAACTCTGCCATCTTCCTATCAGGAACCTCCCATGAAGACCGCATTATTCGCTCTCCTTTTCTCCATCAGCAGCGTCGCCTTCGCGGCCGATCACAAGTTTGCGGACATCTCTCAGGCTGATCTTGCTGCTGCTATCAAAGCCAAGACGGTTGTGGTCATCGATGTCAATGGCACTGATTCGTTCAAGGCCGGACACATCCCTACCGCCATTGATTTCGATGCTAAGGGTAAAGAAATCGCATCTGCTCTGCCTGCTGATAAGGCCGCTCTGGTTGTTGCGTATTGTGGCAATGAGAATTGCTCCGCATGGAAGTCCGCCGCGACTGCCGTTGCTGCTCTCGGTTATACCAACGTCAAACACTTCACCCCAGGGCTCGCTGGTTGGAAACAAAGTGGCGCCGATCTGCAAAAGCAGAACTAATCACGGCTGAGCTTTCGAGACTTCAAAGGAAACGCCCTGGGGATAACTCCAGGGCATTTTCGTTTTTTCAGTTTTTCCACTCATGCGTCACTTCGTCGTTTCCAATCGACAAATAATCACGCTCACCACGCTTTGAATTCAGCGTTTTTTATTTCGCGATTTCGTTTCAATGACTCCAACACCAAAGAACGATAGTCCTTCGCTGGGGGTAGATGACGTATGCACAGGAGCGGACGTCTGAGATGGTGGCGTTTGCGTTGATAACGTTGATGGCTGCAACAATGGCGTTGTTGATGCTGTTAATGATCGTTCGGGTTGCTGCGGTATGATCTGCGGCGGCTCTTCATCATCGAAGGGCAGAATGTCGCTGATGGGCACCACCAACGGTTTAATTGAAATCAATTCAGCACCACTCAGGCTCACAGGCTCGATGGTCACCGGCTCCAAATCAATTTCTTCTGGCGGTATTTCTAAAAATGGAATAACCGCAGGCTTGCGCGCTGACCGCAGGCGCAGCGAGATTAAGTCGGCGCCCTCATAGACCGAGCGGTTAACAGATTTAGGAATAGTCACGAATGATGGTCCTAATGAACACAGCCTGCGGAGGTGCTGTGCTAAAAGTGTCAAAGATGTGTGCTCCTGTCAAACTTCGCTGTGATATTGCCATAGTGGCGCCAGTGGCGCCTGACGCAAAAGCCGTGGCTGGTTGCCGAAAGCCTGCTCATCAGCCTATAACTCGGCGTTATTGCTCTGACTCAACACACGTACCTTCCTCGATGTGATTATATTCGACAAATATGAGTCGTCTTTGACACACTGGCATGCGGTAGTTTCGTGTTCACGTGTAGCAGTCGGCAAAAAGCTGAGGCGGAAAAGCGCCTGTTCTGCTGCATTTGATCGGGTAACGACTGGCGCCAACCACCTGAAAGGCTGACATGTCGACCGTTGAGACCATGCGTTTCATTTGCGCCGGGTGCGAATATCGCGCACGCATCCCGTCATCCTACAACGGCAAGGTCATTCTTTGCCCAGGATGCAAGCAGATGCAGATTGCCAGTTCTGACGCGGGCGTAGCCACCGGTGATACCGTTCGCATTGATAAAGTGTCCACCGCACAAAGTGCCCCCATAAGTATTCCCGATTCCGATGGCCGACTGCGTTTCTCGTGCGGCAGTTGTGGTTACAGCGCCAAGTTGGCGAGTACGTATGCCGGCAAGGCCATTGCTTGCCCAGAGTGCAAATCCCCGCAGTTGATTCCTCCTTTACAGGCACCGGAGAGCAGCGTGGGCAAAACGATGCCGCCGCTGGCTCCAGCGCTGGCCACGACAGCCCAGGCTGAAGACGAATTAGCCTTCGATAACGAACCGGCGGCGGCTCCAGCCAAAACCGTCAAGAACCCCGCCGCCCAAGCTGTAGCGCACGATCCGCTCGATGACATTTCCTTCGACCAAGAACCGCTGGGACAGGCCGCATCGCCGTTCATGACGAACGTCGCGAACAGCGACGTTCTCAAACCTCCAGCAAAAACAAAAAGCATAATTCCCAGCAGTCGCGGTGATAGTTCGGCTCAACCATCGTCGTCGAAACCAGGCAGTGGAAAAATTGTGCGACGGGGTAACCGGATGGCGTTGGCAACTACCGCTGATTTACCTGATGACGATGACAGCCTGGATGAGCAGCCGCCTAAACCGTCGAAACCATTACCACCATGGGTGCAAAAGATGAAAGAACCACGCATGATGACGATCGTCGGCAGCAGCGTTGCCCTGCTGATCGTTCTGGTCGTTCTGATCAGCGCTTGGTCCAATGCGTCATCTGACGCAAAGACTTATGAGGAAAGGGCCATAAAAGCAGAGACACTTTCGGCGACTCTCAAAAAAGGAAAAAGCGACGTCGAAATTGAACTCAGTAATACACAAAGTGAACTTAAGGGCCTGAAAAAATCGAACGATGAGGCTAAAACTGCTCTCGTGGCAGCCGAAACACGATTGGCGGAGTTAAACGAAAAAGCCAAACAAGCCGAAGCGCAAAAAGATGAAGAAATCGCAAAGCGCAAGAAGGCCGATAACGCCTACAGTGAAAGCTTCGCGAATGAGAAAAAACTTCAGAAACAACGCGATGAAGACTACCAGCGCAGCAACGATCTGCGCAAAAAGTACGAAGAAGAGATGAAACTTCGCAAAGATTTGCAGGAACGCTTACAAATTCTGGGAAAGGAACAGGCAGCCGCAAAATAGCAGTCGTGGGCTTGGCGAGTTGAACCGACTATCTAGGGTGCTCGCCCAGGAAGCTGCCACATGAAACTCGCTCACATCGGTGCTCTTACTTTTTTTACGCTTTTTTCGTTGCCCGCTATCGCTGCTGATCGGCCGCCGTTTTATATTGATGGTGGTGTCGCACGCTTCGATGCAAAGATTCGCGAAATGACTCGCGACTATCCATGGACGATTGGACTTGGTTGGGGAGAAACCGAATCAGCAATTTTCGGCTCACCCAGTCTTGATTTAGAGTGGGCACACGCGGCTGGCCGAGGCAATAAATTTGATTCTTACGGTGTTACGTACAATGAACGCATGATGCTTTCTGATAGTCTGTATTTTGGGCTCGGCGTGGGCAGCTATTACAACAAAATCAAAGCCGTCGACAATGCTGGAACGGTGTACGATGGCTCCCGATGGTTTCCCGCAGGACGCGGCATGCTGGGACTGAATTTAGGCGGAGGACGCTATGGAGCTTTTTTCACTGAGTTGGTTTACAGCTACCGTGGCAAAGTCGAAGGGCTGGACGCAAATGGTTTTTCGCTGGTCCTCGGCTTTTGGTTTTGAAGTTCGTGAAGTTTGCATGCACCATGCGCGGGCTTGCGCTATCAGCTATCGTCGCGTGACTTGACGACTATGCCGCAGCCGCCGGGATTTGAACAACAGGACGAACAGAGCGATCGCGCGTTACGCCCGAAGCGATTGTCTGATTTTACTGGCCAGACTGCGGTGACGCGCAATCTGAGTTTAGCCATCGCCGCTGCCACTCAGCGCAAAGAACAGCTTGATCATGTCTTATTGTCGGGTCCACCAGGCCTCGGAAAAACCACCTTGGCCCACATCATGGCGGCGGAGATGGGCGCAGAAATTCGTGAAACCGCTGGTCCACTGTTAGATAAACCTGGCGATTTGGCGGGTTTACTATCAACGCTCAAAACTGGTACGGTTTTATTCATTGATGAAATTCACAGCCTCAAACGAGTGGTCGAAGAATACCTCTATTCGGCCATGGAAGATTTTCGCATCACCATTCAACTTGGTGAAGGCACCACGTCACAAACCCTGACCTTGACCTTACCGCCATTCACCTTGGTTGGCGCCACCACTCGCGAAGGCCAATTATCCGCGCCCTTTCGCTCACGTTTCGGCATTCGCGAACGCTTGGACCTTTACAGTGATGACGAACTGCAACGCATTCTCACCCGCTCGGCGAAACTCCTGAACGTGGGAGCCGACGCCGCAGGATTAGGTATGATCGCCCACCGCAGTCGTGGTACCGCGCGTTATGCCAATAATCATCTGCGTCGGATCCGCGACCTCGCCCAAGTCACCTATGGCAATCACATCAATGCTCAGGTGGCGGAGGAAGGCTTGGCGATGCTCGGCATCGATCAAGCTGGGTTGACTGAACTCGATCGCCGTATTTTGACCTGTCTTACCAATCATCGTCGTCCTGTGGGGCTCAAAACCGTAGCCGTGACCGTTGGTGAAGATGAAGCCACCATCGAAGATATTTACGAGCCTTTCCTAATCCAAAGTGGGTATCTGATTAAAACACCTGCAGGTCGAGTGGTAACGGTCAAGGCTTATCAACACTTAGGGCTGGCTCCCCCGCCCGAAAGCGCTCCAGCCGATCAACAACGTTGGATGTAAACATTGGCAAGCCTTTCGCGAAGCTGATTGAGCTTTGCCAAATGATGCCACATGTGTGGTAGTCATTGGCATTGCTGAGGCAGGTCTCAACACCCGCAGCGGTTTGCCAAAGACTGGGCGTCGCCATGAACACTTCCGTGCAATCATCACCACCATCGATGGCAGATCTTGTCCGCGCCATTTCTGAGGAAGCGGCGCATTCGCCAGAGCTCGCGCCAACGTTTGTGGTCATGAAAGTTCCGCGCCCCCACTGGATCATCCGCCTTCTTATTATCAGCATCGTATCGTTGATCGTGCTGTTGGCGGCGATGCTGCATGGATTAACCAGTCATGTGCAGGGATTAATGGCCGACATTCGGACACAAGAATATCTTCGGGCAAATCCATTGCTGGCACCGTTGCCGACGACCGAACGATTATTAAATCCGACGACTTTTGCCATCGAATGTGCCATCCGAGTTGCTGACGGTGGCCGCCTCCACGCGGCTCGTGCCCATGCGTTGGTTGCTGCCGGTCGCTACGCCGAAGCCATTGAGGGATTTGCCACCGCGAGCCATCTCAACGACGCACCGTTGACCGATGCTGATGGTGTTGCTCTCGGCGAAGCGTTGTTTGCCATTGGTCACACCGATGAGGCGCGCACTTTGTTGTTAGGTGTCAATTTTTCCCAACTTGAGGCTGATCAACGCGCCCGTGGCAATGACACCCTGGGACGACTTTCAATGGCTCAATGGCAAACAGAGCGTAAGCGATTATCCGCTAAGCCGAATCCAGCGCCCCAAACGAATCCGTAATTTTTTAATGATCCACTCGTGCTGAATGCAAAGACGGCAGACTACAGACGACTACAGACTACCCAGGCTGCGGGCTACAGGATCGTGCTGCGACGCCGTACAAAACCGGTAGTCCGTAGCCTGTAGCCAATAGCCAATAGCCTTATCATCAGCCTATAACTCAGCGTTATTGCTCTGACGCAACACTCGGTTCCGGCTTTTTAGACCACCACCTCGGCCACTTGAAAATTACGTCAGTAAATTTGTCTTGACGATATCTGTTTAAACGTACTTTTCCGACCATGGTTGGCCGCCTCCTCTCGGAACTCAAACAGACCAAGCCCTTTCGTACGCGGGAAGGCGAGGCGTTTCTCAACCTCGTGCGTACGACGGACCTTTTACGTCGTGAGGCCATTGAGCTGCTTAAGCCTCATGACGTGACGCATGCTCAATACAATGTGCTACGCATCTTGCGCGGCGCTCTGCAAGAAACCGCTCCGCAACAACAGGCCCGAACGTGCGGTGACATCGCATCAAGACTGGTGACCTTCGAACCCGACGTCACACGTTTACTAGATAAACTTGAACGTCAGCAATTTATTGTGCGCGAACGCGACACCGTCGATCGTCGCGTGGTGCGTTCACGAATTACCGAAAAAGGTCTAGCAACTCTTGCTGCGCTTGATGAACCATTGTTGAAAGCACATCAAAGCCGTCTCGGCCGACTAGGTGAAAAACGATTGATCGATTTAATCGAAATTCTTGAGTCAATCCGTGAGTAAATTTTTTATTGTCGTCTCGTTACGGCAACTTTCCCATCAATTTTGCTCTTGCCTGCTTTTTTAGGTTTCATCACCCATCACGACAGCAAACGGTGGATGTTCCATCCAACGCTGTTCCAACCATAAGGAATTCACTCATGCGCCTCAGTTACTCACTCTTGCCCGCACTCGCTTTGACCGCCCTGTCGATGGGTTTTACCACAGCAAATGCAGTCGACAGCTATGAAATCGATTCCGTGCACACCGCCGCGATCTTTAAAATAAAGCACCTCGGAATCAGTAATACCACTGGACGCTTCAATGAGATCGCCGGCACCATCGCTTGGGATGCGGCTAACCTCGCGGCAGCGAAGATCGATGTGACCATCCAAGCCGGTAGCGTTGACACCCACAGCGAAAAACGTGATGCTCATCTGGCCAGCCCTGACTTTTTCGATGCTAAGCAATTCAAGACGCTGAAATTTACCTCCTCTTCCTTCACCAAAATAGATGATAGCAGCTACAAGGTAGCTGGCGATTTCACCATGCACGGCGTCACCAAG
>JAYVSL010000160.1:0-5923 GCA_043775355.1 Planctomycetota bacterium
CTTGGCCTGCACTACGTCCTGCAAAGTTCCACCCATATTCAAATCGATGCCGCAGCGGCAGAGCTTTTTTCTGCCGCACTATGGGGCGCTGGGTTTTCCGTCCTTTTGCTGCTGGTATTCTTGGGCCGTTTCCGCCTCGCGCTGTTAGTGTGCGCTTCATTGCCGTTGTCTTTGGCGCTCGCCTTGCTCGCCATAGCAAGCCACAACAACACCATGAATCTTTTCACTTTGATGGGGTTTCTGCTCGCCTGCGGAATGGTGGTCGATAACGCCATCGTGGTCGGAGAAGCGCTCCTTCGCGCTCGTGGATCCAGCGATGCGAATGAACGCAAAGCAGCCCTCAGACGTGCCGTATCCGGTGTCGCTATGGCGATCATCGTCAGCACGCTGACCACCATCGCGCTGTTTTTGCCAATCGCGGTGATCGACAATCCCTGGGTCCGCGTGCTGATCATGTCCATCGGCGAACCCATCGTTTGGTGCCTGCTCGGCAGCCTTGCGGTCGCGCTGATTCTCGTGCCGATGGTGTTTCCATGGCTGTATCGTGGTGGTCTTTCCGGGAATCACGGACGTTCGCGTGGACATGCCCGTTGGTTGATGGCTTGTGAGCGCGCCTATGGCCGTCTTTTGGCGTGGTTTCTTTTACGCCCATTCATGGGCGTGCTCTTAATCATGAGTTTAGCGATTCCAGGGGTAACCGGATTTTTTTTACTGAAAGAAACCCCCACCACCGACCAAGAGGACAATCGCTATCTTGGCCTGCGAGTGCGCATCCGTGGCAACCCGACCTCTGCGGAACTCAGAAACGATTTCGCCGAGTGGGAGCGCACCCTCGCCAAACATCAACAAGAACTGGCGATCACCTCCGTCATCTGCGAATGGCGCATGGATAGTGGTTCGCTGGATTTATACCTAGATCCTATTGATCCCAAGCGTCGCCACGAAAACGATATTGAAGCCGAAGTTATCAGCTTGCTGAAACCCACGTTGCACATTGCGCTTGACGCCCACCTTCAACGGGCAAGTTCTGAAGCGGTGAAAATACCGGATGCGGCCCGAAAAGACGACAAAAAAGACGGCAAAAAAGACGGCAAAAAAGATCCGAAAAAAGACAGCAAAGCCGTAAGTAAAGGCGGACCGAAAGGAAAAGGCGGACCGCGCGGAGGCGGAGGTTGGGGATCATCCAGCCGACTTCAATTCCGCCTGTCCGCTCCCAACGAAGATGCCATCGATCAAGCCTGGGAAAAACTTCGGCCAGTGCTGGCGGAGATTGAAGGCATTACTAATCCAGGCCCGCTTACCGATCCTCCGCCAACTGAAACGGAATTGGTGTTAACGCGCGATGCAGAAGAACGCGGCTGGCGCGCTGATCAATTAGCTAGCCAGGTCACGCGCTTCGGCGGCACGCGCCAATTACTCACCATGCCCGATGGTTGGGGGCTCTCAGTCGGTCCACTGGAAAGCCAACCCCGCACGCTGCCACGACTGCTTGGCATTGATGTGCGTCAAGCAAGCGGTGATCAAGATCGCTTAGAAAATTTGGTCGAACGCCGGGAAGCCGCGACCCAAGAAGAAATCCGTCGTCGCGATGGACTCAGCCAACGCGAGCTGTGGATGCAAGTCGATCCTGCTCATTACCGTGAAATCCGTGATAATTTAGCCAGTTACTTAAAACTCGCCGACGTGCCACCGGCAACCCAAATTGCATTGAGTTGGTGGGATGAACGCAGTCAAAGTCAGGGACGACAAATGACCATCGCCATGGTTTTGGCGGCGGTGATCATCTATTTGTTAATGGGCATCCTTTATGAATCGGTGCTCGCGCCATTAGCGTTGATGATCACCGTGCCGTTGGTTTTCGCTTTTGTTCAAGCGGCATTTAAACTCACCGGCTTGCCAATTGACAAGATGGTCGATGTCGGTTCGTTTTTGTTGATTGGTGTGATCGTTAATCATGGGGTGGTATTGATTGATCGTATCGGCGCATCGGTGCCGATGCACCGTCTCGCACGAACCAATCGACGCCTGCCTTTGCTCGCGGTGGCCGCTGGAGCACGCCGACGATTCACTCCGGTGGTGCTCACCAGCTTGGTAACTATTGCCGGTTCATTGCCGATGATCTTTGGCAATGGTCGCTTTAATGGTGATTCCGTCGCTGGATTAGGCGCTTCCCTGGCGATCGGCATGAGCTGTGGAATGGTCTTTACGCTCATGGTCGTGCCGCTGGTCTACCGCTGGCTCGCAGCGCTCCGCTTCGGCCTGCTGCGCCTGTGGCAAGCTTGCTCGGGCTGAATCTATGCCGACAACAATAGTCATGTGTACACGTACGATTATCGTGAAGACTCTTTATTTGCTCCAGCGCGTGTTTCAGCAACGCCGTGACTCTGCTCAGCGGTCACTTGTTAAGCGCTCACTTTTAGGCCTATGGAATACGGCTGTCGTCGCGCTGACCCTGATGATGTCGAATCTAGGCTGTTCGGCAGAGGCGAACGCAGCAGCAAGTACAGCAGCGAACGCACAGACACAAGCAGAGGCACCCGAAGAATATCCGCCAAGAATTCCCAAGGCCATTCCCAGCACCAGCCATTGGTTAACTCCACTGATTATTTCCGCACGCGAACAAGCCCTGACCCAGCCACAAGTTTTGCGGGCTGATCGTGAAGTCAAACGCAGTGAACTGGCACGTTATCAGGTGTTTGCGCGGTGGAATCCAGAACTGACATTAGGTACCAACTTTGATGAGAACCGCCAATTGTCGACCAGTTCGGTCGACGGTTTCGGCGTCGTCATCAACCAAAACACCACCGCTAATGCGGCCATCGCCAATACGTTCTCTACCGGAACCACCCTGCGCTTACAGGCGGTTTCCCAGCAAACACAAAACTCAAGTGCTTCGGCTCTCACTCCAGAATACTATAATAGCACGGTGCAGCTCATCATGACGCAAGCGTTGTTGCAGGGCGGTTCATACCAAGCAAACACCGTCGATCTGCAGAACACCATCGATCAAACCAATTTAGCGCGCGATACCCGCGATGAATTGATCGAAGCGCAGTTATTGTCGTTGAGCGAACTATGGATCGACCTTGCTCAGCGTGGTATCGAACTCGATCTCCGGCGCTCTCATCTGGCACTCACGCGACGCTATCTGACCTTTGCCGAAGAGCGTTCCCGTTTAGGTCTTGGACGTGAATTAGATGCATTTTCACTGCGTCGCGACGTCGCTGCGGATGAAGCTGCTATTGGCTTGGCTGAGCGCGCGATTACCGGAATCAAAGAGCGCTTAACGGTCGATTGGCCAAATCTCACTTTGCCAAGTGGCTCGATTTTACGTCAAACCGAACGGCCCGTTACGCCACCAACGATCAGTTTTGTCGGCACTCGCACTGGACAAAATTCACTGCGGCAGATCAACATCAGTAGTCGCACGCTGGTGGTCGCGCGTAGCAATAGTTTGGACCGCCTCGATCTCAGTGGTTCGATCGGTAAAAATGGCACCGATCCGTCGCTCAACGGCAGTTGGTCAGAAGTCAGCAATCCTGAAACCTATCGCTGGGCACTTGGGCTCAGCTACACCCATCGCTTTGGTAGCGACGCTGAACGCGTTGAATTGCATCGTGCAACCCTGGCACTGGATCAGACCAAACTCCAAGGCCAGGCAGATGAACGAACGTGGCGTACACAAGCGCTGACGTTGCGCCTTGCCCTCGACGACTCGCGCGCGCGCGTCAGCGATCTCGAACGCGTATACGATGCCTACCGTGAAGAATACCGCCTGACCAAAGCACAGGCCGATGCTGGTCTGATCGCCATGCGCGATCTCATCAGCGTCGATAATCAGCTCAACGCCGCGCTGGTTCAAGTCGTCCAAGCCCACCTTGACACCTTGCGCGCCGAAGTTCGCCTGCGTGCCCATGAAGACCGTCTGTTGGAGTTGTTGCCAAAATGAAAACGTTATCCCCTGATGCCGATGAAATAAAAAAACCGGTTTTCCACTCTGGATGGAAGAAGCGATCCGTCCGAATGAGCTTGCTCGCTCTCTCAGCATCACTGGTTGCGGTAGTCATCACTGGCTGCGGCGCGAATCCAACCACGGAAGAAAAAAAACCAGCAGGCCCTTCTGTTACCACCTCGCTACCGATTAAAATAATCAAAGCCGGCCCAGGAAAAGTGATCGAGACGCTTGCCGTGCAAGGGCGCTTAGAAGTTTGGCAGCGCGTTATTCTCAGTCCGATGGTTTCCGGTGTGGTGCGGGAAGTTCCCGTATTGTCGAATCAAACCGTCGCCAAGGGTGACGCCATTCTGCGTTTGCAGGCGCCGCTCGCCGACGCCGAAGCGCTGCTGAAAGCCCAGGCTAAGCTGGAACGCTCACGTCGAGATCTGGATCGACGGTTAAAATTGCGCGATATTGCGCCTGAAACACTCAGCGTTGCGGATCTCGATACCGCCAAAGATTTGGTCAAGGACGCTGAGCTTGAAGTTGAGCTCTACCGCCGTCGTGAAGAAAATCGCACGCTAACGGCACCCTTTGCCGGCGTCTTGCTGATGCCGCCATCGAACTCTGCGGCGAATACACAGACCGTGATCGTCGGTCAGCAAATCTCCGAAGGAAATCAGATCGCCGAGTTGCTCGATATGAGTCGCTTCCGACTGACTCTTGATTTACCCGAACCAAATCTCCGACGTCTCGCCATTGGTCAAACGGTGACCATCACCGCCATTGCGGACAGCGTCAAAGCCGATGGAAAAATCGCCAATCTTCCAGAAGCCATCGACCCGACCAAGGGCAGCGGACGGGTGGTTGTCGACATCACTACTCCGCCGAAAACGTGGCGCCCAGGTGGCTTTGTCGCCGCGCAATTAGTCATGGGAGAAACTGACGGCGAATTAATGGTGCCGCGACCATCAGTGCTTTATCGCGAAAATCGTCCGTATTGCTGGATCGCCGAAGAGCACCAATCCACCCTCGTCGTGCGCCGCGCGTGGCTCGACCTTGGTCCGGGTGACGGAACCTCATTGATCGTCACCAAAGGCATCGTGGCTGGTGAACGCGTGGTGGTCGAAGGCATGAGCGGATTATCCGACGGCATTCCAGTTTCCATTCGCGACGAAAAAATGGTCAACGATCCCACGCCAGTAGCAGCGACCGTGGATGTGGATAAAGCGAAATGATTGGAACTGACGTTGCCGCTCGTCCGGACTTAACCACATGATTGCCGCAATTATTCGTCGTCCGATCGGTGCGTGTTTCATCGCACTGTCGATCGCACTCCTTGGCGTCATGGCCTATGGCAAATTGCCGGTTGCGCTCCTTCCGCCGGTAGAATTGCCGGTTTTAACCGTGCGCTGTGATCGTGCAGGAGCCTCAGCGATTGAGCTTGAAGAACAGCTCTTATTGCCGCTCGAACAAGCCGTCTCGACCGTCCCAGGGCTAACCCATCTGGAAGGTCAGGCCAATGCGGGAGCCGTCGAATTACGCCTGACCCTGCGCGCCGATGCAGATCTTGAAACCATCACCAATCGTTTGCGTGAACGGCTCTCCACCATCCGCCTGGGAAACGGAGCCGAACCTCCGCGAGTGCTCCGTTACGATCCCAGCGCTGAACCATTAATGCGTTTGGTGCTGGAACCCCGGCCAAACGGACCAGATGCGACGACTCTTGGCGTCATTGCGCGCGATGATTTAACGCCGCAGTTGGAAGGTCTTTCACAAGTCGCAGCGGTGCGTTTGCGCGGTGGTCGCGAAACCGAAATGCGCATTGTTCCCAACGTTGCTCGACTAACTGCGTCGGGCGTCACGGTCGGTGCCCTTGAAAGCGCGGTGCGCGGTGCGGTGTCCAGTCGTTCCGTTGGCTCGGTCTATGACGCCGAAGGACAGCGCCCAGTGCGCCTTCGTGGCTCTATCACGCGACCAGATGAAATC
>JAYVSL010000161.1:0-1836 GCA_043775355.1 Planctomycetota bacterium
TTATGAACGCGTGGCGTGACCCATCCTCAACTCGGACGCCAGCGGGTAAAATGCATGTAAATAGCCTGGAAAATCAAGGGAACGGAATCGGACAGTACACAGTGACAAAAGAAATGCGTATGTCCATTATTGGATCGCTGTCCTTTAGAAAGAGATGAAGAGTCAGAGCGTAGGGCTTGGTGAAAAGCTAAATGCCTGCCCAGTAATTCCGCTGCATGATTATTATGATTATTCAGTCACTCGGTGACAAAAGAAATGCGTATGTCCAATATTGGATCTCTCTCCAATATTGGATCTCTCCGCCTACTTAATCCAATAAAAAGTATGTCGAAGTCCATCTGCGAGAATTCTTTCTTCTAAAACTAGTTCACGGTCTCTAAGCACAGAAAGCACCTCTTCTGGTAGTGAGATTTTTACGCCTTCGAAATCGTAAAAACTTACCGGATCAAGCGTTCCTGACTGATAGCCACAAAGATGTATCGACTCAGAGGCATCGATGCCGTTAATTTGAGATTTCCCTATGTGAAAAGCTAAATCTGCTTTTTGTTTGCAGATTGGCGCTTCTCTAATCCGCCGACTCGCAGCAGCCGATACCCGAAATGGCAGTGGTTTATTCATCGTTATCTAACTGCTCCTTTCAGATAGCAGGTTATATTCGTACTAGTTCCAGGACATATCGTGTCATACGAATATGGACATGGACCTTTGAATCCAAAAATTATAAGTGGCATCATTTTCGGTGGGCAGCATGAACACTCAAATTCACAAGAGTGGCCATAATCATTCGGGTCTTTGGGATTTTTGGGCGGGTTTTTTGGCGGGTCCATCGGAGGGATAGGATCCGTCTTTGGCGTAGGCTTAGGTTGTTGAAATGGATCCTTGGGCGCGTTCGGATCTTTATACCAAGGATCGTTTAGTGGTGGCGCAAATGGAGGGCATGCATCTACGACCTCCGCAATAAGCCACCACCCAAGGACAGTTCCAACGACAGCCCCTATGACGGTGCCTGCTCCTGGAATGAATGAACCAATTCCAGCACCGGCGGCCGTTCCAGGATTCACGAGACTGTAGGCTTCAACATTATTTGCAGGATCACACTTCATATAGTCATAGAGTGAATATCGACTTTGAACGTATCCACCCATCTTGGTTCTAAAAGCCTGGGCGAAAACGGGAATATAGAATGAATCCACCGCTAGTATTGAGTAGTTTCCATCAATAAAACCCGTGCTTGCGCCCCAAGGTGAGCGGTTCAAAAATTTACCAAGACTAAACGACACATAGCGAGTACGGAAAAAACCGAGGCCGGTCTCCCGGTCATGTACTCGCCCGGTAAATCCGACCTGTTGATTGTACGACGATGTGGTTCGCGTGGTTATTCCGTCCGGCGTGAGGATCGTGCGCGAGCCGTAGGTATCATATCGATACCTCTCCACCACGCCGCCGCTCTGATTCGTAAGCGCAGCAACGCTGTAGAGATGATTCGCATGCACATAAAACCGCTGCCCCCCACTCAGCCGGTAATAGCCTTTCTTCGCGACACCAGAAATCGGGTCCCCAAACGCCGCGTTATTGAAAGTAATCGTCCCGCTCTGCGCACTACGGAAGACGAAAGAACCGTTCGCGCCATAGGCGACATCGCAGGTACTCGGCAAGGCTAAGGCTTGGCCTTCGTTCGCACACAGCGTGTAGCCGCTAATGTCCGTAGTGCCTGGACCCGTTTGGGTCGCAAGGATCTCATCAACATAGCTGCCATAGACGTACGTGCGCGCCAGCGCAGGCGCCGCGTTGGTTCTGGTATTTCCACTGGTAGCGAGGTTGGTAAACGTCGCGGTC
>JAYVSL010000162.1:0-14421 GCA_043775355.1 Planctomycetota bacterium
GCGGGATGGTTCGCCTGGGGCGATGCGATGGATGAAACCACGGTTCGTTCATATGCCGCTGTTTTCGAAACGCAGTCAGGAACGGCTGGGCCGCGTCAAGCGGATGGCTCGCGCTTACCAAATGCGTACGGATTTTTCGATCTCCATGGCAATGTGTGGGAATGGTTGGCGGAAAAAGATTCAATTGGCGACGGTGTGATTTGTGGCGGATCGTGGAATGATTCGGTTCCATTGGCACGCTGCTCCAACCGCGTGGCATTGGATCCACGGGTAACTCATCCGTTGATTGGCGTGCGTTTGATGTTGGTCCCATGAACGGTATGGCTCGACTTAATGGCGTGATGATTTTTTTGATGGTGCTGAGTGCATCATCGCTAAACGCAGCAACGATGACCGTGGAATCGTCAAACTTAACGTATGTCGCAGGCAGTAGTGCGGTAATCGTTAGTCCGACCGCAATTTTAGCCGGCGCTAATTTTTCCAGTGGTTCACCATTGAACCTCACTATGGCGTTCACGGCGGGGCGAGTGGATGGTGAGGATCTCTTGCAAATCCGCGCCTCGGGCACGGTCACCGTTTCTGCAGGAACGGTGTTGGTCGCCGGTACCCCAATCGGAACGTATGGAGGTGGGACGGGTTCGACAGCACTCGTCATTTCGATTATTCCGGGTGCCACGGCTGCGAATGTGGAAACGGTGTTACGTCACCTCGCTTATCATAATCTTTCTGGCAGCGGCGCGACGGCGGCCAATCGGACGATTCAATTCACCGTCAACGATGTCGCAGGAGCAATCTCGGCAACTCGTGTCGTCGCCGTTGGTCCTGGAAATGCCGTGCCTGCGCTCACGGTCGGCGGAACTTTATCGGTTCCGCGTACCGCACGTTTCGTCATTGGCTCTGCGGCATTGCAGGCTATCGATGCGGAAGACTCCCCAGATTTGTTAGTTTACGAACTCAGTTCGCTACCGCAGTCTGGTAATTTACTGTTGGCGACGATCAGTGGAACGACAGGAGATATTACCGGAACCGTCGTATTAGGCGGTGGGTTGACGACCTTCACTCAGGCGGACGTGAATGCCGGCCGATTGCGCTACAATCATTTGGGTGACCCGAGTACGAGTACCGATGGATTCACCGTTTTAGTTCGCGATAGCGCAGGCGCGGCAACGCCGCTAACCGCCGTCAGCATTGCTATTACTGGTGCGTTTGCCAATCCAGTCGTGACGCTGCCAAGCGGAGTTCTGACCTGCATTGAGCAAGATGTCGCTCAGGCGATGGACCCAGCGGCTCCGGCGACGCTGAACGTTGCTGTTGTCGAAGCGAACACGCTTCACTACCGCCGAGGCGAAGTGGTAGCGCGGCTGGTGAATAGTTCTGGCAGTGATGTGGCCACGAGTGGCGACGTCATTTGGATAAGCGATGCGACTGGAAATACGCCTATATCGACTCAGGCTGGATACCTCTGCTTGGTAGGATCCAATATTTATATTCGTCACATGCCAAGCACGGCAAGTTTGCCGACCATCGCTGGAGTGAATCCGCCGGATCGTTTATTGGGCACCATCGATGCGATCGATAACGGCACAGCAGGGCGTTCGCTCCGCATCGCCTTGGCATTAACGGTGGTTGAAGTCACTGCGGATCATCCCTTGCCCAACGGCGATAGTTTGGTGAGCGAAACGGAAGTGATCACCCCGTCAGCGGTCGCTCAATTGATCGCGCACCTCACGTTTAAATACGACGGAGATGCGCCGCCTGCGGCGATTCGCTTCCTCGATATCAGAGTGAGTGAGGCGACGCCAAATACCGGAGTGGGAAGTGCTCGTCGGTCGGTCGCGGTTACCCCCATCAACGATGCGCCATTATTTTCACCAGCATCGTTGACGTTATCTGCAGTGGTGGGAGCGCCATTGATCGCTGCCGTTACCGCGAGCGATCCTGACTTGCCAAGCGGAGCTTCGCTTAGCTATCGACTATCATCTGCCGTTTCTGGTTTGACGCTGGATTCGATGACTGGCGCGTTCACTTGGATTGCGCCCGATATGACCGCTTTGATGGTTGATGTCATTGCACAAGACGATCAAGGCGCGGATTCATTGCCGTTGCATCTGACCATCAATCCGCGCGCAGCACCAACCGTTGCGCGACCGTATATTATCAGTGATCCGCTGGTCGAAATCGGTAGCGGCGAGCTGATTTTTCATCCCTTCACCATGGTTCCCGCAACTGGCAGTGGTGTCCCAACAGCCGTCATGGTGACGTTGGTCGGCGAATTTCCCCAGGGTGCTTTGGCGACCGAAGCGTCACGTGATCATTTGTCGTGGACGTTAACCGCGCCGAGCGTGTCGCGACCAGCAGACGGTATTTACACGTTTGGACTGTACTTTGAAATCACCAGCAGTTCTAGGACCGACATCGGCTACCAACCAATAACCTTGGTGGTGAACCATATTTCAGGGAGCAACTAATGCGTGCTCGTTGGATAATATGGTTGTTCACTTTATTGCTGGCGAGTTGCAGTGGCGGTACCCCCAGCGGCGGCGTGTCGACCACGCTCGGTGCTTTTACGGCGCCGTATGTGGCGTTGGATTTAGCGAGCGGACAACTCGAACCGCAGGCATCCATAACGGAAGATTCACTACGCACGGATACGCAATGGAAAGTTACTAAGCTGTTATTCAAGCGTGTTGAAGTGGGCGGAATTATCGGTGTTTCAGGAACACAATTAGGCGCCGACAGTGATGAACCAACGCCGCGCGCTGTAGCGTCATCCGTCATGTTCGTTGCGGTGTTCGAACTCACCCAAGCGCAGTGGACAGCGTTGGGTGGCCAGGCGCGCTGGCTGGAAGCTGGCGTACGCGCTGCTGGTGGATCGGTAGTGGCTCCAGGTGCCCCTGCGTATGGACTCAGCCGTGATGAAATTTCCGTCACGACAAACGCATTTAATAATGCGAAACATGTGCACCTCGCTTTGCCAACGGACGATCAATGGGAAGTCGCTTGTCGCGGCGGCACCAGCGGCACGCTTTTCTGGTGGGGCGATGATCCCTTAACGGCGACCACGGTGATCGCTGGCTCGCCATCCATCACCCAGACTCGCGCTGTCGTTGCAGAAACCGTCAACGGAATTATGGGCCCACGTGCGGTGGATAATGATCGCATAGCGAATCCCGTCGGCCTCTTCGACACCCACGGCAATGTATGGGAATGGGTCGACAGCATTCATGGCACCGTGCGCGGCGGTTCATGGAACGACACCGTGCCGCAGGCGCGCGCGGCGAACCGCTTAGCCTTGGATCAAGCCACGCATCATCCGTTGGTCGGGGCACGGTTGATATTGGTGCCGTGATTTTTGTAGCTATTTAGTGAACGAACAGCGCATGTCTGACGCTGCGCAGCGTACGTTTGACGCTGCGGCCGCCCTAGGAATTCAAACGTCCACCGCAAAGGATAAAATTCACCCTGCCTCAGCGACGGTGCGAAATCGGCATACCGAGACTTGCAGAATGTAGCGGGGCCTCCATATTCCCGACCCTGCCAAATAGGCAGAATATGCCCGCTTAGCTCAGTTGGTTAGAGCATTACCTTGACATGGTAGGGGTCGGGGGTTCGAGTCCCTCAGTGGGTACCATAGTATAATCGATTGTGCCGCAGTGATTTGTAATGATCACTGCGGCATTGTCGTTGGTGCATCAATGGGCAATGCCGTTGGTTCGCGTCCCGTGGTGAGAACCAAAGTATAATCAATTGTGCCGCAGCGATTTGCAATGATCGCTGCGGCATGGTCGTTGGTGCAGCCACGGGCAATGTAGTTGGTTGGACTCTCGTAGTGCGAACCACAAACAATTTGATGCTACCGCAGAGATTTTTTCGATCACTGCGGTAACCTTACTTCCTGTTGCGAAAGGGGTGCTCACCCCGCTGCGGGCGTTGCCACCGTCGGTAACGTCTTTTCCGCGATCTCTTCGAGCATGCGCGCGATGACATCGTCGATCGGGAAAGTACCGACTTTGTCGCCGTTTTGCGCTTGCAGGGCGATGGTTTGATCGGCGACTTCTTGGCCGCCGACGACGCCGAAATAGGTCACGCGGTCGTTGCGGGCAAGACGGATCTTGGCGCCAAGTTTGTCTGGCGTGCGGTCGACGGTGGCGCGGATACCGGCGTCGGTCAGTTGTTTGACGACTTCTTCGGCGTACGGAATTTGATCGTCGGTGATCGGCAACAGACGGAGTTGTTCCGGTGCCAGCCACAGCGGGAATTTTCCAGCGAAGTGTTCGATCAGAATGCCGACGAAACGTTCGAGCGATCCGAGGATGGCGCGGTGCAACATCACGGGGTGATGTTTCTGTCCGTCTTCACCGACGAACGTGGCGTTGAGTCGTTCCGGTGAAGGCAGCTGATAATCAACTTGAATGGTGCCGCATTGCCAGTGACGACCGAGCGCGTCGACCAAGGTGAATTCCAATTTAGGTCCGTAGAACGCGCCTTCGCCAGGAGCAACGGTGTAGGCCAAGTTCGCTTGTTTGCAGGCGTCAGCCAAAGCGTTTTCCGCGCGATCCCAGGTCGCGTCGTCGCCGACGCGCGTAGCTGGGCGAGTGGAAAATTTAACGATGATCTTGTCATCGCCGAAACCGAAGTCGGCGTACACTTCTTTCAGCAGCGCGCAGAACGAAGCGACTTCTCCAGGAATTTGTGCTTCGGTGCAGAAAATATGCGCGTCGTCTTGGACGAAGCCACGCACACGCATGATGCCGTGCAGCGCACCGCTGACTTCGTTGCGTGTGCAGGCGCCGAATTCAGCCATGCGCAGTGGGAGATCGCGGTAGCTTTTCAGACCTTGTTTGAAAATTTCGATGTGACCTGGGCAGTTCATCGGCTTGAGCGCGAACAGTCGTTTTTCACTTTCGGTGACAAACATATTATCGCGGTACTTAGCCCAGTGGCCCGAACGTTCCCACATGGATTGTGGCATAATCGATGGCGTTTTCACTTCGACGTAACCGTGAACCCTGATCTTGGCGCGGACGTAATCTTCCAGTGCGCGATAGATCGACCAGCCTTTGGGATGCCAGAAGATTTGCCCAGGATTTTCGTCATCGACGTGGAAAAGGTCCATTTCTTTGCCGAGTTTACGATGATCGCGTTTCTTTGCTTCTTCGATGCGCGTCAGATGCGCCTTCAGGCCTTTTTCGTCGGCGAAGCAGGTCCCATAAACGCGCGTCAGTTGATCGCTGGTTTGATCGCCGTGCCAGTACGCACCAGCAACGCTCATGATTTTAAATGCACTGAGGACGCCGGTGCTGGGAACATGCGGTCCGGCGCACAAATCTTCCCACGCTTCGCCGGGTGCGCCGGTCGAATAGAAAGAAATGGATTTCGATCCTTTGGCAATCGCGCGCTCGGCGTTGTCTTGTTTGTATTTGTCGTTGGCCGTGCGAGCGAGGCCGACATCGCAGGTATAATCGGTGCGCGTGAACGGACGATTTGCCTGAACGATTTCTTTCATCTTCGCTTCGACTTTTGCGAAATCAGCGTCGGTCAACGTCACCGCCTCATCGGCAGCGTTGCGAATTTGCATGTCGTAAAAGAAACCTTCTTCGATCGACGGGCCATAGGCCAAACGCGTTTTCGGATAGAGCGAGCAAATCGCTTCAGCCAGCACATGCGCAGCCGAATGGCGCAACACCGCCAAGGCATCAGGATTATCGTTGCTGGCCGTAATTATGCTGATTTTCGCATCACGCTCGATCAGGCGGTCCAAATCGCGGACCTCAGTTCCGTCCAATTTCACCGCGATGGCCTTCTTGGCCAAGCCAGGTCCAATAGCTAAAGCGACATCGCGACCGCTGACCGGCTTATCAAAAGACAGGACTTTGCCGTCAGGAAGCGTAAATTGGAACATGGGGGACCTCAGAATTGGTAATAGATTAAAAGGATGGATTGGCGAGAAGGTGATAAATCACGGCGAAATGACGCCCGCACACCGGATGGCGGAGCATCAGCAGGTAGTTCGCGTCGTGGTCCGTCCGTACATGGCCGCAGAAGCTAGCGTTGCTGGGATGCACGGTCAATCACAGCGCCTGGCTTGCTTTTGCTCTGCCAGTGAGAAAAGAGCACCCTTAGGAGATTGGCAAGGATGGCGGTTGTTGGGATCAGTCGGATTTGTGTTCATCACCCTGAGCGTGCTGGTTTCGCGACCTGCATGTCGTGTCGTCAGGTGGTGTGCCAGGAATGCGCCACCACGCGAGATGGCATCAATTATTGTCGGCCATGTTTAGGAGCCCTGCATCAGACGGCGGGTGAAACCGGTCGTTGGCGCATAGTGGCTGCTCAATTCACGCAGTTGGTGGTTATGGTCGCGTTGTTCATCGTCACTGCGTGGTTGATGACGTGGGCGCTTGCGACGATTGCAGGCTGGCAATGAGCGGACGCGCTTCCGCTGCTTTGGATGCTGCTGGCCGAGGTGCCGAGCTCGTTCGACGCTTGCCGACCTGGGCCGGTGTCCTGCTGTTGTCGGCGTTGCCAGCTCGTTTGTTGCTCGCTTATGTTATTTGGCAGGCATGGCGTCTGGGTGATGCGGCCGCTGCTGCTGGTGACGCTCTGCGATCATTGGCGTTTATTGCATTAGGTGCTTGGGTGATTGCGCAGATCGGTCGACAATTTTTTGTTCGCGCATGTGCGATGGATTTGGACGGAGGTCGTTTGTTGGCAAGTGAAGTGCTGCGCGTGCCGTGGTCCACTATCGTTGCCGCATTATGGCTGGCAATCTTGCTCGAAGTATTGTTTTGGATGACCCTGCCCATGATGGTTATTTCGTTGGTGGTTTTGGTGTTGGCCCCTGTGGGCGCAGCGTGTGTGGCGGAAGCTGGTCCTGGGTGGAGCGCGCCGATACGTCGTTTGTATCAGGTCGTTCGGCCATTGCCGTTACTTATTTTGAGCATGGGTTTTTTCATCGCGTTGCCGATGGCGATGCTCAATCTACATTGTATCGTTCGTCTCTTATTGTGGCTCACGGAAGGATTGGTGGGTTTTGATATCGCGTATTGGCAAGCGGTATTATCGACAGAACAACCATTGTATTGGCTGCAAATAACTGCCGGTGCGACGCTGGTGTTGGAGCCATTTTGGTTGGCCGCTGCGATGGTAGAAGTGCGTCAAGCGCGAGCACGTCATAGTGGCGAAGATTTACGTCAGTGGTTCGGCGATCTGGTCGCGCGGGAGGACGCATGATGCGTATTCTTGCGGCGTGGTTGTTTACCATGCTTCTGCTTCCGGCGGCGGAATCAGCGTGGACTCCAATGCACTATCGTTTGCAGGTGCATCAGCTGGGCCACGCCATTCAAGCAGGTGATCAGCTGCAAATAGTGTCTCTAGCAAAAGAAATTGCCGAAGCGCAAGTTGCTTGGTCGACTGGCATTTTACCCGGTGATCCAACGTTGTTGCCGTTAGCTGAACGTCATGCGCAAGGAATGTTACAACAACGAGTCAGCGCATTGCAGCGCGACTTAGCCGATTTAAGTCGGGCAGAAAGAACGGAAGTCGCTGGCACGCAGATTGACCATTCCGCGCTGGCGCGTTTGTCTGAGCGTGAAGCCGCCGCTGGAGCAAAATTGCAAACCGGTGGCGAGGTGGCGGCGAATCCGTTGGATCTCGATAATCTGCCGCTTTCTCTCGGCGATCGCATCGCCTCGATTGGCGAATGGATATGGGATCACATCGTCGCGTTGTGGAAGTGGATTCGTGATTTGTTCAGGCACTCGGATAAATCAGGCAAGAATAGCGACGGCGCGGTGGTGTCGCTGACGCTGGTTTTAGTCGGTGCCGTGGTGGTGATCGCAGCGGTGTTGGCTTTTATGGCATGGCGTCGCCGTGAGCCGCCGATGGTGGCGTCGGAATCGACCTTGGTCGCTAGTCAGGCAGATGCCGATCCTCGTTCGCGCGCAGCCGATGAATGGATTCGCTATGCACAAGAATTGCTTGCGCTTGGCCGTCATCGCGAAGCGATTCGTGCGTGGTATCACGCGATCCTGGTCGGCTGCTGGAGCAACGGTTTGTTGCATCATCGCGTTGGGCTGACGAATTGGGAATATGCATTGGCCTTATCGGCGGCGAATACCTGGCGTGCACGGTTTCTTGATCTGACGCAACGTTTCGATCAGGCGTGGTATGGTGGCCGAGTTGAGATCGATGAGTCGCATGCCTTTGCCTTTGAGGCCGAACAAATTTTAGCGCAGTTGCGACTGGCAAAAAATATCAAGCCTGCGAGCGCGGCATGAAGTGGCTCTTACTGGTCATTGTTACGTTTGCCGTCAGCTGCTTGTGGTGGCTCAATGTTGAACGCGGCACGGACCATAGTCGACAAGACGACGGCTCAACGTTGGAACGTGGGCCTAAAGGATTATCGCTCGCCCGTGCGTATTTAGATGAGGTCGCAGAGCGCCAATCGTTATTGCTCACGCGACCGTTAGCGCAGGCTCAGTTGCCAGAAAATGCGGTGGTTTTACGTGTCGTTCCTGGGCGAAGCGAAGCGGCAGCGAACATTAAGAAGACCGTTGAGCGAGACGAAGTGGTCAAAAAGTCAACGTGGCCAGAGGAAGAGCCGTGGGTTTCACGGGGCGGCCGTTTGGTCTTGGCATTTCAAGGGACAGGCGAATCATTCAAGCCCAAGTCAGACGCGAATAAGCCATCCGTCGTGCTGCCGATGTTGCCTAGGGTCACGGCCGTGATTCCGGCGCAGCGAGCGACGTTGACCGATGAGCACCTGTTGGACGCAACGCCGATTATTACGGCAGGCAGTCGCGTATTGGTGGCACGGCGTCAGGTAGGTGCTGGCGACGTGTGGTTGGTGGCATGTCCAGAAATTTTCACCAATGAACATCTCATGAAGGCAGATCATGCGGCGCTGTTGTTGGCCTTGGTTGGGACTCAGCGTCCGGTGTGGTTTGATGAAAAGATTCATGACGTCGTCAGTGACGTTGGCTTGATGAAGTTGCTACGCCAATGGGGATTGGGACCGGCCTTAGCGATTGGCCTGTGGTTGGTGGTGTTGTGGTTCTGGCGTGCGCGAGTTTTGCTCGGACCGCCAGCGGACCCGTGGCGTGATCATCGTGCCGAAGCGGTAGAAGGAGTTGACGCTCTCGCCGGACTTTACCATCGCGCTTTATCGCGTCGTGAGCTGATCGATTTATATCGTCAGCGATTATTACGTGAGGTCACTTTGCGCACCGGTCAGCGTCCGCTAACGGCACGTACCACCGTGGATCGTTTGACTGCTGGGTTGCGTCTGCCCGCTGGTGCGCTCGGCGACGCCGATTTTCTCCGTTTAATGAACCGAATTAACCAGGCCTTCAGGAGTCTTCGTGATGAATACCGTCGCTGATGTTCATGATCTCGCCCAACGTTTGCGCACCAATCTTGATCGGGTGGTGATTGGTCAACCATTGGTCAAAGAGCGCTTGCTGGCCTGCCTGTTGGCAGGTGGTCACGCCTTATTGGAAGGCGTGCCCGGCACGGCGAAAACGCTGTTGGCGCTCGCTCTTTCACGTTTGTTGGGCTGCACCTTTCGCCGGATTCAGTTTACTCCCGATCTGATGCCGATTGATTTATTGGGCACCAATATCTTCAATCAAAAATCGCAAGAGTTCAGCTTCGTTCCAGGGCCGGTGTTCACCGAAGTGTTGTTAGCGGACGAGATCAACCGTACGCCGCCACGCACGCAGTCGGCGTTGCTGGAAGCGATGCAGGAACGTGCGGTCACGATTGACGGTCATCGTCATGCGCTGTCGCCAGCGTTCTTCGTCTGCGCCACGCAAAACCCCATCGAATTTGAGGGTACCTATCCACTGCCGGAAGCGCAGCGCGACCGTTTTTTACTGAAGATCAGCATCAATCATCCAGAGCGTGACGATGAACTGTCGGTGCTGCGTGCGTATGCCGCAGGCAACAGTTTGCACGAACATGAACTGCAATCGCTGACGCCAATCACCGATCCGGCTGGTATCGTCCGCGCACGCGCCGTGGTGGTCTCGCAAGTGCGGGCAGAAGAAAAATTATTAGCGTACATTCGTGATGTGGTCGCTGCCACGCGTAATGATGACAGCCTGCAGCTTGGCGCTGGCCCGCGTGCGAGTCTCGCGTTGCTCGCTAGTTCACGCGCTTTGGCGGCGGTGCGTGGGCGAGATTTCATTACTCCTGATGATGTGAAAGAACTCGCTCCGGCAGTATTGGTCCATCGCGTGACGTTGGCGCCAGAGGCCGAGATGGAAGGCACCGGCTTGGATGCGGTGTTGGAAAAGATCTTCGCTCGTATCGAAGTCCCGCGCTGAGTAACCCGTGAACATTCGCCCTGGTCCGTATCTTATTCCCGCACTTGCTGCGGTCGCCACGCCAGCCTTGCTGGCGGTGTGGTGGGCGCCCGCAGGTTTTATTGCGATTGGTGCGGTGATCGGAGTTTTGGGCTTAGGCGTTGCGGAAGCATGGTGGTTGGGTCGCGTACACTTACAGGCACATCGTGCAACGCGCACGGCGGTGTCGTTGGGTCGGCCACTCGCATTGCCGCTCCAACTGCGCCACGACGCGGCGGAGGAATTGGTGTTGATCGCTCGTTGTTTGATCACCGATCAATTGGGTGGCGGTTCGCAAACGGCAAGTGGTCGCTGTGCTGCTGGAGCGACGCTGAATCTGGCCTTCACGGCGCATGCACAGCGGCGTGGTGAAATGGAATTGCCAGCGGCCGTGGTTGCTTGGACGCGTTGGGGTTTGGTCGAGCGTATCACCGGAGTCGGCGCTGCTGCTGTGGTTGCGGTGATTCCGGATCTAACCGCAGTGCGTCGTTTGCGTCGTCAATTAGACGCTTTGTTTTTGCGTGGCATGGGCACTCGGCTGGCGCCGCGTATTGGTCAAGGGCGCGAATTTGATCGTCTACGTGAATATGTGCAGGGCGATGACTTTCGTCATATTGCTTGGAAAGCAGCGGCTCGACGCAATCAATTAATTGTTCGCGAATATCGCGTTGAACGGTCGCAGGATGTTTTGTTGTGCTTGGATAATGGTCATCGCATGACCGCCCGGGTCGCTGGTCCTGAGGGCTGGCTGACGCGTACCGATCATGCGGTTAATGCTGCGGTCATCACCGCTTGGTTATGCAATCGCTGTGAAGACCGCATTGGCTTGTTGTCGTTTGCGGCTGACGTTGATCGTGGTGTTTCGCAAGGTCGTGGCCCTGCGCACTTGGCGGCGATCACGGCGTTTGCCACCGGCATTGAGGAGCGTTGGCTACATACCGATTATCGTGCGTTGGCCGGGCATTTGCGCCGTCGTTTACGTCATCGCACGTTGGTGCTGATTGCGACGGTGTTGCCAGAACCTGGCGATCACGGCGATTTGCTGGCGGCGATCCGCATGCTGGTGCCACGCCATTTGCCGCTGGTGATGGTGTTGACCGATCCGGTGCTCGACGCGACGGCGGAATCATTGCCCAGTGATCAACGTGAACTCTGCCGAACGTTGGTGGCTGGCGATGTGGTTCATGGACGCCAACAATTGGTGCGTGAGCTGCGTCAACTCGGTGCGTTGGTGGTCGAAACGGCGCCGGACGATCTGGGCGTTGCCGCCGTCAATGCTTACCTCGATGTGAAGCGGAGGCAGTTGCTGTGAGCCGTACGACCAAAATAGGACCAGGGCGCATCGCGATCGATCTTGAACGGTTTATTGCGCATCGTCGCCATCGCTGGCAGGAATTGGAAACCTTGTTGGAGCGCATTGCCGAAGGCGGTGATCGTCAGTTGGGTCGCACGGTGATTCTTGATCTGGTGCGACTTTATCGTTTGGCCTGTTCCGATCTGAATCAGGCGCGCAGTTGCACCGCCAATCCGGAATTATTAGGACGGCTGAATCAGCTGGTGGGTCGCGCTTATCGCATTGTCTATCGTGAAGCGGGCGTTCGTCGTGGTCCTGGTTGGTTGGCGGTGACGAAACGGTTTTTAGTTCATGATGTTCCGCTGACGTTTAGTAGCGAACGCAGCTGGGTATTGACGGCAGCGTTGATGATGTTGTTAGGAGCGCTGGTCGGATTTGCGGCCGTCGTGGCCAATCCCGCGAATGGTACCTTGCTGATTCCAGAACAATTCTTCAACGAAAGCCCAGCAGAGCGGGTTGAAAAGATTGAAGCCAAAGAAGAGCGTATCGATTCCATGCAGGACGCGGCCCAATTCAGTTCGCAGCTGTACACGCACAATATTCAAGTGTCGTTCCTCGCTTTCAGCCTGGGTGCGCTGACGATAGTAGGCGGTTGGATGATTTTGTTTTATAATGGCGTTATTCTTGGTGCGGTCGCGGCGATGTACCTGCGCGATGGTGTGGGAACCTTTTTTCTGGCGTGGGTTGGTCCGCACGGAGCGTTGGAATTACCCGCGATTGTCTTTGCTGGCGCTGCAGGATTACGCATGGGTCAAGCATTGCTGATGCCTGGTGATCAAGGACGTGCAGCGGCAGTGCGTGGCGCTTTCACTGTGGTGTGGCGTATGCTGCTGACTGGTGCTTTGGTATTGGTTGCCGCTGGTTTAATCGAAGGATCGTTCAGTCAGTTTTCAGCCAAGACGGTGCCATATGCGATAAAAATCACCGTGGCGCTGATATTATTTACAGGACTGTGTCTGTGGTTGTTCCGTCCGCGACGTGTGAGCGTGGCATGAATTCGGATCAAGCCATTGTCGTTCATAGTCCTGAACACGTTGCGATTCATTTGGTCGCCGCAGGTTTTGGTCGTCGCTTCGCTGCTTTTATTATCGACTTCCTATTGATCGCTGGAATGACGTCGTTGATCTCCATGGTGACCCGCATTTTGCCAGACGCCGTGGCGGTCATCGTCACGACGACCGCCGGGTTTCTGATCACCTGGGGCTACCATGTTTATTGTGAGGTCGCTCGTGGCGGTCAATCGATCGGCAAGCGTCTGTTGTCGTTGCGCGTCGTCGACGCGCGCGGTTTGCCCGTCGATCTGCGACAATCACTGGTACGAAACGTGGTGCGCGCTCTCGATATGGTCCCTCTCGGTGGAGTCGGAATCGCGACGTGCTTATTGGATCGTCATCGTCGTCGACTGGGTGATCTTGCCGCTGGCACGTTGGTGGTGGAAGAACGTCAGCCGCCGGTGGTGGACATGGCGGTGTTGCAAAATCGCCGACAAAATAGCCTCGACACACCGCGCGTTCGGCAACAAGTAGCAAACCGCGTGTCGCTCGAGGAGCGCGAATTTCTCCTCGCCCTAGTCATGCGCGCACCAAACATTGAAGAACGCGCACGTTTCGAGCTATTCGAACGAGTCGGCGATCACTATCGCGCACGTCTTGGTATTGAACAACAGCAGCTCAGCGGCGAAAATTTGGTGCGAGCGTTAGTGGCGTTGTGCTATGCGCAGCGCTCTTAGCCCGCAAGTTTCCAAGTCGTACTTTAGCAAGATCAACCGGAACGCGTTACGGTTGCGCCATTGCGGTGGGGTGGTGAGTTTGCTAGAACCCCGCGAACCTATACGCGCCGACGCGTTTTTAACCTATACGTTCTGGAGTAAATCATGCCCTGCGCCATCCATTCCAATGTCCTGACCGAACTATCAACCTGCAGCCGCTGCGGCAAATCGTTCTGTGGTGATTGCATCATCACCTTGCGCGGCGCAGTCGTGTGCGCGGGATGCAAAGGAGCGATGGTGCAAGACGTGAAGTCGGGATCGGTGGAAGGGGAATTGGAATTGGCGGGACGTGGTGCGCGGTTAGGCGCAGCAATTGTCGACAGTTTGGTAATGGGTATTCCGATGGGCATTTTTTTTGTCGTGGCGATGATGGCAATGGACATTGATATGACAGGAAAAAAAGCAGATGTTCCACTGGTATTTACACTCATACAATATGGATTACCGGTGATCTTGATAACGGTATACGAAGGATGGATGCTCTCGACTTTTGGTGGTCAAACTCTTGGAAAAAAAGCGCTCAAAATTAAAGTAGTTATGCCGGATGGCAGTGACATTACTCCCGGTCAAGCGTGGGGTCGTGGATTGAGTCGCGCGCTTATGAATCTGACTCAAATTCTTGCATTTGTTGACCCTTTGTTCATTTTTTCGAAGAACCGAACGACCTTGCATGATCGTATCGTCAAGACTCGCGTGGTACGCGCGAAGCGCTAAGCAATGTCTGGAGCGGTAACGCAAACACGAGCGCGAAAGCGCAAAGCGCAGAGTGCCTACCGGGGTTCTGCGTGCCCTGCTTGTGGTAAAGATTTAAGCGAAGATCAACGCAACGATGGCCGGCAGAACTGCCGATCATGCTTTATTAATTTCACCGCCTATCGGCTGTCGCCGTTACCGGAGCGAATCACCGTCGTAACGGCCGTCGCCGCAACGCCGGATGGGGCGACGCCTTGTGCGCG
>JAYVSL010000163.1:0-54456 GCA_043775355.1 Planctomycetota bacterium
GATGCGTTGATAGAGTTCACGATCGTTCATGGCCTCATCCTCTCAGCGAGAATCAGAAAAGGCACCTATTTGACCCACACGGAAGCCGGAAGCCCCAAAAAGTTTAATCAAATTACTGAAAAAACTGCGTAAAAGTGATGCGAACGCCCTGCACCGAGCCACCGCCGGTGACGCTGAAATCAACTCCATTGCCATTCGCCGAGCCAGCAACTTTCACTGGTCCCACATCTGCCGCGATCCATGGCAGCGGAACGCCGACCACGCTGCTGGATGGCGACTGCCACAACGCACTCGCAGGAACCGACTGCTTAGCGATGCCAGGGCCCGACCAACTGAATTCTAATCCGCAGCCGCCGGTATTTTCGAAAAATTCTACCCGCAATTGATGGAAACCAGCAGCTAAGGACAGCGTGACCGAGCGCTCTTGCATGCCATGAAGACCGTCATTATCGATCACGAATGCGCCATCGAGATACACGCGTGAACCATCATCAGAATTGATAAACAACGTATAGGTTCCTGCGGTGTCGATCTTCAGCCAACCACTGTGTCGACTGGAAAAAGTATCAACCATCGTCGACGGCAGACCGGCCCATGCGGTGCCGACACTTGCGTACGCAATCTGCGCATCCGTGCGCACCACATCAGGGACAAGCACACCCAGATTTGGAATCACCGATAAGTTGGTGGTGGAATCGAAAAACTCCGCACGCAGTCCCACTTGATATAATGGTGGATTGGTGCTGTTCACCGCATTATCCGTCAGCGTCACCGCCGTAGCAGTGTAGGTGATCAAGAAATTGCGGCCGGCCTGCGTGAAAATCGCGCCGTTAGCCATGCCAGAAAAAGTTCCCGTTACATTCGCCGCGCTGACGATGGTGTAGATTTTACCCGCCGATGAATTCGTCGCATTCGCAATCGTCAGCGCCGCTACGCCAGCGCCCAACGACACCGTTCCGGTCGCATTGATTTTGTCACTGCTCGACAGCGTGCCGTCAAGATCCACCGCATAGGTTCCGCCAGTGACGGTCACCGCAGCGGTATTCAGCGTGCCGATCGCATTGCCGGTCACGGCGCCCGGAGCCAAGATGCCGGTTCCGGACACGGTGGTCGTTCCATTGACCGTTCCGGTTCCGCCCAACGTGCCGCCGCCGTTCACCGCGACAGCGCTTGATGCATGCGTTGAACCGTTGACCAGCAAGGCTCCGGCGCTGACCGTCGTCGCACCGGTGTAGATATTCGCACCGCTGAGCGTCTGGGTGCCCGTTCCCAGTTTCGTTACACTCAACACGCCAGCATTCGGAGCCGTCGGAATATTCGTTGCCGCCGAATTGTTACCACTGATGGCGCCAGCGAGCGTTCCAGATTTATTGCCAGCGCCGACGTTGACCGTGGCAGCGGAAGTCCAAGTCGTCCCGACCGCGCCAGCGCCATTGAGTGATCCCACGGTGATGGCTTGACCACGCGCATCCAGCAAAGCACCTGCCGAGACGTTCACATCAGCGGTCATGCCAGACCAATTGGAGCTTAAGTACGACGTACCAAACGTACCGGCTTGGACATTCAGCGTCCCGGAAAAGGTATGGGCATTGGTAAACGTCTGAATCCAACCGTTGCCAGTTTTGTTGATTGTGCCTGCGCCCGCAAGAATCGTATTGATTCGCCAATTATCGACCGCGCCATTGGTACTGGTGAGTTCTAATATACCCGGCGCATTGACCGTCGTCGTGGAGCTCGCGTAGGCCGTGACTTGGCTTAAGACCAACGTGCCTGCGGTGATGATGGTGGTGCCGGTATAGGCACTCGCGCCCGAAAGTATTTGCGTGCCCGTACCTATTTTTTCAATATTCCCTGCTGAATAGCTATCGCTGATCGCGCCAGAAAAATTACCGCCCGTGCCGTTATCGACGCCGATCGTCATCTTCACATACCCTGCCCCTGGGAATCCCGTTTGAATGGTGCCAGCACCATTCAGCTTATTGACGCGGACGTTGGCTTCGACTCCGCTAAAAGTCGCTCCTGATGCCACCGCAAGATCCGATACGTTGCTGGTCCATACTTCATTACCGTACGATCCGCCGACCAAAGTACCGGCCACGACGTCAATGAGACTGCCCGTTGAGAGAGCAAACGTAGCCACGGTCGCTGGCCACGCCGCGATACCCGCACCGGTTTTTCTCAGCGTTCCCACGCCGGTGAACGTCGTCGTTGCGTAATCCGTCGTGCCACTCGACACCGACAATTCCAGCACGGCACCAGCAGCGATACTATATGAAGGCGTCGCATACGTACCCTGAAGAGCTAACGTTCCTGCGGTGATGGTGGTCGCGCCCGTATAGGTGTTCGCTCCCGAAAGCGTCAGTGTTCCTGTGCCGGTTTTGGCGATGGCGCGCGCGCCGCCGATTTCACTGATGACACCACTCAGAATGATCGCCGACGAACCCGTCATCGTCGCGGTCGCCACATTCAAGGTCATCGGCACGGTGATGGTTTGCGTATTCGCGCTGCTGTTGGTGATGTTTCCAGCCAACGTGATGCCGTTACCGCCCACGGTGAACGCCGACGATCCACTGGCAAAGGTGATGCTCTTGAACGACGTATTTGCCGCAAAGTCATTGCTCGGAGTTAACCGCGTCGCGCCAGCAAATACCAAATCGTCACCCGCCACCGGAGCAACGCCGCCCTGCCAATTCGCGGATGTCGACCACAGGTTATTCGCGCCAAGGCCGGTCCATGTCCGAGTCGCTGGTCCCGCTGCATTGACGGTTAGCGTCGCGACGTTCGACGTCGCCGTGCCGGCGCTGTTCGACACCACACAGGTATACGAACCCGCGTTCGCTGACTGTGCATTCGCGATGCTGAGCGTCGCGCTATTGGTGCCGACATTTGTCGTGCCCTGCTTCCACTGATACGTCAGTGGAGCGGTGCCGCTTGCTACCACCGTGAATGTTGCGGTTTGACCTGCCGTCACCGTCGTGTTCGTGGGATGCGACGTGATGGTTGGCGCAATCACCGCCGGAGGCGCAACGGGGAAGGCGTAGCGACGCACGCTGGGTGAGGGAATATTCCTCTCGCCATCGGTGATATAGAGCGCATTCCCCGCCAAGGCGAGCGGTCCAACCTGGGGCAGGGTGAAACGTAGGTCCAGGGTTGCACGGTCGAGGATACAGGTCGCCTTGCTGAACGAGTTGTCTGCACATCCGACGATTACTGCGTCATCGGTCACAATCGGTCCATATAATGGTGCGTATGGGAGTGCGAAGGAAGCAAGTCGGCGACCCGACGCGAGGTCGAAGACCTCCATACCCAACTGTCGCGGCGCGTAGACCACACCGTCGTGAACCACCGGAGTCAGCGTCCAGTTTCCCAACGATGGAACAGCCATCCAGGACACCGACAGATCGTTCGCCGCACAGACGATCAGAAGCCGGTCTTCACGCAGGACGAGTTTGCTCCCACTAAGCACGGGAGTGGTCCCCATCCATCCGTTAGCCGCCTGGGTCTGCACCAGTTGGCGCTGCTGCTGCAACTCACCGGTGATGGCGTCATGACGGCGGATGGTGCCCTGCATCCAGGTGAAGAGCGTCCCATTGCCGTAGGTCGGACTCCAGTCATCGAAGGTCGGGAGCGCAGTGTAAGTAAACCGCTGGGCACCTGAAACGGCATCGTATCCATACAGCCGGTTGGATCCGCCACTCCACACCACTGGCTGGCGACCGTCGGCGGCCAGCCAGTGGTCACCTGCGCAGGAGAGGTCCAGCGTAGTGCCCCGGTCGACAGGTCCATGGCCTGGAGACGGTTGCCGGTGGAGTAGGTATTGTTGGCGACAAAGACCGTGGATTGATCGATGGTCGGAACGGTGGCATCGCCCGCCTCGAATCCCCGCTCCCACACGCGTTGTCCCGTGGTGGTATCGAAACCGCTGACCAGCATCTGGCCGTAGGCGTAGTAATCGATCGCTGCGACCAGGCGGTTGCCGACTACGGCCGTGCCGCGCATATGATTCACCGATGAGGAGCCTGCGGGGTAACTGACAGTCCACGCAAGAGTCGGGGCCACGTCACCGACAAAACCAGGGCAGTAGCCGGTATGCTGCGGATCGCGGCCAATCATCGGCCAGTCGCCGAGCAGCATGGCTCCAGACGCTGACGCACGCACCTGGATGCGCACCTCAGTCTCACGCGAACTGGCGGCGGCATCTGTTGCACGGTAGGAGAATCGATCGAGGCCGATGAAACCGGGTGCCGGTGCGTAGGTAAATGCGCCAGTCGCACTCAATGACACCGTGCCGTGACGCGCTTGGCTCGCGATGATGGCGCTCAATGCGTCGCCGTCCGTATCAGAATCATTGGCGAGCACACCTGCGCCTCCGACCGTCAGGCTACTACCAGATGAAACCGCGTAGGTATCGGTGACAGCATTGGGGATAGCGTTGACCACCGTGAAAGTGGCGCTGGCGTAGCTGCCTGATCCTGCAAGACGCAGATTGGCGGAATCGACCAGTTCCACATCGAGGCGATGGCTCTGACGCGTCAGGCCGGTGAGTGGGATCAGGCCATCGCCGTTGTCATCGGTCCACGCTCCACCATCCAGGCTCCACCGCACCTTGGAGCCGCTCGGCCACGGACCCCACCGATCATAACGCGCCTCCAGCGACGTGCCGGTCCAGTGCCCGCTTCCCTGCCACGGCTTGCGGATGACGACCGTGGAAGTTGCATAGGACCAAGCGTATCCTGAGGTCCGCACACTGTTGAGGTGTACGTGGGATGAGACCGGAAGGCTCGGTTCGTTCTGCTGGTTGAAATCCAACCACACCGGCATCGCTGTACTCATCTCACCGCCCTGACGGACGGCCTGCATGCGGGCGATCTCAGCCGCTGGGATCGGCACTTCGATGATGATACTCGTCGCGCCCTCTGGCCAGGACTCCAGCAGTGGCAACAAGGACGTGACGTGAACTGCGCGATTGCCGAGCCAGGTCGTCATCTCCGGGTACCGCCATACCGCCGGCTGAGGGTTGCTCAGTTGCACATACAACGGCGCGGTGCCGCCTTCTGGCACCACCAGGGTCCCGCCATCACCGAGTCCGACGATCTTCGCATCCATCAGTGGCAGGGGCAGCGCCGTCGCTTCAGTAGCGGTGAGTGCCGGCATGCGAAAGGTCTTGGTGGCGTAGTTCGCCCGACCCGCGCCGTCAGTAAAGAACACCACCACCCGCGCATCGAATTCCTGATCACGCTGAAAGGGACGCAGGTGACAGCGGGACACCAAGCCGCTGTCGCCGAACGGCGGAGTCAGCGTGTTCCAGCGAAAACGTCCGAGCACCGAGTCGCCAAGGTGGGCGACCATCTGGATAGGGGCAGCGGTGGTGAAACCGCGGTCCACCCCACCTGGAGTTTTGTCGTCTGCCATCGTCGCATCGCCGCTGAGATAATAATCTCCCTCTTGACCGGGCGATGGTGTCCAACCCCATGACGAGAAGGACAGCGTCGGTAGCAAGCGGTCGCCGTTAGGTGCCGGATTGGCGTTCTCGCTGACGATTTTGAACGTGGCGAAAGTGAAATCCGCTCCATACGGTTCGCCCGCATGATTGTGCGGATGCACATGCACGCTGAGCAGGTTCTCGCCATCGTAGAACCGCCGCGTGTCGACCTGGGTGGTGTGGCTCCACACCGGTGCATCCGGCGCATGGCCCAGCTCGTTGAACGGCAGGAAGATCATGTTGCCGTAGGTCGCTGTGTGCATAGCGACACCGTTGGTCACCGTCACGGTGATGTTCACCATACCGCTCACGGTCTGGCCTTCACTGACCGGCTGACCGTTGCTGGTGACCGTGAAGGCGATGCTCGGATCAACGGCGCGCAAGGGCGCCGCAGCGAATGCCATCAAGACGAGCACGATTTGAATAAGGGTACGCAACATGAGGACTCCACCTGACGGACGAAGAGTGACCAAACGATACGGGATGCTCAGCGATAAGATCGCCGCTACCAATGCACGGTAAACAGAGGCCGAATACGATAAAATAGACATAGGGAACTCCGTACGATATTAAATTAACCATGTTAACAACCATGACAAGGGCGGCTGACGATCAGAAAGAAGCGCGCAGTGTAGCATGCCTTTTCCGTTTGACCAGCATCAACATTTCACTCAGTTCAACGCTGACTTTGAGCATGATAAATTGCCGTTCTTTCGGCCTATTTCTGTGACGTGGGCGCGAGCTTGGCCCATGTTCGGTGCGGTTGACATAGTTGTTTGAGAGCTGAACGACGAATTCAAATCCAGTGATAAAATAAATTGCCGTACGAGCTGAGAACATGGCACGTTGAAAATTCATGATTCCCGCTTGAGTCAGCGAGCTCACATTCCCCCGTGTGTGACCAACACACCGCCGAGGCTCATCGGCTGTTGCTGATAATGACCTTGCGACGGGCCCAGGTTATTTCGTTGGCTGAGTCGGCTTCTCAAACTGCTTCAGCGAATGCTCCATAATAAATTTCACCACCGGCGTTGAGTCTGGCAGGCCGTGCGCGTGACCTGCGTTTGGTTTATGGATGACTTCGATTACGCCGCCTAAAGCCCGATAGCGTTGTTCGACGATGGTGGTGTTTTCGGCTACGGGGACGGCGTCGTCTTGGTCGCCGATGACATGAATCAGGTGACGAGTGTAGCCGTTCCACGTATCGACTTTTTCTCCTGGCCACACGAGGTCTGCGGCTTGAACCGTGGTCCATGAAGACAGAGCAACAGACAAGACCAGGAAAGGAAAGAAAACCACTGCCGCAGGTAATGTCTCATGGCGGAAAAATTCCCTGCTCCGTTGAAAATGCCACACCTTGCTTGGTCGTGATGGTGTGACGAAAAATGGTTCTGCGGTGTTCGGTGTGGGTCTTCCCTTTGTCAGAGGGACTCTTCAAAGTCGAAAGAAAAATCAAACAAGAGGCGCGGAGACGCGGAGGTAAGAGGAGGAAAAGGATCATTTTTTCCAACAAACATCTTTCCCTCCTCCGATCTCTGCGTCTCCGCGCCTCCTGTTCGATTATTTCTTCTTTGGCTGCCCAATGAGACTGAACCCCTACGAAACGTCGCAGCGCCAGATAGATAAAGCGCTGAGGCTGAGAACGCTCACACGGCTTTTTCTCATCGCTTATCCGCGCTATGGTCTACGCTTCTTTCTCACACATCGCGATGGTCGAGAAAATTATTGTCTAGGACCGGGTCATGCACATGGCTAGCTTCCACGGGCTGTCGGCCCGATGCCGGCATACCCCTGGGCGCGGGTAGCGCCCACCCCGACGTCTTAAACACGTCACCAGAGGACGCCTTGTGCGTCCATCCCCGAGGTTATTCCGTTGGAACTCTACGTAGGCAATCTTTCCTGGTCGATCGACGATGCTCGTCTGACCGGCCTTTTCTCACCCCATGGCAACGTTGAACGTGCCAAAATCGTGAACGACCGCGACACCGGCAAAAGCCGTGGTTTCGGCTTCGTCACCATGACCGATGATGCGGCTGGCCAGAAGGCCATCACGGCCATCAATGGCACCCAGATCGACGGCCGTGCCGTTACCGTCCGCTTGGCCGAAGACCGCGCCAAGGGTGGTCCTCGCGCTGGTGGCGCTGGTGCAGGCGGCGGCGGATACGCTCGCTAATCTGCGATCTTTACGGATCAAAGAACAAGACCCGGCGCTTAGGCGCCGGGTCTTGTTGTTGATACTGTTCTAAAAGCTCCGATGGCATTCATGAAGGATGTTGGATTTCTCCGCTCCAGATGAATTCACTCATAATCCGCCTTTAGTTAGCCTTTAGTTAGCCTTTTTTCGCGGCTTTCGCAGCGCGCTTCTCCTTCATGCTCTTGGCGGGTGCCTTCTTGGCTTCACGGCTGGTTTTTTTTTCTTTGACCACGATTGACTCCTCGGGAAAGGGTGACCGTAGTGATGATCAAACGATTTACCCAAATTGCCAATACTGAAACTGGAGGTCGCGAGTCGTCAGCGAACGTCGCGAGCACACCAGATACCGATGTGTTTTACGCACCCTTCTCGACCAGGACGCGCGCCAGTTCGTCGTAGGTTCTGGCCAACCAAATCTTCACTCGTTGGCGTTCTAACATGCCCAGCGCGTTGGCATCACCGCGATGATGCACGGCAGCCCAGAAACTCGCGTTCGTACGATCGATCTTCAACATCGATGCTTCATGCAAACGACGTAATTCGATGATCTTCGCGCCGTACGCCAACGCCGTGCGTTTGATCTCTGACTCATGGAAACTCCGAAAGTCAGAACCGCGACCATGATTGAGCACCACCACGTACGACACCGTGGCGCCGTAGGTCGCCAACAATTTTCCGAGCAGTCCCAGCGAATCCATGCCGTCATCCATCACGTGCCAAAAGCGCACGGGAATCTGCTGCTCTGCCAACAAACCGATCAGACCAGATTCATCCATCCAACGCGACAGCGGCGGCATCGTTTGAGCCGCCAGATCCACCACCACTTGACGCGATGGCTCTGACGTAATTGCCTCGGCAATACGATCCAGACTGGCGTAATCCTCGATCACCGTGTGCGCCGCATATGCGCCATAAAACCGCTGAAACGTCGCATGAGAGCGGTCGGTATCAAAACCGACAAATGGCAAATGGTGATCAATGAAATACTGGGCCAAGACCCGCGAGACCACCGATTTACCAACGCCGCCTTTTTCCCCGCCGATGAAATGAATCGCTGCCATGTCGTGCTCCTGAGGTGCTGCTGATACGCTCAGGGAAGAAAATCAAAAGGGCGATCCCTAGCTGAGGTAGCTGAAATAGCTGAAATAGCTGAAATAGCTGAACCATGCAACTGACACCAGTTGGTGCGCGGTCATTCCTTCGTAACCAGCGCTTGAGCTTGCTTCGCATAATATCCGTCGGGAAATTTCTTGACGAAACCGTCAACCATTTTGGCAAAGCGTGGATCTTTACGTTCAACATACGAAAAGGCTTTGAGCTTCTGAAATGCTTGGCCAGCGGCATAGGCTGGATCTTTTTTGAGTTCGGCAGCCATGTCCTTATAGGTTTTCACCACGGCCGTATCGCCGCCTGTATAGGCCGTCGTCATGCCGCTGGCGAATTCGTTCGCCACAAATACGTCGCCTTCTTGGCGTAATCGCGCGATTTCGGCATCAATGCCATCCTTCCACGCAGTAACCACGGCCATACTCGCGGTGGCCGCCTCTGCGGTTTTTTCATTCTTATCCGTCAGCAGTTTTTCTAACGACTTGGTACCCATTCCGACTTTGCCACTGACGATAACCTCCTCAATTTTGGCTACCTTGGCGATCATCGATGGTTTGGTGAAGTTCGGCACCAATCGCGACGGATCTTCCTGTAACATTTTTTTGACCGTATCAATAATCGCATCCGCCCAAATCTGGTAACCCTTGGCGTTGGGATGAAGGGCATCCGGCATAATATCTTTGCCGAGAGTACCATCTGGGGTAAGAAAACTTTGGCCGATATCCTGATAGACGATGCGACGATTATCTGCGTAGGTTGCGATGATTTTATTGACCTGATCGTTTCGCTCGCGCCCAGCTGGTTTTTCACCACGCGGGAAAATGCCAAGCAACAAAATCTTACTGATCGGAGAGCGCTGGTTGATGTCGTGAATAATCGTTTTGATACCGAGCGCCACGTCTTCCGCCGGATCGCCATTATTCGTGCCAATCATCAGCACCACCAACTTCGGCTGAATCCCTTCCAGTTCACCATGGCGTAAGCGCCAAATAACGTGCTCGGTGCGATCACCGCTGATACCGAAATTGGCGGCTTTCAGCGGCGAAAAATATTTATCCCAGATGGACTTGCCCTCACTACGCCAGCCATCCGTAATCGAGTCACCCGTAAAAAGCACATCCACGCCACCGGCTTTGGCGACCGTGAGGAACCCATCATGCCGCCCACGATCTTTTTCTTCAGGAATAGTGGTCTTTGGTCCTTTGCCCGCATCGGCGGCCTGGGCTAGTCCTCCTCCCAACACGCACAGAGCTAACAGTGCCAGCCACCAGGGTTGAACAGATCTTGATAATTTCGGGGTAATCATGCCTGGATCCTGGTGAGCATCATCGACAAGCCAACCATGAGCTGAGCGCCCACGTACGCAGGGCAATACACTCGACATATCACCATGTTGCAGCACTCGCGCGTTCGCTACTGCTGCGAGCAGCGATGTGACTCTGATGATGAATCCATGGGAATTGGTGGAATTTCCCACAATGTTCCGCTGGCGCTGGCGCTACCCTAGCCATCAAACCTATGGAGTTCTCCATGTCTTTCCGCCCATGCTCGTGCTTATTGCTCATGAGTCTGCTGCTACCGATAAGTTGGAGCGCAGACAAAACCGACACCACGACTCCAGCTCCAGCTGCCACAGCTCCAGCTGCCACAGCAATCGATGCCGTGAAGGTCGCCTTCGGCATCATGGCGCTCTCAGACGATCGACACTCGTTCACCATGACCGGCCCCAAGGGCGAGATGTTGAATCTGAAAATTACCACTCAGACAGCGATCACGCGAGACTTAAAGCCAGTCGCCCTGACCGCTCTCGCGCTCACGCAACAAGTACGCATCACCTATCGCGATGACATTGCACTGACGATTGATCAGCTTGCGCCTGAGAAAAAGAAAAAGAAGAAAACCGTCTAAATAACACATCGTCACCCATCGGCTCAAACAATCACCGATGGGGAGTCGTTTCGTCAGCTTCATATTTACGCTCAGCTTTTACGCTCAGCTTTTACACTCAGACAAGCCGCTTAGTCGTCGCTTAGTCGTCGCTTAGTCGCGGCTTAATCGTCGGCTTGATCTTTCGCGGCGCTCTTCTTCGCCGATTCGTCCAGATACATGATCGCGTTGCTGCCACGCTCGATCACCAATTTGCCCATGCGAATCTGCTCAATCATGTTGTGACTGATGATGCTGCCATAAGCCGTGCTACGGCTCTTCGGATCTATGCGCATCAACGGCATCTTATGATTGGCCTTCACTAAGCGCTCATAAGCCTCAAGAAAGGCAGGTTCAATGGTGCCGCGAATTTCGTCATAGCGCTTCTGCAGCACCTGTTCTTCTTGCGTTGGTTTCGCTGCCGCCGAATTGCTTGATTTAACGTCGTTGGCTTTAACCGTCAGCGCGGCCGCTTGTTCCTTGGCAGCTTTGGCTTTGGCTTCGAGGGCTTCAATCTTGCCACCCAATTCCTTGACGCTGGCTTCTCGATTGGCTTTTTCGAGCTTGGCCGCTTCGATGCCGTTGATGATGACCATATATTCTTTGTTGGTCTTGGCATTCATCTGCTGAGAACGTAAGTCAGCGATGGTGGTATCGCAGCGGGCGACATCGGTGGTATATTGACGGATCAATGCGCCAAGCTTTTCGACTTCGGCCGTGGCAGCAGCAGCGCTGGCCGTAGCGGCTTCAGCTGCTTTACCGGCATCATCGACCTGACCGTTTTGTTGTTCACGAGCCTTTTTCAGCGTCAGCCGCTTTTTGTCGATCACTTGGAGGTCGAGCAAGGCTTCAATGCTGGAATTCATGATGCGAAGACCTCCGGGGCGCCGGATGATCAGCGCTGAGTCCGAGTGGCCAAGAGGAAACTCCCGGTTGGGCTGGAATCGCCTCCCGAACCGACATCTGCTCGTGGCCAGGATCGGAAGTCGCGCCATTGCCCTCTGCGTACTGTCTACGCAAATCCGCGCGGTCCGCGCAGAGGGGCAATTGACCTCCCGCAGTCGCGTACCCATAGTGCGCCGCCATCTGCCGCAGGTGGTGCCGCATTGTACGGTGTTGCCATTGCAAGGCGCTTTTCCTACCACGGAACCGACCCAAGGGACGCATGGCCGACGCTTCTGCCGCAGTACCACAGTCATCGCCGTCATCGCCGCCTTCGCCGCCTTCGCCGCAGTCTTCGCGCGCTGACGAACACGATTATCCCATGGTGGGCGAGACGCTCGGTCTGTGGCGATTAGTACGCGGACTTGGCCGCGGCGGTATGGGCGAGGTCTACGAAGCGGAATACGACTACATTCACTTGCTGTCGCTACGTTACGGCATCGAACAACGCGACATGATTCGTCAGGAATTAGCGGCGATCACGCGCAACGATCAGGCGTTGTTGGCCGGCGAAATGTTGGGCACGAATTTGCCGCCCGATGCGCATTTCGCGATTAAAGTATGCAACGCACGCAATGGTACGGCGGGGCACAAACGTTTCTTAATGGAAGCCGAAGTTGCCCAACGCCTGGGCGATCATCCGTACATCGTCACCGTTCATGCGGTCAACGGCGGCCTTGACGAACATCAGGGACCGGCGCGACGCCTTGACCTTGATCGCGGCAAATACCGCGACGTGGCCTTTATGGTCATGGATCTGGCGACGCGCACGTACGACCACTGCAAGCTCACGATTTTGGAATCGGTGTATGTCGTGCGCTGCATTGCCACGGCGCTCGATCACGCCCATCGTCATGGCATTATTCATCGCGATTTGAAACCAGAAAATATTCTTGGGCCGATTGAACATCCGCTGCTGACTGACTTCGGCATCGCCAAAGAAATTGATCAAACCGACGGCCTGACGCGCACCGGACAAATCATCGGCACGCTCGACTATATGTCGCCAGAGCAAGCCACCGACGCCAAACGCGTCGATCATCGCAGTGATATTTATTCGCTGGGCGTGGTATTGTACGAAATGTCGACCCAGGGTTGCCTGCCCTATTCACACAAACTTGACCGCGACACTTGCTTGGCGGCCATTCGCAGTGAACGCTACGAACCACGGTGGCCGCGTGAATACAAACTCGATTTCCCGCCGTCGTTAGAGCGCTGCATTTTAAAAGCCATGTCGCACAACATGGAAAATCGCTATCAAGCGATGAGCGAATTCATCACCGACCTGGATCGCTTTTCTCGCGGTGAACGCATTCCATTCTTGGGACGGGTCAAGGTAAAGAGTTGGCTGCGTTTCCAGTTAAGACGTCGACCCAAGTTAATCTGGGGCGGCGGCATATTGATCGCAGCCACATTGTTGATCGCGCTGATCCTATGGACGCGTAGCGCGCTCGATGAAACTCGTTGGAGTCTGAAAACGCAACTCGACGCTTTAGAAAAAGTTGTCTTGGCAGTGGAAGAACGACGTCAGCCGCAGCCAAATCGCGAGGAACTCAAAATCATCCCGACCATCGACGGGTACTTACAACCTTTGTCAAAAGATCGCTACACGGAAGAACGTAAGCGACGCCAAGATCTACTCACCCGCCTCGACAGCAGTCGATGGTTGCGAGTACAATTTGCTGGCTCGCTGAATGGTCGCCCGCTGAGCGCGCAAGACCGCAACACCGCAATAGACCAACTCCAAGTGGCTGCCCAAGCAGTTGACCCGCAATGGATCCTGGAGGGCACCGATGGTTTATTGATTTATGAAACCACCACGCTGTCACTGGGACCCTACGGCACCGGTAACGTGTATTGTATCATCCGTCTATCGACGAGTGACGATTTTAAATTGGCCGTCCACGAAAGTGCAGATGTACGTCATCTCACCACCTGGACTTTAGGCCAAGGCAAATTGTCCTTGATGAGGAAAGAAGATGAAAAACCCACCGAGGAACTTCACAGCGAGCTGCTCGCCACCAACCGCTCAAGTTATGACCTCAGTATTTTCCTCGAACTGAAACCCGACGAAATCCGCTCGTGGTGGCCCCTTAATGGTGGGGTCAAAGAATTCCGTTTCCCAGGTAAAGCTGGCTTGCGCACAGGAGCACCAGCGAAAGTCGAATTAACCCTCCCCAAAGGGAGCCGCGTGCGCTCACTAGAAATTTGGACCAAAGGTCCGCCGTAAGTTTTCTTGCACATGGGCAGGCCTCGCGCGATGTCGTCCCTGCCCGATCGCGTCTGGGCAACCCCAGGCGGGTTCAACCTTGCGGCTTTCTGGTCGCGGCAAGAATCCTCCGCCATGTCTGAGTTACCTGATCTTGATGCGCTGGCCGAGGCCTCTGGTGGTTACACGCCTGAAGCTTTTGCCTTTGTTGGTGAGAGCTTGCGTCACGCTGCGCGCCTGTTTGGCAAAGATTCAGGTGAGCGCGAAAATCGTCATTTGATGGCTAACGAATTGGTCGAAGGCGTGCTTGACCTTGCCACCAATCGTTTCGGCCTGATGGCGGAATTGGTGCTGCGCGAATGGGGCGTCAAATGCGCCGAAGATGTCGGACGCATTACTTTCGCGCTGATCGAAGTCGGAGTGTTCAGCAAACAACCGACTGATCGCTTAGAAGATTTCATTCGTGGGCCCGACTTTGGTGACGCGTTGACTCAGCGTTCACGCCAGCGTCTTTGTCCGAACGTGGCGTAAACAGATGGAACCTCTGCTGCGCCATCCCTGGGTGCGAGTGCTGCTGATTGCCACCACCGTCGCCATGTGTTCGTTGGCGTTGCGTGAAACGGCGTCCATCACCTTGCCGATTATCAGCGCTCTGAAACAGGTGCTGGTCCCGGTGGCGATCGGTTTCACCATCGCCTACGTCCTCACGCCGATTGTCGATTGGTTGACCCTGCGAGTGCGGGTGCCGCGCAGTATTGCCGCCGGATTATTATTCGGCTTATTTTGCGTCACCCTCGCTTTGTCGGTCATGTTGGTCGTGCCCACGGTGGTGCGTCAATCGACCAGCATGGCAGAACGCGTGTTCAAAGGTGAGCCGTTTACCGACATCAATGGCAATGGCCGCTATGACGAGGGCGAACCGTACCTCGATGCTAACGGCAATAATCGCTACGATGAAAAAGGTATGTTTGCCAGCGCGTTGAATTGGATCGCTGAGCGGCAAGGCCAGCTACGGCAATTTGCCAAGCTCGAAATTGATCGCCCAGGGCGCGCCTTTTTAGTGTTGTACTTGAACGAAACCGCCAACGAACGAGCGACCATTGATCTGGCATTGTCAGCAGCACGTGACAATCGTTCGGTAGACTTATGGCCAGCAGCTCTGCGCAAAGATCCCGCCGCCGATGCGCCCTTATCGTGGAATTCCGCGTGGCCGGGTGTCAGCCGAGCGGCCGTCGATGACGCCTATAGCAAATTAGTGCCCGAGGTGCGTGAACGCTGGATGCGCAATCTTGCTACTGCAGGCCAAGCTTATGCCGCCAAACATAGTGAATTACTTGCCGCTTTGCGCTTAGTGCGACACGGCAAAGACGTCATGCAAGACGATCCGCTCCATCGCATGAGTGATCGAGTGCGCTCGTCCTTACAACTCGTGCCGCCAGAGGATGTCAGTAAAATCGCACTCGCCTTTGCTGCGCGTCTGGGTGACGACGAGCGTGAGGGCCAACAAGCCGCGCGCGAATTGCTCAGTGAATTACGTGGCGATGACAGCTCATCACAATGGATCGCGCCTGTCGTGCAAAATCTTGAACGCGAAATGAACACCCAACTGGACGCGTTACCAGGACGTCTGGGTGGCTGGGCCACCAGCGGACTCACGAGTTTCGACCAAGTGCTGACACTAAGCCTCGATGTCTTATTGGTGCCGATCTACGCATTTTTCCTCATTCTCGCCATGCCTGCGATTCGTGGTGGCGTTCGGCAATATTTACCCATGTGGCATCGCGACCAACTCATTCGCATTTTGCGTGATATCGAAAAAGTCGTCGCGGCATTTTTCCGTGGTCGCCTGATCGTGTCGCTGATTTGCGCGATACTCACCTACGTCGGTTTCTTGGCCGTTGGCCTGACCGGAACCGGAGTGCCTTACGCCGCGCTCTTTGGTTTGCTGATTGGCTTAGCTACTGCCATTCCACTGGCGGGATTACTCTTTTTAATACCTGCTTTAATCATGACTGGCTTGGATGGTGGAACTGGCTTGACCGTTGGTCTTTTGATCACGGTTTATGTCATCGTTCAACTATTAGAAACTGTCGTACTGACTCCGACCATCATGGGCCGCGAGGTCGAGCTGCATCCGGTCACCCTGATCATTGCCCTGCTGTTATGCGGAAAGCTCTTGGGCGTTTTGGGATTAATCTTGGCCGTGCCGATTGCGGCAACCTGTCGCATCGTCGCGCGTGAATTTTTCTGGCCATGGTTAACCGGCTACGTCACTATGGTTCGGCCTGCGGTGCGGGTACCGCCACCACAATGAGTACGCTGATTCATTGCGCTCACCAATATGAGATGTCATTTTTGGTGATGAACTCGCCGGTAAGATGCGAAGTACGAAAAGACAGTATCCATGCGTCGTGACCTTGAACGTCTTTTGGATGCTAATGGTAATCGCGCGGCCGAAGGCCTGCGCGTACTTGAAGACGTCGCTCGTTTTTTATTAGACGATCGCGCCTTAGCTGAACTGGCTAAAAATCAGCGACATACCTTGCGCGCAGCTATTCCACCCTCCGCCATCGCCGCGCGCGATACGGCCGGCGATGTTGGGACGACCATCACCGCTGGCGATGAAATGCAGCGTGCCCGTTTGGTCGATCTGATTCGCGCCAATGCTGCGCGTGCGCAAGAAGCCCTCCGCGCGGCCGAAGAAGGCTGCAAACTGGCGGGCTTATTGCCCTGTGCGAGTCAGATCGAAGCCACGCGTTATGCGGTTTATCGCCTAGAAACTGGCATGCTTGCGCGCCTTCCCGCCTGGCGCTTGCATCAAATCCGACTCTACGCGTTGATCGATACCAGTCTGACCGACGATCCGGTAAAAGTTGCTAGTGCCGTTGCGCGCGGTGGCGCGGGCGCCGTGCAATTGCGCGCAAAAAATCTCACTCAACGGGCTTATCAAGAACTCGCACTGCGCGTACAAGATGCCGCGCGTACGGCTGGAGCCCTCTTCATCGTCAATGACCACGTCGCCGTCGCACGCGCCATCGCTGCTGACGGCGTCCACGTTGGACAAGATGATCTGACGTTGCCTGACACGCGTGCCGTCGTTGGCCCGTCTTGTGCCATTGGAATTTCTGCTCATACGCCCGAACAAGTCGAAAACGGTTTGCTCGCTGGCGCGGATTACCTCGGCCTTGGCCCCATGTTTGCCACCAGCACCAAGCCGCATGAACCTGAACGAGGGCCAGGGTTGCTCGACGCCGTACGCGCGCGGCTGCAATCGCCGCAAGGCCGTCCGAGCTACGCTATCGGCGGTTTAGATGCAGAGCGCATCGCCGCGCTCAAACCGCGTTTGCCCCATGGTGCCGCCGTCGCGGGAGCCCTATGCCGCGCCAGCGATCCCGAGCGTGCAGCCGCTGAGCTGTTGCTGCTGTTGGATCCCGAGGAATTTCCGTGAACCCTGAAACCAATAGCGATGTCACGCTCGCTCCGCGACTGTGGCGCTTCGGTTTCGTCCAACTCATCCAAGTCCCCGTGTTGCTGCTCGCCATCTTTGGCGTCGAACCATGGGCACTGTGGACCGCCGCGACCATTGGTTCGATCATCTGCGCCGGAGGTACCGACTCGACGACTGGCCCTGGGCAAAAACTCGCACGCTGGTTGAATCGCGTGCTCATCTTGCAGGCCATTCTTTGGCTCACCGCCGCTCTGGTGTTGGGCCTACCTTCTTAGTCAATTTCCTAGTCGACATTCACCCAACCACGAGAACCACATGGTCACTTTCACGATTTCCTACGACGGCGAACTCCGTTGCAGCGCCACGCACGGTCCCAGCAATACCGTCATCGCTACCGATGCGCCGAAAGATAATCACGGTCGTGGCGAAACTTTTTCGCCCACCGATCTCACCGCGACCTCTTTTGCAACCTGCATTATCACCACTATGGCGATTCAAACGCGCAACGACGGAATCACCCTCAAGGGTATTCGCGCGCAGGTGGAAAAACACATGACCACCACGCCGCCACGTCGCATCGCACGCTTGGTCGCACGCATCGCCATGCCCACCGGCATTCCCGTCATCGCCCGCGAAAAATTAAGCAAGATCGCGCACGCATGCCCCGTGGCATTGTCGCTTCATTCGGACGTGATTCAGGAAATTTCTTTCATTTACCCGGATTGATAAGGGAAAGCTAGGGAAACGCCGTCAATTATCTCAGTCCGAGTTGGCGCACTTTGTAGCGTATCTGGCGGAAGCTGATGCCGAGAAGTTTGGCAGCTTCGGTGAGATTGTCGTCGGTCACGGTGAGAGCAGCTTCCATCAGCGAGCGTTCGTAATCCGCCAGCTCGCGTTCCAGATCGATGCATTCTCGTAGTCCGATACGCGCACGCAGTTCATCGCCTGGTTTAATTTCGGTTTTCGCCCCACCCAATGGCCGCGTGGTGAGATCACTGAAGAGAACGTCGTAGCCAATGTCGCCGCTGGCGGTCATTGCCGCACCGCGCTGGATGCGATTATCCAATTCACGAATATTGCCGGGCCACGGGTGCGCTAACATGGCGTCGAGGGCATCTTGCGTGAAGCCGGTGATGCCGCGACGCATCTTCACCGCGTGACGGGCGAGAAGATGCCCGGCAAGCAACGGAATATCTTCCACGCGATTGCGTAGCGGCGGCAAATGGAGAGGAATCACCGCAAGACGATAATAAAGATCTTCGCGAAAATCTCCGGCTTTCACCATCGTCATCAGATCACGGTTGGTCGCGGCGACTAAACGAACATTGCACGTCAGCACTTCGCGACCACCGACTGGCAGATATTCGCCATTTTCCAAAACTCGCAAAAGCTTCACCTGAGTTTCGCTGGCGAGTTCACCGATTTCGTCAAGAAACAAAGTACCGCCGTCAGCGAGCGCGAAGAGCCCCTGACGATCCTCGATCGCACCGGTAAACGATCCTTTGACGTGACCAAATAATTCACTCTCCAACAATGATGGTGTCAAAGCACCTGAATTAATCCGCACCAATGGCCCATCGCTACGCATGCTGGCATAATGCACCGCTCGTGCGACGAGCTCTTTCCCGGTGCCACTTTCACCGGTAACCAAAACCGTCGAATCGGTGGTCGACACTTGTTCGATGGCGGCTTGAATCTGTTGAATGCCACGGCTCTGGCCCACCAGATGCACCACTGGCGGATGTGTTTGTGCTCCTTGCGCGCGAGTAGCCAAATAGTGTTCACGGGCATCCAATGCACGCGCGATCAGCGCCCGTACCACTTGATTATCGAATGGTTTGCGCAGGAAATTATATGCGCCTTGGCGCATCGCCCGCACCGCCGTATCCCATTCGGCAAACGCGGTCATAATGATGACAAAAATGTCGGGATGGAACTGGCGCACATGAGCAAGCAGCCCAATGCCATCGAGCGGTTCCATCCGCAAATCGCTGAGCACTAATTCAATTCCAGGATTTGCCGCGATCAGCTTGATGGCTTCTTGACCGTTCGCTGCCTGCAACACCTGGTGACCGTCACGTCGCAAGATGATATCCAGCATCCCGCGTAAACCGGCTTCATCATCAACAACTAAGATGCGACCCATGGCGATGCAGCATGCCGTACTGACTACGGTTGCTCAAGAGCGAGAGTCTACCAAAACTTCACGGCCACCCATTTGGGCGGCCGTGATGATCAATTTACTTCACTGACACATGCCGCCAAAAGCGGCTAAAAATGGCGTAAAAGCTGCAGCAAAAGCTGCTTTTTACGGCTTCCACTCGAAGCCGATGCCCAGAATCACTTCAGCGGTCTCTTTACCTGCCGCCTTCAGTGCTTCACGATCATCGTTTTCCAGCCAGAAGTGTGCTTCCAAGCGGGTAATCACCCAGAAGTCATTCAAGAAAAACGGAGCCACATAGCGCAGACCAAGGTCTGCGGTGGTGAAGCCGGTTTCATCACTGCCAATCAAGAAGCTCTTGTAGGCGCCGTTACCGAAGTTTAACACTTCGTAGAAGGCGATGTCCAATGGCGCATTCTGAATGAATTGGCGCGCAGCGATAGCACTACGAAATGCATGCGACGACATCCCGCCGTTGCCACGATAGGCATCTTTATCGCCATCATAGAACGGGTTGTAGTCGAAGCTCAGGCCGATTTCCATGCCCTGCCAAGGCAACAGGTACCAGCTATCAAGACCAAACCAATTCTGGCCGCTCTTGTATGGACGTTCTTTCCAGTTGGGGTAGGTGGTGAAATCGTAGTGTGGGATAAACTGAAAAAGGCCTGGTACTTCAATCAAATAGTCGAGACCCAAATTAATTTGGGTGGTTTCGCCAGCGTTGATAGTGTCGACTTGGCTGTCATCGCCGTTAGCGGCGAGGTACCAATCGGCATGAAAGCCGATGTCCCAGTAACGCATATCCAGGTGACCAATGGCGGTCACGTTTTGGTTACGGATTACGCCTTGATCGTAATGTTTGTTGACCAGCTCCGCGCCGAGGCGGAGATCAAACTCATTGGTTTCAGTGTTGACTAGCTGCAGATCAGTCTCGACCGCTGATGCGGTACCGAGAGACATGGCAGCGAGGCAGACGGTCGCGAGGACGGGGCTCAGGGCCGGCTTATTCATGCGTCTTCTTCCTTGGGTGCGCGGGAAAGGAGATTTTCCATCGCGGTAGGCACGGGTGTAGCAGCCCATATCACATTTGCCACCTGAGAAGCGATGGGGAGCTCGCAAGCGACTCTCTCTGCCAGGGCTAAGGCCGCGCGACAGGTCCACGCGCCCTCGGCAATTCCGGTGCGAGCATCCAGCAAACGCTGCGGATCCCGACCTTCGGCAAGCGCTTGACCGAGGCCGCGATTGCGCCCGAGTGGGCTGTAGCAGCTGGTCAGCAAATCACCGATTCCGGCCATGCCCGAAAACGTCACGTCGACAGCGCCAAGTGTGCGACCCAATCGACGCATCTCGGTCAAACCACGCGTAATAATCGCGGCTTTCGCATTATCACCGAGCTTCATTCCGTCGCAAATTCCGGCGGCAATGGCGATGACGTTCTTCAGCGCACCACCCAGCTCGACACCGACCAAATCGGTCGAGGTGTACAAACGACAACGCGGCGAATGCAGGCGCTCAACCAGATGAGTCGTGAGACTTTCCGGTCCTGCGGCAACTAAGCAAAATGGCCGACCAACCGCACATTCACCGGCCATGCTTGGACCAGACAGCGCCGCGTATAAACGCGGTCCCAGTTCGGCGGCCAAGATCTGACTGACGCGCGCCAGAGTGATGTGCTCAAGACCTTTGCTGAGCGACACCACCGCTGCACCTGCTGGTATATGTCCGACCAGCGTACGCGCCAAAGTGCGAGTCGCCTGCGTCGGCACTGCCCACAAAATCAATTCGGCTTTCACCAGGGCTTGCGGTTCCGCCGTGATCGTCAACGACGGTGGCAGCAGCAAACCAGGAAGCGCAGGATGCTGTCGTGTTGCTGCGAGTTCGGTCGTCTTCACCGGATCGCGTCCCAGCAGAACGACCTGCCGACCATCGCGAGCGGCCATCGCGGCCATCGCCGTGCCCCACGCACCGGTTCCAATCACGGCGATCTGCGACATAGGCGGCGCACCTTCAGCTCATGAAGCGGCCTCGCAAGAGGTCACTATTCTGGTTTGGGCGCTTCCGCAGCCGGAGTGGGCTGAGCACCGCCATCGCTATCGGTTTGGCGCGCTTTACGAATGAGATCATCCATCGAACCGCGCTGCACTTCAACGTCGTCATAAGCGAACGACAGAATCGGCAACAAGCGCGTCTTGACCACCGGCGCATAACGATGCTGAACAAAACCGCGTGCCTGCTCTAACGCGTGAGCCGCCTGACGACGTTCGCTGGGCGTGCCGAAAACGGTGTAGAACGCTTTGACGAAATGCAGATCTTCGGTCATCTCGACGCGCGTGACGGTGATAAAACCAATTCGCGGATCTTTTAATTCCTGCTGAATGCAGACGGCGATCTCGCGGTGAAGCAAGGATTGCAGTCGGGCCTTGCGGCTGGGTCCTGATTTCGGCGGCATAAAGGCAATGTCCGATGGTATAAATGTTCAAGACCATAAAATGAAACTGGCAAAATCTTTAACAAGCCGGCGCCGTCTCAGCGGCTTTTCTGGACGCTACGCTTTCATCACGTGAAGCATACCATGCTGGTTTTACCGGTGATTGAACACCGAACCAGCACAGCTCGCGCTTACAGCGTACGCGCGACCTTCTCTTTGGTGAAGAATTCCATGATATCGCCAGTCTTGATGTCTTCGAATTTCTCAACCGTCAGACCGCATTCAAACTTCTCGCGTACTTCTTTGACGTCTTCTTTGAAGCGGCGCAACGAACCGACCTTGCCGGTATGCAGAATGTTGTTCTCACGGGTGATACGCATCCATGCATCGCGACGGCAAACACCGTCGGTGATATGCAGACCAGCGACCACACCAACTTTGGTGATGGTGAAGGTCTGACGCACTTCGGCGTGGCCGATGACTTTCTCGACCGTCGCAGGATCGAGCATGCCGCCCATCGCCGCCTTGAGGTAGTCGAGCAATTCGTAGATGATGGTGAAGCTGGAAATTTGCAGATGATAACTGTCAGCCAACGCACGGGCTTTGCTGTCGGCGATGATGTTGAAACCAACAATCATGGCACCGGAAGCCTCAGCTAAGGTCACGTCGCTGGAGTTGATGCCGCCAACACCCGAATGGATGACGGTGACGCGCACTTCGTCGGTTGCGAGATCGTTGATGGTCTTGTTGAGCACTTCCATCGAACCGGCAGCGTCGGATTTCACCACCACGCGGATTTCCTTCTTCTTGGCATGGGCCAAGTCGCCGAAAATCGAAGAAGCCGTAGTGGTCTTTTGCTTCGCTGCCAAGGCGCGTTCGCGCACTTTTTGAATGCGCGTTTCCGCAACTTCAGCAGCTTGCTTGAGGTCGTCGAGAACCTGGAAGCGATCGCCAGCACGTGGCATATCGTTGAGGCCGATGATTTCGACGGCGTGACTTGGGCCAGCCAATTTAATGCGTTCGCCGGTCCATTCGCTCATGCTGCGCACGCGGCCATAGCCAACGCCCGCCACCACGATGTCACCCAGGGCCAGCGAACCGCGCTGCACCAGGAAGGTCGCAGTAACGCCTTGGCCTTCGCTGCGATGCGCTTCGATCACCGTACCGCTGGCGTTGGCGAAGTGATTCGCTTTCAGCTCAAGCACGTCGGTTTCCAACGATAAACGTTCAAGCAATTCTTCGATGCCAACGCCCGTCGTCGCACTGGTGCCGACCACGGCGATTTCACCGCCCCATTCTTCGGCCTGCAAACCGGCCTCAGCCAATTCGCGGATAACTTTTTCACGCTGACCAGGAGCCATGGCTTCTGGTTTGTCGATTTTATTGAGCGCAACCACGATCGAAACGCCCGCCGCTTTGGCGTGGTTGATCGCTTCTTTGGTTTGCGGCATGACGCCGTCATCGGCGGCGACCACAATCACCACCACGTCGGTGACTTGTGAACCGCGCGCGCGCATTTCGGTAAATGCTTCGTGCCCAGGCGTATCGATGAAGGTCACTTCCAAGCCACTTGGTGTCATCACCGTGTAAGCGCCAATATGCTGGGTGATTCCACCCGCTTCGCCGGCGGCGACTTGGGTCTTACGAATCGCATCAAGCAGACTGGTTTTACCGTGGTCAACGTGACCCATGATGGTCACCACTGGCGGACGCGGCACGAGATCTTCTGGCTTGTCCTCTTCTTTGGCCGCGGCCTGTTCGGCGTCGACTTCTTCGGTGATGTCGGACGCTTCACGGATGGTGACGGTCTTCTTGAATTCCATCGCCAACAATTCGACCGCGTCTTTTTCAATAACCGAATTGATGTTCGCCATCACGCCGGCCATGAACAGCTTGGCGATAACCGAGCTGGATTTGATACCCGACGCTTCACTGAATTCACGCACGGTGCACGGCAACGCGACAGAGAACTCAGTCTTGCCAGAGAGATCAACATCTTCGGTCGACAATGGACGACGACGATTTTTGAGCGGATTTCCGTCCGCATCAAGTTCAGTTGGGGTGCGATGATCACGCGAATCGCGCTTGGGACCACGGCCAGCCTGTGGGCCACCCGGTGCGCGATTGGGACCGCCGCCGCCAGGACCACGTGGTCCGCCAGGGCCAGCGCGACCACCAGCAGGAGCCGGGGTTTTGCTGCGATCTATCGGGGTAAATCCAGGCTTCTTGCGCGCCTGAAGTTTCGCATCGCGAACTTTCTGAGCCATCGCCAGATTCTTGCGGATGTTGTCTTGAATCAGTCGACGGCGATCTTCTGGACTCAAACTTTCAGGAATGACCAACGGAATCGTCGACGCAGCGGCAGCAGGCTTCGGCACTGCTTTAATACTGTGATCCCCTTTCTCGTGCGTGGCTTTCGCCAAACTTGCGAGCTTGGAACCGATGCCTTTCAGCGCTTTGTTTTCACTCAGCACGGGCGCGACGGGCGCCTTCGCAACTGGTGCTGCAATGACTGGCGCTGGCGGTTGTGTTTCTTGCACAACCGGAGCTGGAGCTTTTGGTGCCACCGGTTCAGCCACGAATGCCTGCGGTTGAGCAGGTGCTAATGCGGCTGGTTGGCTTACCACGACGGGAGCTTCGCTGACCGCGCTCGGAGCGTTCGACGTGCTCGTCGCAACGCCATTTCCGGCAGCGTTTGCGTTTGCAGCGGCGCTGGCGGCGGCGTTAGCAGCGCGAGTAATCGCGGCCTGGGCCACAGCTTCCTGACGCATGGCAGACAATTCAGAAGAAATGCGCTTCGCTTCGCTTTCGCGACGCTTCATGTCCTCTTCGGCGATAAAACGCTGAGATTCAGCGTGTACCATGGCTTCACTCTCGCTACGAACACGAACGTGTTCCGCTTCGAGGGCTTCGCGGGCCTGACGTTCGGCTTCACGACGGGCAAGCTCTTCTTCATGCTTGATACGTTCGAGGCCAGCTTTGGCGTCCTCAACTTTTTTGAGCGCTTCCGCTTCCGCTTCCAATTTACGCTTCTTGGTTTCGAGACCTTTTTTGGTCGCGATTTTCTTTTTATGCTTTTCCTCGAACTCTTTGGGGATGATCGGGGTGAATGGCTTACCGTCTGCGGTTTCCAGTCCATCACAGGCAAGAATGCGGCTAATTTCCGCTTCCTTCAGCACGGTATCCATACCCTTGGCCAAACTGATCGACAGATCCACCTCGACGACTTCGCGCAGGAGGTCGGCGTCAAGGTGGTGTTCGGAGGCGAGCTCGCTGAGCTTCATAGGGTCTCGATGCGTCGTAACAGGGAACTTGGTATAAACGGTCTAAGCTAGAAAAGCGGGAAAAATCAGACGGCTGGAGTTGCCGCTTCGCCAGAAGCGCCCGCCTGCATCGCTGCTTGAGCGACCGCCAGCGCATCGGCTTCAGCAGCGACGAGGCCACGGGCTTCCTCGTCAGCAGCTTCACGTTCCGCCTGTTGTCGGCGGGCGATGATTTGATCGCGTTCGACCTTCTGCTCATCGGTGAGCAGTTCTTCGGCCTTGGCAACCAGCTTGGTCGCCAAATCCAACGTCACGTGGTGCGCTTCGAAGGATTCGACCAAGCGTTCGGGCGACTGAGCCGCCAACACTGCCATCGAATCCAGATGACTATCGAGGAAGACTTCGCGCAAGAAGTCTTCGAGCAATCCAGCAGCGATAAGTTTCTGCAACTCTTCGGTGCCTTTGACGCGGGCCAACGTCGCCGCTTCTTCGCTCATCACGTCGATCTTGTAGCGCGTCAAACGTGCACTGAGACGCACGTTTTGACCGGCTTTACCAATCGCCAGCGGCAATTGATCTTGGCTCACTACCACGCGCGCGCGATCGCGGAACGTATCGTAGCTGATGCGCAACACCCGAGCAGGCTTCAACGAGTTCTCAATGAACTGCGCCGGATCTTCTGCCCATGGAATGATGTCGATTTTCTCGCCACCAAGTTCATCAGTGATCTTGGTGATGCGACTGCCGCGCATACCAACACACGAACCAACCGGATCGATGCGCGCATCTTGCGTTGAAACCGCGATCTTGGTGCGGCGACCAGGCTCGCGCACGATGCCTTTGATTTCGATCAGACCGTCAGCGACTTCAGGAATTTCGGCCTTAAACAATTCACGCACAAAATTGCCGTGGGTACGCGAAAGGACCAAGCGCACGCGCTGACCTTTCTTGCCGACCGTCAGCAAGTATGCACGAACGACGGAACCAGGACGATAAACTTCACCAGGAATCTGCTCTTCTTTTGGCAGAATCGCTTCAGCGCGTCCACCCAAGGACACGATCACCATGCCGCGCTCTTCACGCGTCACGGTTCCGGAAACCAATGTGTGTTCACGGGTAAAGAAATCTTCATACAGCATGTCGCGCTCGCTCTCTTTGAGCGCCTGCACAAACACTTGCTTGGCAACGTTGGCCACGATGCGGCCAAGACGTTCCAACTCGACTGGCTTGTCGTCTTCAAAAGCACGGATTTCACCGGTCTCTCGATCGATGGTCAGAGTAAAATCGCCCACTGCGTCAAAGCGCTTTTGCGCTGCCTGGATCAAGGCGCGCTCAATGTGGTCGATAATAATCTTCTTGTCCAAGCCGCGCTCGCGAGCGGCGGCATCGACAAGACGCATAAATTCGCCCTGATTCATGGGCTTCCCAATCTGCTAAAAACGTGCTGTAAGAGGTTGATAAAGCGAAACCTTGAGTGATGGGAAAGGGCCAAGAGTCTGACCCGGAAGCGATGCCAAGAGCGCTAAAAAAAGCGTGAGCCGGTGGCCCACGCTCGGTTGAGGTCCCGAATGTGAGGGAGGGAAGCTAGTGCGAGCATTGGTGCGGTCAAGGTTTCGCCCCACTTCTCTCACCGTTCAGACCGAATCAGTGACTACAGACTGCCGAACCTCTGTGCATCGATGTCGCAGCATTGATCGAAAGCCCAACAGGAAAAGCGGTTGAGCGCCACCCAGCGAAGTTATGAATCCTACGTAAGCCAGTTCTCCATCTGCTTTCAACCACTATGGTTCCCGCCCCGACAACACCGCTGTGAACACCGACGACGCATGACTATGGTCCATTTTCTATTTCACCTGAATCATCGTCTGCGCTCACCACGCTGGTTGCCATTCCTGGTCAGCCTAGGGCTGATCGTTGGCGTGCGCGCCGCTGATGTTGCAACAACGGCAGAGACAGCGAATTCAGCTCTTGAGCTTTTACGTGCAGCCAACGTTGCCCGCGCAGAACTCGCGCGCGAGGAATCTGTTTGGCGCGGTGAGCGTCAGCGCTTGCAGGCCGCCATCGCGGCGACGCGCGCTGAACAAGCGCGCTTGGCACACGACACCGCAGAAATTCAAAGCCAGACTGAGCACACGCGCACTAAACTCGACACGTTGAATGCCGCCAACGAGCTTGATGCGCTGCGCCTGCGCTTGAGCAAAGCCAGCGCACAAATCAACACCGCACTCACCGCACTGGCCCGCACCGTGCCGCCAGGAACGGTTGGCATTCCTGCGGCGAATCTCACCGGCGAAGCTGCCTTTGATGCAGCGATTCGCGCATTGGATGCCAGCGAACGCGCCGCCAGCGCGGTCGCCGTTGAGGTCGTGAGCGGCACGCGCGATGGCCGTAGCGATGGCCACAGCGATGGCCACAGCGAAGCGGTGAAATTGCTGCGCGTTGCCGGCGCGGTCGCGTGGTGGGTGGCGTTGGATGGCAGCGCTGCTGGCAACGCCCGCATGATTGATGGAAAATTGCAGTTGGAAATTGCGGCGGATGAACGCACGCGCTTAGACATCACTTTGGCGTTGGCGCAAGCGGAGGGACGTGCGCAACCGACCATCGTTTTATTACCCGCACCCAGCACCACCGGAGGCGCGCCATGAATCGCCTCCTTATTCTGCTCAGTTTCACCGCCGTTTTTTGTAGCTGGCCTGCACTGACCGCTGCCGATCCCAACGCCGATCTGCGCGCGGCGACGTTGACGGCGCGTGACCAAGCGCAAACCCAACTCGAACAAGCTCGTTTGCGTATCGCTGAAGAAAACGCCGCATTGCTCAAAGAATTTCAGGCAACGCTGTCCGACACCAACTCGACGCGCGAGCGCTTAACAAAAGCCACGCAGGATGCGCAAGCGGCGAATGATGCCCTAGCCGTGCGTACCAAAGAACAGCAACGCGAACATGCGCAGATAAAATCGTTGCTCGATCGCGTGGTGATCGCCGCGCGTTTGACCAGCGTTGTTCAACATGACCTCGCGAATAAACCGACCAGCGAGCAACTCAACACTGCGTTGAGCGCCATCGATCAACGTCTGGCCGCGCTGCCGAAACGACTGGCCATGACGTTGCGCGACGAACCGATCATCGCTCGCAATGGTCAACACGTCACCGCTCAAGTCCTGCGTCTGGGCGAAGCCCGAGCCATTGCGCTGGGCACGGATGATGCCTCACGAGGATTGCTTGAGCGTGCCAGCGATGGCAGTTCGTGGTTGGTCGTGGGAGCGCTGTTATTTCCGCAAATAGCGCCGCAAATAGCGCCGCAAATAACGCCGCAATTATCCGCAACGAAAGTTATCCCGTTGGATGTGACCGGTACCGCCGCGCAGCAACCTGGAGAAGTTCATCGCACGCTCGGCGAGTGGATCAAAGCTGGTCGCTTTTTCATCTGGCCGATTATCGGCGTCTTTCTGCTGGGTATGCTGATCGCTCTCGAACGCCTCGTTACGCTCATCAAACGGCGCGTCGATCCCCGCCGTTTAGTTGAAATCGCCGGACTTCTTGCGCGTGGCGATCACGCCGCTGCGACCGCTGCGGTCAGCAACGGACGCTCTCCACTCGATCGCGTTTTAGCCGCTGGCCTCAACGCACTCGGTCGTCCACGCGAAGCGCGTGAAGCCGCCGTTGAGCAAGCGCTGTTGTCCGAAACCGGCCAACTCACGCGCGGCCTGCCCGCCATCGCCGTGCTCGCCGGCGTAGCGCCGCTGCTCGGTCTCCTCGGCACCGTAACCGGCATGATCGACATGTTCGCGGTGATTTCCGCGCAAGGCTCTGGCAATGCGAAATCACTTTCCGGCGGAATCAGCGAAGCCCTGATCTGCACCCAAGCCGGCATGCTCGTAGCAATCCCCTTATTGCTCTTACACGCCTGGCTAGCCCGCCTCTCCGACCGTCGCGCCCAAATCTTAGAAGAAGCCGCCTGCGGCATGCTCGGCCTAACCGAACACGGCGATGTGATATCAAATGACATCGGACATCGGACATCGGACATCGGACATAAGAAATGAACCTGTTCGACCAAGCCCTTCAATGGTGGAAAGGCGGCGACGTATTAATGCCCATCATGTTCACCGTCGCGGTGATTTTGTATACGTTGCTGGCTGAGCGCAGTGTGGTGTTGTGGAGCGTCCGCCGTCAACAACGGCGCGATGAATTACTTTCCTTACTGCGCGCTGGACATGCGGGCGAACGCGATGGTCATTGGCGCACCTGGGCTGGACGTTACGTCGCGTTAGCAGAAGAGCTGGAATTAACCCGTGGCTTCACCCTCATGCGCGCGCTGACGGCATGTCTGCCATTGCTCGGCCTGCTCGGCACCGTCACGGGCATGGTCGATACGTTTGGGCAACTGAGTGCCGCCGGAATGAAACCCGGCGTGGTCGCGCACAGCGCCAGCGCTGGTATCGGCTTGGCGCTGACCGCGACGCAATACGGCATGGCTTTGGCCATTCCTGCGGTGGCGTGGGAATGGGCGCTTGGCCGACGCGTGGCGCAACTCGCGCAACATCGCGAAACCGTGGTGCGCGATGCGCTGACAGAAAACACTGGCGGTTCCGGCGTTTTCGTTGCGCATTCACAGCAGAAAGCTCAGCCATGAGATTCCTGCGTCGTCGCCGTCAGAGCCATCAGCCGATTGATCTCAACGTCATTCCCCTCATCGACGTGGTGTTCTTTCTGCTGATTTTTTATGTCATCAGCACGTCGTTCATCCAAGAAACCTCGGTGTCGATTCAACGACCCGCCAGCACGCAGGCCACCGCCACCACCAGCGGTTTCGTCCCCGTCGCGATTGTCAAATCGGGTGCCATCCAAGTCGGCGCCCAGGTCGTCGATCTTGCCCAAGTCCGCGAAACCGTCGCAGCAGCATTAACCGCAGGCAACACCACGAAAGCACTGGTCATTCCCGACCGTGAAGTTCCCACAGGTTTCTTATTACGCGTGATGGATGCGTGCAGCGCCGCCGGCGCGACCCAGGTCGACGTCGCGGCGACGAAAGAATAAAAGCGTAAATAAAAACAACGATGACCACCAACCTCTTACCACGCACGCGCACGTTTCATCGTCGCCGCCCATTGACGGCGTGGTGGATCGCGGTCGGTATTGCCGTGCTCACGAATCTTGCGCTGGTCGTGATCCTCTCACAAATCAGCAATCTCCGCCAGCCTTTACCGGCAGCACCGCTGACGGTTCGTACGCTGCGCCAAGTTGAACCAGAACAACCACCACTGCTGCCACCGCCGCCTATACCGCCGGAAAATCTCGAACAACCAACTGAGGAAGTCCAAGCGCAACCCGTCCTCGCCTTGCCTGCGCTCGAATTGCCCAGCGAATCAACTCCGATGGCGCTCACGCTACCTGACATGCCGAAGCTCGCAGTGTCGCTCGATTTGCCGCTCACCATTCCCGCCTTCAGCGCCGCGAAACCGTCCGCCAACACCGGCCAAGCCACGCTGTGGCCCGGACCTGGAAAACCTGATCAATCCGCGCAATTGCAATCGACCTTCGATTTAGAGCGCTTTTATCCACGCTCTGCGCGTTTGCGTGGCGTCGTCGGACAGTGTCGGGTTCGCTTGACCATCATTGAAGACGGCTCGGTATTATCCGTCGCTATCTTCGAAAGCACGCCTGCTGGCGTATTCGAACAAGCGACTCGTGAGTTAGCCCGCAGCCTACGCTTTCACCCGGCACTGGTTGACGGCAAAGCCGTGGCTTCGACCAAAGATTTAATCATCGACTGGACCCTGAAATGAATTACCTCGCTGCATGCCGCGTTCTTTTTTGCGCCCTGCTTTTTTTCAGCGGTGGAATTATTTTCAGCGCCGAATCCAAACGCGAGGTCACCGCTGAGGTCGCCAAGCTGCTGAACGAACTCGCGACTGATCAACCGACGGACGCGCTCAAACGCCTCAGCAGTTATAAAGGTGAAAACCATCCGCTGATTCAACTGACGTTAGCGCAGACGCATTGGCGCTTGGCGAGCGCCGCGCTGAATCCGCAAGAAACCAGCCTGCATCGTGAGGCCGCCGAAAAAGCGTATACTGAAACGCTGAAGCTCGATCCGACGCTCCGCCAAGCGCATCTCGGCTTGGCGCAATGCGCTGCTGCTCGTGACGATTGGCTGGTAGCAAGCCGCGAAGCTGCCGCCGGAGTCGAGCCGACTTTGAGTGAGCGCAGCGAAGTGACTTTTCTTGCGCATGCCGCGTTGCAGGCCAAAGACTGGCGACTCGCTAGCCTGGCGGCACAACAAGGTATTTTGCGCTTTCCTGACGATGCCGCTCTGCGGCGCATCGAACTCGCCGTGCTGATGAATGCCGGGCGAGCCGAAGACACGCGCCAAGCCGTGTTGGCGCTGTTGGCGAAAGAACCAACTGACGCCGAATTGTGGCGTCACTTAGCGTGGGCTGCGCAAGAAACCAGACGCGACGACGAAGCGCTCGCTGCGCTGGAAGCAGCGATGATGCTCAAGCCTAACGATCGTTCGCTGCGACGCTCGCTGGCGGAATCGCAACTCGCGCGCGGGATGCCGCAGGCCGCCTTCGCCACGGTGAAAATATTGGTTGGTCAGCCACCATTGACTGAGGTTCTGAGCGACGAAGCGCTGATGATCACCGCGAGTCGCGCTGCCGCTGAAGCTGGCGAGCTGACCCAGGGACGTGCATGGCTCGCCGCCATTCCAGAAACCAAACGCACGCGTCCGCTGCGCTTGCAAGCGGCGCGACTCGCTATCCAAGCTGGCGATCAACAAGCCGCAGCAGCAGCGCTCGATGCGCTGATCGCGCTGGGCGAACATGACGCCACCGTGCTGACCTGGGCTGGCTCGCTCGCCGAACAGCGCGACGATCTGGCGCGGGCGGAAACGTTGTATGTGAAAGCGAGCAGCGGGGAAAACGCTGCGGCTTCAGCGGCGGCTTCAGCGGCGGCTTCTGCTGCCTCCTTGCGACTCGTCGCGCTGTACATCAAACAAAAACGCCTCGACGACGCGCGCGTGGTATTGGCGACTCATCTCGCCAAGCGGCCAGATGATCAGCAAGCAAAAGCATTACAGGCGCAATTAGATCGACCCAGCAAGTCGCGTTAAATTTCAGTGAACACCAACAAAGATTTAGCGACTCCACCTGGCCCAGCGCCCAACGCCGATGGACCCGCCGTCATTCGACGAATCGGTTGGCTGCATTTTTTCAATGATTTAACCCTCGATTTTCTCACGCCATTATTACCAGCCGGAGTCGGCCCAGCCTGGCTCGGCGTGATGGAAGGCATTGCCGACGGCGTCGGCCAGGTACTAAAACTCTTCACCGGCCGAGCCAGCGATCGCAGCGGGAAACGCGCGTCGTGGGTGGCATTGGGCTATCAAGCCAACGCCATCGCGCGGCCATTAGCAGGCATCGGAATGTTGCTGGCCTTGCCATGGTGGATTGTCGCCTGTCGCGTTGCCGACCGCGTCGGTAAAGGTCTGCGTGGATCGGCCACCGATGCGTTAGTCGCTGATTGGACCGACGATCAGCATCGCGGTCGGGTGTTCTCGCGCATGCGCATGATGGACCATCTGGGTGCAACCATCGGCGGCCTAGCGGCGGCGCTGGTTGCGTTCATGTTGCCGCCCGAACAACTCGGTTGGGCGGTCTGTTCATTGGTGACGATTGCGTTGGTGGTGGTGTGGCTCAGTCGCGGATTACGCGACGTGCCGCCGACTCCGTCTGTTGCTTCTCGGCCTTCTGTCACGGGCTGGTGGCCACAGCGCGGACCAGTGCGCGCAGCACTGGTGGCCATCGGCATCGCCGGATTAGCCAGTCGTTTAAGTCCGCTATTAGTGTTGGTCTTGGTCGCAGGAATTCCCTCAACCGATCACGTCGGCGCGTGGCCGTTGTGGCAAGTATGTCTTGGTTGGGCCGCCTTCGGTTTGGTACAAACCGCCGCCGCCGCCGTCGCTGGCCATTTCACCGATCGCCTAGGAGCGATCACCATGCTGCGCTGCGGTTGGGTACTGCTCGCCGTGGTCTGCGTCGGACTCGGCCTTAGTAGCGGCGCGTGGTTAATCGTCGCCGGTCTCGCCTTCGGAATGGTCACCGGGGTCATCGAAGGCGTCGAAAAAGCCTGGATTTCACTGCTTATTCCTAAAAACCAACGCGGTGTTTCCTTCGGCGGATTAGCCCTCGTTGGCGCGGGCGCGGGTTTGCTGGGCAACGGTGCCTGTGGTTTGTGGCTCGCTCACTATGGCACCACGGTGTTTTTCATCCTCGCTGCCAGCGCCATCATCGGCGCGGGCCTGACGTGGATGGTCCGACCAATGCCTGTGAGCTCGGCGTCCTAAATCGGCATACCCGTGATGCAGGCAACATCCAAGCACAGAAAGAAAAAAGGGTAACTGTTCAGGCCGCCTGGCTCTTTATTGCCAGTTTCTTTCGCGGAATTTTCGGTTGCCAAGGACGTCCTGCCAGAGCTCTGGCGATGGCGTCGCATGGGTCGATGCCGTTTTTAGTGGTGGCGCTGAGGTAGGATCTTGTTCGTGGTTGTCCTCCGTTTCTCCTATTCAATTTTCGTAATCGTCATCCGGCTGAATGAATTTGCCGGGGAACGGGATGTCAAAACAAAGTGTGTGTCCGTTGTAAAGACGTCCGTTGTAAAGACGTGTCCATTGTAAAGACGGGAGATTGCCCCTGGGGCCGGCGCCTCCTCAAAGACGGGAGATTGCCCCTGGCCGGCAGGCTGCCGGCGGTCCCAGGCCTTGTCCCTGGTAGCTGGCGGTCCCAGGGGCGCTTCAGGGGTTGTCTCTCTGACTTCGCCTAGATGCTCTGCCGCCCCCTCGGTCTGGAGTTCGTATGCGTCTGTCGTGGATATTGATGCTGTTGGCCCTCGTTCTTACTGGCCTTCGTGCTGGGGAGGCTGGTGCTGAGGCTGGTGCGAATAGTGCGCCCGCCGTCGCTCCGGTAACTCCTGCCAGTTCTGCGCCGACTTCGGCTGCGGTTGAGGTGGTGGCTCCTGCGGTCACGGCCGCTCCGACTTACACGGAATATCATTTGGCGAATGGGTTGATTCAGGTGGATGTCACCGATCGACGTGGCGCGATTTTGAATCTCAGTTTGTTGAAAACCCACCCGATCCATCTGCGTGCGTGGCAGACCAACGTTAACGAAGTCAAAGGACAGGTAACGCTTGATCCCGCCAAACCGTTACCTGTGTTGGGCCATTTCAATCGTGATAGCCGATTTCATAACTGGATTCGTGAAGACTCCTTGGATGCCGATCAGAGTCCATGGCAACGAGTTTCTGGTGATGATCACCATTTAGTTTTACAGCATGACGTCCCGGCCAAGGGTCTGCGTTACACCCTGACCTATGAGTTATTCGACGGTTCACTGGCCGTACATTCAGCATTAACGATTGAAAATATCGGCACTGAGACGAGTAAGCTGCATCCGTTTCTGTATCCGCTCAACGGCGTTCACCAAGACGATCTGAGCCAGGATTTGGCATACCTCGCCCTCGCGCATCACAACGGTGGCATCAAAGGCAAGTTGACCTCGCTGAGCCTACCAGCCATTCCAGCGCCAGGGGCTGCTCGCGTAAACGCCATCATTACGGGCGATCAACTTGACTATATTTGTTTAAAAAGCCGCTTCTTTGCCGCACTCTGGCAGCCGCTCTCATCTGAAGTTGGTGATGCAAAGACCACGAATGATCAAGTGACAGCCAGCCAGCCAGCACCCATCAAGGGCGATGGCGGTCCAGGCGGAGTCACCGTGAGTGGACCAAACGGTTCGCTGACCGCCGCCACCGGACCTTTGGCGTCTATGAAAATCGAATGCGTTGGTTTTCTTGATCGCAACGGAGCGCATCAAGCCTACGTCGAAGTGGCTCTGCTGGCATCAGGTGGCAGCGAATTAGTGCTCAAACCCAGCCAGAAATACCAAGCCAAATGGAATACCACGGTTGCGAGCATGACTGACGGAGACGTTGCCCTGTTGGGTGAAACCGCAGCAAAGGTCGAGTTCACCGACGGCTATTATCGCTTCTTCAAATCCCTCGTTTGGCTCTTAACCATCAGTCTCGATTTCTTAGTGATGATCGTGCGCAACTACGGCGTGGCGGTGGTGGTTCTGACGTTTTTGATCAAAGCCTTGCTCCATCGCTTCACCTTCAAGCAGCAAGAGAGCATGATGAAGATGCAGAAACTTGCTCCTGAATTAAAGCTACTGCAAGAACAGTACAAAAACGACAAAGCCAAGATGGCGCAGAAACAGATGGAACTTTGGAAGAAACACGGCGTCAATCCGCTTGGCGGATGTCTGCCAGTGCTGATCCAAATCCCGATATTTACCGCCTTGTATTTGACTTTCTGCCATAGTGCGGACATGCGTGGCGCGGGCTTTTTGTGGATTAATGATCTGACGCTGCCTGACCAAGTGATTGGCTGGTTGGTCGGCGGTTGGACGATCTCCATCAACCCCCTGCCGATCATCTACATTGGCGTCAGCATCTGGATGAGCTTGATGCAGAAGATGCCAACTGGCGGCGATCCGCAGCAAGAACAAACCATGAAGATGATGCGCTGGCTGCCGGTCGTCTTCGGCGTGATTTTCTACAACATGCCTTCAGGCCTGGTGCTGTATTTCACCATCAACGCCGTGCTGTCGACCATCGAAATCAAAATGGTGCGTAGGAAACTCGGGTTGCCATAAGGTTATGTCCGATGTCTTTCCCATGTCCGATGTCCGATGTCCGATGTCCGATGTCGATTGAATTGATATGACATCGGACATCGGACATCGGACATCGGACATCGAAAAGACATCGGACATCGGACATCGGACATCGGACATAGTGGCCTGTGCGACCGCTACTGGCGGTCAGCACGCGCTCATTCGCCTCAGTGGGCCGCGGGCTTTTGCTCTCGCTGCGGCGGTGGGCTTGCCGTTGGCTGCGCCGTGGACGATGGCGCTCGGTGACTGGCAACTGGCGGGCGGGCGTTGTCCGTGTCGGGTGCTGTGCGCTGCTGGGCCTCGCAGTTTTACTGGTTTTGATTTGGTGGAGATCACTTTGCCGGGCAGTGCGGATGTGGTCGCTCTCGCTTTAACAACCCTGCTGAATGCGGGTGCTGAGGCAGCAATGCCTGGGGCTTTTACGCGTCAGGCTTTGGCCAATGGTCGGCTGACGTTGGATCGTGCGGAGGCGATTTTAGCGGTTGCCCAGGCCAGCGATGCAACGGCGGCTCGTCATGCGATTGATCGTTTGCGTGGGGCGGTCAGTGATGATTTGTTAGCCGTTCGCACGCGGCTGATTGACGCCCGCGCTGTGGTGGAGGCGGGTTTGGATTTCGTCGAGGAAGCCGATGTTAAATCCTACGACCCAGCACGACTACGCGCTTTGCTTGGCGAATTGCGCACCGTGCTTGCGCGTTGGCAAGTGGCCGCCGATACCAGCGACGGTGATCCGATCGTTTGCTTGGTTGGCCCAGCGAACGCGGGAAAATCAGCGCTTTTTAATTATTTAACCGGAGCTGATGCGTTGGTCAGTCCGATCGCCGGAACCACTCGCGATTGGCTGGATGCGCCGTGGTTGGTCGCTGGTCGACGCGTGCGTTTGATCGACACCGCTGGCTGGATGGACAGCGCGAACGGTCTGGACGCCGTCGGCATCGCGGCTGGTCAGCGCACGGTGGCGAGCGCTTCGGTGGTGCTGGCGTGTTCGGCTCCTGATGCGCGTTTGCCGTTAGATGCTCCGCTTCCGTCCGGCGCATTCGTGATCGCAACGAAATCCGATGTGATCAGCGCGCCAGACCCCCGCGCGGTGCTGGCCCTGAGCGTGACGACCGGCGTTGGCATCGACCAACTCAGCGGATTCGTCGCCAGTCGCCTGAGTGGAATCGGCGCCGGAGAACCGCGTCAGCAACGCTTGTTGGCCGACACCGATGCGGTGCTGGCGCGGCTTATGGCGCGGCTGCCGAGCGACGAACTGTTGGCGGAAGATCTGCGGCGCGCTGGCGATTTACTGGGCGATGTATTAGGAGTCACCACGACCGACGATGTTTTGGCCGCCATTTTTAGCCGTTTCTGCATTGGCAAATGAACGGTTGTGGCAACGTCGTCCGCGTTGACCAAACGTCCTTAAAAGCAACCCGTTTCAGCAATTCGCGGCGCTGAAATCGCTGGGTTATACAACCCAAGAACTTGCCGTTTCACACTTTTGCCAATTCACTCAGCCTCCCAACTAGCACTTTTTTTTCAGTCAGCTAGCTTACGGGCCTGGAGACATCGTGGACGAAGCCAAGAGAATCAACATTCAGATCGTGGAAACCAACACCGAAATTCGTGTGTGCACCCGACTGAAGGCCAAGGGAGTTCCCATGCGTCTGGGCAAACCCGTCGCCGAACTGCTGGTTTCCCATGAAATCAGACTGGTCGATCTGGCGAAACAGCTCGAAGTGCTCAAAGAGCCGATCAAGCCGTTAGCTCGGCCTGCGGCCAAGCCCGGTACGACTGCAGCCAAGCCAGTAGTGGCAGTGGCAGCGGCCAAGCCAGCCATCGCGGCAACTCCTGCGGCGAAGCCTGGCGCTTCAGCAGCCAAGCCCACCGCTAAGCCCGGAGCGAAGTCTGCTCCTGCTGCGGTGACGCCAATGACTCCTGCAGAAGCCATCGCCGCAGCGAAAGCTCGCCGGGCTGCGGCCGCTCGTTCAGCGAAGTAAACGCCTTTTCTTTCGCGCCACTGACCGAGTGACGTGATCGTACGAGTTGCTCACCAAGCCCATGTCATCCAAGTGGTGACATGGGCTTGGTCGTTCACTGTACCAGGAGTCGCCGAATCGATCTGCTCCAGAAGACGGCTCATTTTGGCTGAATATGACTTACCCTTTTGCGAGCCGCTCGATCAACGGATCAATGACTCCGGCTTCACGAAAACCTTTTGCTCGTAATTCGCACGCTGGGCATGTTCCGCACGGCGGCACAGCACCGTTGTAGCAGGTATGGCTCCATGCTAATAAATCGAGTTTGCCAAATTTTTGCAGCATCTTCACCGTCTCTGCTTTGGAGAGATGCATCAACGGCGTGTGAATGGTTACGGGGAACTCCATGCCTTTGCGCAGAGATTCTTGCAGCGCGGTCATGGTTTCCGCGCGACAATCTGGGTAGCCACTGTAGTCGGTTTCGCACACGCCGGTGATGACTTCGGTGATGTCGCGTTGATAGGCGAAAGCGGCGGCAAGGGTTATGAAGACCAAATTGCGGCCGGGAACAAAGGTGTTGGGCAAATGATTTCCGTCGCGTACGCCGCCAGTGACCTCTTCGCTGCTGGTTAAACTGTTGCCACCTAAGGCGCGAAAACTGTCGCAAGGAATAACGGTCTGTTGGATGCCCGCGCGTTGCGCAATGTCGGCGGCGGCAACTAATTCAATGCGATGACGTTGGCCGTAATCGATCGTCACCGCGTGCAGGCGTGAAAAACGTTGTTGCGCCCAGGCAAGACACGTGGCGCTATCTTGGCCGCCGGACAACAGCAACACGGCGGCATGGGGATTGGGCTGCATGAGCAGAGAGTGGTCAAAAAAAATGAGGCGGCAAGGCTGCCTCGCCCGCTGCTGTCCGCATATGGCGACGGCGGAGAGCTTCCGTTTATCTTGTCCTCTCTACCGCTTGATGGACTTATTCACGACTTTGCGCTCGGTCACCGGATGCGGTTCGTACTCGTCATCCACGATAGACAAAGGTGCAGTCGGGGTCGGAGTTCGCAATTTATGCGTCACTCGCTGGGCGAGCGCCAAGGCCTCGTCATGCAGGTCAGTAGCAACCAGCTCTTCGTTAGAGTGGACAGACGTGATAGTGGAGAGGTTGGTCATGGTCAGCTCGGTAATGATCGTCGGCAATTCTACCACCAACTGAAGAGTTGTGCGGTGAAGCATCTAAAGAATGGGTAAATGTGTGTGTGAGATAGGAACTGAGAACCACGATTGCTCGAACGCCGTTTCCTTTAGCCTGCGAGAGGGCCAACGGCCCGCTTTATGATAGCCCAGGGCAACGCCCTGGGACCGATCGCCATCCACAGATAAGCCCTGTAAGGGCGGCCCAATCTCCTCATTTTGGCCGCCCCCTTCAGGGCTCAAGACTTCACTCGCCACCGAGACCCAGGGCGTTGCCCTGGGCTGGTATGGACCGGGCCGTTGGCCCTCTCGATTTTGCAAAGGAAACGGCGTTGTCGATTGCGCGACGCTAACGCCGTGGCGACCCTCGGCCTGCCGCCTTGTCGCACGAAGCGCGCAGCCGATGGTCTGGCACGCGATGTTTGACCTCCAAGCCCCCTACCAGCCGACCGGTGATCAACCCACGGCGATCGTCGATTTAGTGAAAGCGATCCACGACGGTAAACGCGCAGCGACGTTGTTGGGAGTAACCGGCAGCGGCAAAACGTTCACCATGGCGAACGTCATTCAGCAGGTAAAAAAACCGACCTTGGTGCTGTCGCACAACAAAACCTTGGCGGCGCAGCTCTATAGCGAGTTCAAAGGATTCTTCCCCAACAACGCGGTTGAATACTTTGTCAGCTATTATGACTACTATCAGCCCGAAGCCTATGTTCCTGGAAAAGATCTCTACATCGAAAAGGAATCGTCGATCAACGAAGAGATCGACAAGCTGCGCCTGTCCGCGACTCGCAGCCTGTTGTCACGTCGCGATGTCATTATTGTCGCTTCCGTTTCTGCGATCTACGGACTGGGTTCGCCCAATAGTTATCAAGATCTGACGGTACAAACTCATGTCGGTATGCAGGTCAGCCGTGACGACTTACTGCGTGATTTGATCAAGATTCAATACAGCCGTGGAGATTTAAATTTTCAACGCGGCAAGTTCCGCGTGCGTGGCGATGTGGTTGAGTTGTGGCCAGCGTACGACGACACCGCCATCCGGCTGTCTTTCTTTGGCGATGAGATCGAAGAAATTGCCACGGTGCACACCCTGACCGGTGAGGTGCTGGGACGTCACGAAAAACTCAATATCTATCCCGCTAAGCATTTTGTGGTCGAAGAGCAAACTTTGCAAAAAGCGGTATTTGACATCGAAGCGGAGCTGGAGGTCCGCCATCGTGAATTGACCCTTGCCGGTTCCTTGGTCGAAGCGCAACGCCTGCAGTCACGCACGAAGTACGACATCGAGATGCTACGCGAAGTCGGCACCTGTCCTGGAATCGAAAATTATTCTCGCCACTTGACCGGCCGCAAAGCGGGCGAGCGGCCGTATTGTCTGTACGACTTTTTTCCGCCGGATTTTCTCTGCGTCATTGATGAAAGCCACGTCACGATTCCGCAAATCGGCGGCATGTACGCCGGTGACCGCAGCCGAAAAGACAATCTGGTCAATCACGGCTTTCGCCTGCCGAGCGCTCTCGATAATCGCCCACTGACCTTTGCTGAGTGGGAAACGTTAGTCAAACAGATGGTTTTCGTGTCCGCCACTCCGTCGCATTACGAAGCCAAAAACGAGCAGGCGCGCACCGAACAATTGGTTCGTCCAACGGGTGTCATCGATCCACCGATCAGCGTGCGGCCAACCTCTGGCCAGGTCGAAGACCTAATCAAAGAAGTTAAAATCCGCTGCGCACGCAATGAACGCACGTTGGTGACGACGTTAACCAAACGTTTAGCCGAAGACCTCAGCGAGTACCTTTCCGAAGCCGGTGTGCGTACGACGTTCTTGCACAGCGATATCGACGCCCTGGAACGCATTGATATTCTCAACGCTTTGCGCGCTGGAGAGACCGAATGTTTGGTCGGTGTCAATCTTCTGCGCGAAGGCCTTGATCTACCGGAAGTATCTTTGGTGGTGATTTTCGACGCCGATAAAGAAGGCTTTTTGCGCAGCGAAGGTGCGCTGATTCAGACCATTGGCCGCGCTGCACGTCACGTCGATGGCCGAGTGATCTTGTATGCGGACCGCACATCGGCAGCGATGGCATCGGCCATTCGCGAAACTGATCGTCGGCGCACGCATCAGATCGCTTATAATACTCAACATGGCATCGTTCCGCGCACCGCCGTCAAACAGGCCTCGTCGGGGGCGTTCAAAGATCAGCTTAGTGCTCGTCGTGCGGCGGAAGCCGGTGGCGGTTACGTGGTTGGCGGCGTTGCCCTGACTCCTGCTGATATTCCCGCGCTTACTCAACAAATGATTGACGCGGCGGAAAATCTTCGCTTTGAAGAAGCCGCCCGCTTGCGTGATCGCATCAAAGCGTTGGAAGCCGGTGAGGTCGTTAGCGCCGACGACTCGTCCAAAAAACGCAAACCACAAAGTAGACTACCAAAAAGCCGTTATCGAAAAAAGCGTTGAGGCTTTCCCGCCAAGCGCCTAAATGCGCGGCATGCACTATCTCGTCACCGGCGGCGCGGGCTTCATTGGCAGTCATTTGGTGGATGCGCTGCTGGCGCGTGGTGATGCGGTCACCGTGCTTGACGACTGCTCGACCGGATCGCTGAGTAATCTTTCGTCAGTCGCCAGTCATCCTCACTTTACGATGCTGCATGGTTCGGTGTGCGACGAAGTTTTAGTCGACGAGGCCTGTGCCAAGATCGACGCGGTCGTGCATTTGGCGGCAGCCGTCGGCGTGCGGCGCATTCTTGAGAAACAAGTGGCTTCCATCGTCACCAATCTGCGTGGCACCGAAGTGATGTTGCGTGCCGCGCACGCGCATCGTTCACTGCCGTTTCTGTTGGCCTCCACCAGCGAGATTTACGGCAAGCTTGATCATGCTCCATTTAAAGAAGATGACGACAGCGTGCTGGGCGCGTCATCACTCCATCGTTGGAGCTACGCTTGTTCAAAGCTGATGGATGAATTTTTGGCGTTGGCGTATCATCGCGAACGGAAATTACCGGTAACGGTAGCGCGCTTTTTCAATGTCACGGGACCTCGACAAAGTGCTGCGTACGGCATGGTGCTGCCACGCTTTTGTGCAGCGGCCAAACGCGGTGACGCATTGGAAGTCCATGGTGATGGCGCTCAATCACGCTGTTTTCTTCATGTGCGCGACGCGGTCACGGCACTTCTTGCGCTGCTCGGTTGCTCGGCTGCCATCGGCAAAGTGGTGAACATTGGCTCAGACGAAGAAGTCAGCATGCGCACGCTTGCGGAACGGGTCGTGCAGATGTCCGGCAGTCGTTCAGCCGTGCGTTTGATTTCTTATGCCGAAGCTTTTCCGCACGGCGGCTTCGAAGACATGCGCCGCCGTGTACCTGATGTGACGCGACTCAAAGCGCTGACCGGATGGCGACCGACGCTGAACTTGGACGCCACGATTCGCGATTGCCTCACCATCCAACGATAGTTAACGATACTTACAGACTCTCTGGAAAGGCAGATTTAACAGGAGGACGCGTAAACGCAGAGCCAATCTGAAGATCCGAGCATGGAAAAAACCACGTTCTTCTGTTGAATCTGGCCATCCTTCTTCTCTGCGCCTCTGCGCACTCCTGTTCAATCCTGTATTTCCAGACAGCTTCTTAGTTAGGTAAGTCAGCGCGCTGCGTGTGCGTCCTCACATCCGTGCTTCCGACCACCACATTTCCCGTCAGGCTATGACCATGATCCGCACCACGCTCCTCACGCTCGTTCTTCTCCCGCTGTTTGCCGCCGAATCGCCGGCAAACGGCATCGCTGCCAAAGTCATTCGTGAACGCGCCGCAGAATTGGAACATCGCGGACAACGACCCGTCGCAGAACAGATGCGCGTGCTCGCGGATGGACTAGCAGGCGGAACGGTGTCGTTGAGCGATGCCGCGCTGGTCATGCAGATTGCCCTCGCCGGATCGTCATCATCCGCTATTTCCGCGCCAATATTGTCGCCTGAACAACGTCGCGCGGCGCTTGCCTCAGCGGCAAAAACGGCCTCAATTCTCGACAGCGAACCGCCGCCCGTGGTGACCACGGCACCTGGTCTTGATAGGACAAAAGTTGATACGGAAAAAGTCGATGAGCGCGCTCTTGCCATACCGGTCGCCACCACGGTTTTAGTCGCCAGTTATGTCGGCGAACCGAAAAGTTTATTAGTCATGATCGGTGCCGGCACCGATCAACAGATCACCCAAGGCCAAAGACTTCACATCAAGCGCGGCGATCTCAAAATTGCCGTTGTGAGCGCGTCACAAGTGAAGGAACACCAGACTATCTGCCTCGCCATCCCAGGGACGTTAGCCGAAGGCGCGGAAATTAAACCAGGTGACTCGGTGGTTTCGGAGTAATGCCATCCCATGTCTGATGTCCGATGTCCGATGTCTTGTTGTCGGAGGTCTCACCGAGCATGAACGATATCCTATTCCCGACATCGGACATCGGACATCGGACATCGGACATCGGACATAAATTCAGGCCGTCGCCAATCCATGCGCAATAGTCGCGCGTAGTCGATCATTTCTCTGAACGTAGGCATGGACCAAATTGCGGGCCATGCGACGTAACAAAGCGCGATCGCTGGCGGGGGCTAAATACGGGGAAGCACTGGTTTCACCCACGGCTTGCATCCGTTCATCGAGGTCTTCGCGGACGATACGACGGCCGTGATCGAAAAGATCGATGTAGCCGCCGGACCAGCGACCAACGACGTGTCCTGGAATAGCGATAGGTTCGCAGGGTAAATCGAGTCGACGACACACCAGAACCCACAGCACGGTCATGCTGATCGGCAGACCGACGCGGCGTTCGAGAACTGATGATAATAAACTATTCAGCGGATCGTCGTAATCCTGGCGCGCGCCGGTGAAGCCACAGTCGTCGCACAAAAAGCGCGCGACGCTCCATGGATTAGCGCCATGGCCAATACGTTCGGCGAGTTCATCCAGCGCGCGGGTGCCCGCCGTGCGATAATCGCGACGTGGCATATCGATGCGTGGGAGCAACCAGACGCCGGCTTCAAGATGCTCAGCTTCGGCAAAAGCATCCATCAACGCTTCGGCGTCTTGACGTAGGACTAACTCGGTCAGTGCCGTTGGCGAATTTCCGCGTTCACTCGCGAACGACCAAGCTTGCGATAATAATTCAGCATCACGACTGAGGCGATTCAGCAGCGTGGCATGAACCTCTGGATCGGGGTCATCGAGCAACTGGAGTAACGCTTCGATATGACTCATATCGGCGGTGTATCCCGCTCATACGACGACGCCAGCCTCAGAAAATAATCCGCAAATTCACCCGCTCAGGGCGCTCAGTGCGATTGCCGTTTAGTGATCATCGTTGGCGATGATCACCGACGCATCCGTCGATTTACTTTTTGCCGTAACCCGTTGCCGCCGTGCCATCCGCGTTCAAGTGACCGGTCGCCCACAGCACGCCGCGCGTCACCAGGTCAAGATAGCGGGGATCTTCAACGGTGCCATTGTTGTGACCAAGAGTGGTGCTGAACACGCGGGTTTTCTTCGCGCCGTATTCGTTCGTCCAAATAACCACATTCCCAGCGTCATTCTCTTTGGTTCCTTGCTTGCCTCGGGCGAGAGCATGTGAGGTCAACACGTTAATGTTATTGTACAGTTCTTCGTTGATGGTGGTCCAGTCAGCCATTCCTTTCACAATCGGATGTTCTTTGTCGACAAAGGTAATGGCGATCGGCAACTGTGGCCCGTGGCCGGTGGTTTGCAGGCCAAGATATTCAAACCACGTCGCATTCGCTGCACCCGGAGTCACCGATTTTTTGAAGTCGCCACTGCGATAACTATGCATCGCGCAGTGCAGGTTCACGCCTGGAACACCATCTTGATGTGGCTTGAGCACACCCGCGATCACGGCGGGATCGCTAACATCAGCCGCACATTCATCATGAATAACCAAGTCAAAACCTTTGGCGTATTCCGGATTGCCATAAATCGCCAGGGGTGGCTTTACGGTGGTATCGTTGCTGTGCACCTGTTCGACCACGCAATGGGCGCGCGCTTGAATCCCGTTCTTCAGAATATCCTTTTGCTGCGCGTAATCGTGGCAGCAGCCACCAGTGATCAGCAAGATTTTGAGCGGAGCGACATCTGCCGCATCGATAAGAGAGCCACCGACAAAGGTAGCCGTGGCGAGAACGATGGCTGACAAGTATCTGATCATTGGGGTTCCTGGATGGCTGGCGGTGATGCGGTTGTCCGCAGGGTGGTTGTGGCGCGACAAGCTAGGCCGCAAGAGCGCCCTAGAAAGCCATGAAAGAGAGGGGACTGCGTTATACGTCATAATACAGCTGTTCGTTTCATAGATCATTCAGGGCCATTGACCACGACATCGCTCAATCGCCATGAAACGGTTTAGGGCAGGTGCTGACGCTGAAGATCCACGTATTAGCCAAACAAACATCGAGGTCCGCCAAGGAATGGTCCTGAGAGCCTGAGAGCTCACCGGTTACCTTGTCATTTCACCGACTGCACCAAGCGTTCGATGAACGCATCTATTTGGGCATAGGTGCAATGTGGGTTAAAAAACACGGCTTTTTCGCCAGGAACCCGATGGGTTCGGCCCAGGCTGTCGTAGGCGCCCAAGGCGAGGGCTTCGATCCAATTCGTATAGAGTCCGTGTTTGCCGCGAGCAAGGAAGTTGGCGCGATGATAGCGTGAATTGAGTTCGAGGCGTTCGTGTTTGATGGTTAATGCGACTTCAGATTGGAACTCTGCTTCGGCGTCTTTGACCCGCGCCGGGTCGTAGATACGGAACCCGACGCTCGGTCCTTGGTTTTGTGCCGCCGGCATCACGACCCATGGCAGACCGGATAATTTGAAGCGGAAATAATTGGCATTTTGCAACGAGTTTGCGATGAGGCGACGATAACCGTCCACGCCTAAATGCATTAACGCTGAGGCTGCACCAAACATACCTGCCGCACCGCGTGAACATTCTATGGTTGCGTGAAGGTGACTTTGACCTTCGACATCACGATCGAAGTAACTGAAATTTTCCGGATCATGCTCCAAAGCCTTGAGATCGGCGCGGTCACGAATCATGACCAGACTTGAAGTGTAGGGCACATAGCCCCATTTCTGAAAATCGACGGTGAAGGAGTCGGCGTAACGCAGCTCTTGAAATGCATCCACATGTCTGCGCAACGACGGCAACGTAGCGGCGTTGATACACAACGGATTTTGATCAAAATCATAATCGAGAAAGAAAATGAGTGGCCAGCCCACCGCTGAATCAACATGGATATGTGGCTTTACCACCACCTCGAACTCATCACACAACCGATCACGCAATTCCATAACCGGCAGCACACGATCAACGCCAAAGGTATCCGTGGTACCCATGGTAAGCATAATGGTCGGCACTACGCAACCGAGCTGGAAACAAGACCTCAGTTGGCGTTCCAGATCGACAATATCTAAATCATTACTTGGGCGTACCCGTACACGAATCACTTTGCGCCTTAAGTTTACTCCCAATAAAGATAAATTGGTGATGTTGGAATAGTGCCCACCCTGTGAATTGATAATGCGATAGTCTTGCCCGTGTTCGAGTCCGTACTCACGCGCCAATGGCAAACTCTTACGAATGCCCAACAAATACCCATACAAATTACAGAAGGTCCCGCCTTGCGTAAAAATGCCGGTCGCCTGAGCTGGATTGTACCCGGCTAATGTCGCAATTTGACGCACCACCATGGCTTCTAAATCTTCTGCGAAGCCAGCGTACTCACTGTAAACCAAATTCGCATTTGCCACCGTCCCCAAAATGCTGCCCATCAACGCAGGGTCGCTCGGCGTCGTAATGACGTTTTCAACGCTGGCCGGATCTTCCCAGTTTTTGCTGAGCGTTGCCGCAAATTGTAATAACGGATGAACGCCACCTGGGCTATTGGTGTGACGGGGAATATCGCTGAGCGTGCGAAGCTGGGCGAGCAACTCCGCACCCTGAGGATACGCATCTAAACGTTGCTGCGGCGGTACGAATGAATTCCGGCGTCCTTCGACTAAACGATTCAGCGTCGGATCGCGGTACATCGGCCACATATTCGCATCACGAAGAAAATGCTGACCCAGCAAATTCTGCATCTGCTGAGCAAACTCTGGCTGCAAACGATAAGCGTCGATGCTGGTCATATCAGTGGTCATATCAGTGGTCATATCAGTCGTCATATCGTTCCTTAGCTGCGGGGGGCGCACGCTATCTCCCCATGTCGTCAACGCCATCGTTGCCGCCATCCGCGAATTTCACTGCCGATGTACTCCTGTGTACTCGCTCACATCTTGACCATCGCGAACGTCGCCCACCCTGCCGACACCAACGTAGGGAAAACCGATGTACGATCCGTTCACGATTTCTGATCTGCTCACTCGTCATCGGCAGGAGCACTTATTGGCGGACGTTAGCGCGTTGACCGCGCCAGCGCGTGATGCGTACTTGCGCCGACTTGCCGAAATCGACTGGGAGGAAATGACGCATCACGCTGAGCCACCGTCGATGGGTGACGTTGGATCGAGTCGAGTCGTCACGATGGATGAACGCACACGTCGTCGTGCGGAATTATCCAGTGCTGGCGAAGCCGCTTATCGCGCAGGACAAGTGGGCGTGTTGATGGTCGCTGGTGGCCAAGGCACCCGTTTGGGATCGAGCGCACCGAAAGGCTGTTTCCAAGTCGCGCCGCATTCGGGCAAAAGTATTTACCAACTGCAGGCAGAAAAAATCCTGTCGCTATCGCGCCGCAGCGGTCGCGCGGTGCCGTACTTGGTCATGACCAGCCCGATGACCGATGAAGAAACCCGTGAATTTTTCCAGGCCAACGGTTGGTTTGGGCTCGACGAACAACAGGTACGCTTCTTTTCCCAGGGCACCGTGCCAAGCCTCGACCAAAACGGCCGCGCACTGTTGGCCGCGCCAGGAAAATTGCTGGAAAATCCAGATGGTCACGGCGGCTGTTTCACCGCGCTGGTGAAATCCGGCAATCTCGCGCGCCTCAGTGCCGAAGGCGTCAAGCATTTGGTCTATATCCAAGTCGATAATATCCTGGTGCCAGTCGATGACGCTGAGCTCGTCGGTTTGGCCGTCATGGAAAAAACCGACGTCATCACCAAAGTTTTAGAAAAGGCTCACCCCGACGAAAAAGTCGGACACTTAGTTCGCGTCGGCGCCAGCGATCGCATCATCGAATATACTGAGGTCACTCCCGAACAGGCGCGCAGCAAGAACGCCCAGGGCGAATTGATCTATCGTTGGGGTTCGCCAGCGATGCATTGTTGGAGCATCGATTTTCTCGCGCGTCTGAATGCTCAAGGCTACAAAATTCCCCTGCATCGCAGCAGTAAACCACTGAAAGCGTGGTCGAACGGCAGCATCAGTGAAGTCAAAGGATGGAAGAGCGAACGCTTTATTTTCGACCTTATCCCCGAAGCGAAAATCAGCATCGGTATGGCCATCGACCGCGACGCCGAATTTGCGCCGGTAAAAAACACCAACGAAACCGCCGGCAAAGCCAATCTCGACAGCCCCGCCACCGCGACCGCCTTAGCCAGCGCTCAATACGCGTCTTGGCTGCGCGCAGTGGGAGTAAAAGTCACCTTGCCGCCAACCTCATGCATTGAAATCAGCCCGCTGTTTGCCGCAACCAAAGCACAGTTCTTAGCTAAGTGGGATAAACGAGTGAAAGAAGTCAGCGGCGATTATTATTTGGAAGGATGAGGGAATCGAAAATTCGTGAGAGCCAAACGCAGCACGTGATAGAACGCAACTCGGTGCTCTATCGCGTGCTCTATCGCGTGCTCGGTGTTCTCTCGCTGTTACAGCCGTTATTTCTTCCAGTCGGCCATACCGTATTGATCTAAAATGGTCTTGAGCTTACCGCTAGCGCGTAGCTCGGCGATGCCCTTACCGAGCAGGTCGGCCCAGCGCTTCCCATTGGCGGACTTGGGCGCGAAAGCCACGTAGATGTCTTTCGCTGGCACGGCATTTCCGGCGATTTTGTATTGCGCTTTTTGTTCCGGGGTCAGGCCCCAGAAGAAGACTTGCTGACCTTCGATAAAGGTGTCGATGCGCTTGCGTTCCATCAATGCCCGCGCCTGCACCAAGGGCTCATCGCCGCCGACTTCGATGACATTTTTCTTGGCGTTCGCGGTTAAATATTTGTCGATATCTTCAGCGTAGGTGTAGCCGCGCGGAAAGCCGACTTTTACCGTATCGAAAGATGTCACGCCGGTGTACGTCCAACTGCTACTGGCCAAGACAATCGCCTCCGTCGAGGCTTGTCCGACGGATTCACTAGGAAGAAACAGGCCCGGTAGTTCATCGCCAAGGGATCCAATCACCGCGTCGATTTCGCCAGCCTCCAAATCCTTCACCGCCCGGGCCCAAGGCATCACCTGATAGTCGATGACGATGCCGTGCGGGGCCAACGCGGCGCGCGTGATTTCGAGCGAATAGCCCGGCTTCCCTACCTTCGGGTCGCCATTGTACGGCATCCAAGAATCGGCGCGCAGGCGGATGCTCTCGCCCGCCATCGAAACCGTGGTTAGAATCATGAGTAAGAAAACCGTACGAAACATAAAAGCTCCTCGCTCAGGGTGACGATTGCCTCTCACCTTACCACGCAAACGACTTCAGAGCAAATCAGCGCATGCGGGCAGACCCAGGGCATCAAACGCCACAGTGCCAAAAACCATTTCATGAGGTATGTTGCACAAGCCCTGGGATTGACGGACACATGAATATTGCCACTAAGATTGCCGTGCTCGTCGCTGTGCTTGCCAGCGTCATTTTATCGGGCTTTGGAGCCATCCAATATGGCCGACTTCAAGTCAACGGTGAGCGTCAACTGCACATCAAAGCGCAGCAATTAGCAAAACGACTCGGCGTTAGTCTGGCGGTCGCGCTCTATAATGTGGACGACAAAGTTATTGGCCAAACGATTGATGCTGAGATGGCTGACCTGGATATCGTCGGCATCCGCGTCTTAGAAGGTAACGATCCGCTGAGCGTTATTGCCGCGGGCGGCGCGGTAAAAGTGACCCAGGGTCGTGTCAGATCAGCGACGAACATTGTAGCCGCCCAAGAATTACCCAGCCTTTTTGCGGTGGAATCCAGTGAGTCGATTCTCTACGACCAAAAGATCATTGGCGGCGTACAGGTACGGCTATCGGACGACTCCGTTCGTTCATCTTTACGCGACGGCATTCTGATCATCGTTTGGCAGGTGGTGGTGATCGACGTGCTGTTAGTGGCAACGTTGATGGCGACCCTGCGCAGCTTGATGTCCCAACCACTCGGTCGAGTGGTCGCCGTTTTAGAGGCGATGGCCGCAGGCGACACGTCACGCCGCCTGCCCACCGATCGGGTCGACGAAATCGGGCGTCTTTCCAGATCCGTCAACACCACCGTCGGCAACATGCAGTCACTGTTGGCGAAATTGGCAGTCAAAGCACATGAAACGTCCTCTGCCGCAGATGTTTTGAATCACACCAGCCAACAACTGTCGACCGCCGCTGAAGTATCGGCGGCGCAGGCGACTTCTGCCACGCATGCGGCAGATCGCGTATCGACCAGCGTGACCACCGTCGCCACCGCTGCCGAAGAAATGACCGCGTCGATTTGCGAAATTTCAAAAAGTGCAGTCGATGCCACACGCATTGTTGGCGAGGCCGCCGAGCTGACGCGCCAAACCACCATGACCATCGAAGCGCTCGGCAAATCGTCGGAACGCATCGGCGAAGTCTTGGGCATCATTACGAAAATCACGCAACAAACTAAGCTATTGGCGTTGAATGCCACCATCGAAGCCGCCCGTGCTGGCGAACTCGGCAAAGGCTTTTCCGTAGTGGCGTCGGAGGTCCGTGCGCTGGCCGATCAAACCGAACAAGCAACGAAGGAAATCAGCCCAACGGTCAACAGTATCCGTCGCGATGCGATCGCCTCAGTCGAAGCCATCACGCGCACGCGTGAGGTGATTGAACGCATCAACAATATTCAAGGCGCCTTGGCGGCTGCGGTTGAGGAACAGACCGCCACCACGTCGGAGATCACCCGCAACGCCAGTGAAGCCGCCCGCGGCGCGAGTGAAATTGCTCAGGCGATTGCGTCGGTGTCGCAGGCCGCCAGTGACGTCAATCGGTTGGCCACCTCGACACATGCCTCGTCCCAATTGCTCAACGGCTTGGCCCAGGATCTTACCAGCGTCGCAAAGGGGTGAGGCAGAGATCGTTCGGCCATCCCCGTCGAATTATCATTTTTTCAGTCGGAGATGTCGGAGATAATGGCCGGTTTCGTTTCGCCCTGGGATTCTGGTTGGGCTTTCCAACCCCAGCGCGTCAGCTAGCGTGGAACTCTCATGACCATACCCGCGCGCTATGAGCAGTTTCTTCGAGAAATGGCGGAAGCTTTGCACGCCAGCGGAGCGCCGGCACATGATCTCGAACATCATGTGATCGAATTGGGGCGTGCCTTGGGATTGTCGGTGCGTGGGTTCGCTTTGCCGACCATGTTGACCATTGCGGTCGATGTTGAGAACGGGCAGCAGCACATCCAAATGCGACGCCTGCCGCCGTCGGATTATAATCTGACGCGTCTAATGGCGCTCGAATCGTTGGTCGCACAGTTTTCTGGGCCAGAGATGTTCGACGAGGCCGAACGTCGGCTACAAGAAATTCGCCGCGAACCACCGCCGTGGCGTGGGATGCAACTCGCTTTGTTTGTCGGCTTGCTGTCAGCCTCGGTCGCTGCCTTGTTTAAAGGTAATTATTTAAACATGGCATGCGGCGGTGTGTTGGGCGTGCTGTTTGTGTTGGCACTGACATGGTGTGCACGACGAACACAATTAGGCCCGGTAGCACCGTTCCTGTTATGTGTGGGTGCTGCGTTACTCGCGCACCTGTTGAGCGCATGGTTTCCACCGCAATCGCCTTTCATCACCGTGTTGTCCGCCATCGTCCTGCTATTACCCGGTTTCACTTTGACCATTGCCATGAGTGAACTGGCAACCCAAAACCTTCTTGCTGGTTCTGGACGTTTAGCCGGCGCGTTTATGCTGATGGTCATGATGGGCGCTGGCGTCGCCGTTGGCACCCACCTCGGTCATTTGATGTGGCCAACGCCGTTGCTTGGCACCATCACCCCCGTTCCAGAAATCGTCGTATGGTTGAGCGTCGCTGGCCTGGGTCTGTCCCTGATCGGCGTGCTGCAAGCCCCCCTACGCGCTGGAGTCATTGCCGCCTGCGCCGCCTTGGTCGCTTGGGCGGTCGTGCAACCCGCAAACGCCGTCTTAGGGCCCATCGGCGGCGCGTTAATCGCCGCCATCGTCGTCACCAGCGGCGGTTATCTCTATCAACGCCTCTGCGGTAAATCGACCCTGTTGTTTCAAATTCCTGGCCTGCTGACCCTGGTCCCAGGCAGCGTCGGATTCCGTGGTCTTGACGCGCTCATCCAACAAGACTTTCTTGCCGGCATCAAAACCACTACCGAAATGATCCTCACCGCCACTGCGTTAGCGGTGGGAGTGCTGCTCGCGCATTCACTCATGCCATTGATCGTGCCAGGACGCAAACGGAGGAAATGACCGCAGCGGAAACGCCACGCGGCGCCCTCTAGTCTCAGCCACGCCGACGCTACGTTGGCGCGCCTCATGAACGAAAATCTTTACGACCTCCTCTTCAGCCGTGGTTTTGTGGCGCAGTCCACCGACGCGGAAATGCGCAAACGCCTGGAATCGCCGGTCACCGCGTACATTGGTTTTGATCCCACCGCTGACAGCCTGCATGTCGGCTCCTTGGTACCGATCATGGGACTCATGTGGATGCAACGCTGTGGCCATCGACCCTTAGTGGTGGTTGGAGGCGCCACCGCGCTCGTTGGCGATCCCTCAGGAAAAACCGCTATGCGGCAGATGCTGACGCGCGAGGACATTGATCACAACGCGCAGGCGATCGCCAAACAAATTGGTCGCGTGGTGCGTTTTGATGACAGCAGTACCGGCGCCAAATTAGTGAACAACGCGGACTGGCTCAGCAGCCTAAACTGGATTGATATGCTGCGCGCCGTCGGTCCGCATTTTAGCGTCAACCGCATGCTGACCATGGATTCGGTCAAAGGCCGCATGGAAGGCGGCGGCATCACGTTTCTCGAATTCAATTACATGGTGATGCAAGCGTACGATTTCGCGCATCTTTACCGTACTCACGGCTGCTCCCTGCAAATGGGTGGGCAAGATCAGTGGGGCAATATTGTCATGGGCATCGAACTTGGCCGACGCACCGCCGACGCCGATTTAGCGGGATTAACCTTTCCGTTGGTGACCAAAAGCGACGGCGGAAAATTCGGCAAGTCAGAGAAAGGCAACATCTGGCTGTCGGCTGAACGCACGCCAGTCTATGAATTCTTTCAATTCTGGCGCAATGTCAGTGACGTTGATGTCGCCAAGTTTTTAGGCTTCTTCACCACCTTGCCGATGGACGAAGTAAAACGCCTGACCGAACACAAAGATCAACGCATCAATGATGCGAAAGCCGTCTTGGCATACGAAGTCACCAAATTGATTCACGGCCAAGCCGCCGCTGATCAAGCGTTGGCCGACACCAAAAAAGCGTTCGGCGCAGCGCATGACGTCAGCGGCGACAGCATTCCGCACGCCGATCTTCCAGCGAGCGAGCTGGAAGCCGGCATCGGTTTATTGCCGCTGTTAGTGCGCGCAAACCTCGCCGCATCCAACGGCGAAGCCAAACGTCTGGTGATGGGCGGCGGCGTCAGCCTACACGACACGCGCATCGATGACCCAACCCGCAAAGTTGGAAGCGCAGATATCATCGATGGTCACGTATTACTGAAAGCGGGTAAGAAGAAATTCTTCCGCTTTGATGTGCACTGATCTTTACGTCCTTTATGTCTTCACGTCCCAGCGGGACGCCACGAAAATAGCCCGGCACTTCAGTGCCGGGACGAGCGTAATTGATAATCAAAGTCCCGTAGGGACGACTGAAACGCTGTAAACTTCAGCCGTCCCTACGGGACTAATCAGCTCGTGTCTGTACCTTGTTCCGGCACTGAAAGTACCGGGCTATTATCGGGCTGCCCCTCCGGGGCGCGGACAACATAAGATGATTATATTTTTTCGACGTGCGCTGATTCACGGAGCGCTCTACCATAACGATCGAACGAGTGGTAGGTCATTACGCTCGCTGCACAATAAGTGCCTGTTCGTGTTCGGGCACGCGGTAACAAAAGAAAAGTGGATGTCCTTTATCCTTTATCGGCACCGAAGTGACTACCCGAAACATCATCGGGCAACGCCGCCACCAACACGCCGCCATCGGCCAATTGCCAACGCTCGCGCCGATACCGCACCGT
>JAYVSL010000164.1:0-8904 GCA_043775355.1 Planctomycetota bacterium
CGCGCCGCTGCCCTTGGAGAGCGCTGCCGCGTAACCAGGATGCCGCGCATGCCTGTTGCCTCTGCTTGGACTCCTTGGTTTGCGCGTGCTCGACGATTTTTGCGCTGGTGGTTTGCCGGTTTGCTTGATCGTCGCGGATGGTTTGCTGGTGTGCGCTTGGTGCTCACCGGACTGGGGCTGGGATTACTGCTTGGTGCCGTCGGTGTGCGTTATTACCGACTGATTTTGGTGCCTGAGTATGCATTACCCAAACCCGTGATTGATCCGCCGCCGGGCTTGCGCTGGGTCAAAGTGCGCACGACGGGGTACTGTCCCTGCGCGATTTGCTGTGGGCTTTTCAGCGATGGTCACACGTCGATCAACCGCGTGGTAGAGACCTATCCTTTTGGTGTCGCGGTCGAACCGAAGCTGGTGCCGTATCGCACGTATGTGGACGTGCCGGGGTATGGCTTAGCGATGGTGGACGACACTGGTGGAGCCATGCGTCAAAGCGGTGCCAAAGGCATCGTCCATTTCGATCTGCGTTTCACCACGCATGCCCAGGCCAAAAGTTGGGGCGTGCGTTCGATGTATGTAGCCTTGCCGGAAAAATGTCCGGCGGCTTTATTGCCTGAGTTACCGTGATGCGCTGTGATGCGGCACGGCTGCGGTTGTGAGACCAGGAATTACAGGGTATATCGCCAGAGCTATTTCATCCCTGATCATGACAGGTGCCTGTGACTTCCATCCGTGATCCATTATCAGCAGCGCGGAAAGAGCTCATTGCCGAAAGCTTTACCAATGACGCTTTCGGCATCGCGCCTCGTTCCGCGATCACGACCTCAAGAGGCAGAATTGAACAGGAGGAACGGAGAAACGGAGGACAGCCAGGAAACCTACACGGTATTTCATCTCCTTGCTTCCTTCACGCTGTTTTACTGCCTTCCTCCGTTCCTCCGTTCCTCTTGTTCAATCCCGTGGTTTTTTTTCACCGCTGTTTTTCACAGCACTATGAAGCAATAAACGCTTCCGCTTCGGCGCTCTCATGGCGATGACTTCTCAGCGTCAGGCGGCTTATGGTTTTCTTTTGGCGCTGGGCGTGCTTGGTTTCATTACCGTCACGACGTGGCGTTATGCCAATAGCTACATCGACAACACGCGCTGGGTCGACCATACGCACGAGGTGATGTCTAAGATTGAACGCCTGCAAGATGTTTTGCATGAGATCGAGAGCAACGCCCGAGGATACATTCTTACCGGCGACGATGCGGTTTTGCGAGGCTATCAAACGCATCGCGAAGATATTCGTCTGTATCTAGAGTCGCTCAATCGCATGACGACTGATAATGCCAGACAACAACAAGCACTGGAAGGATTACGTCCGCCTGTCACCGATACCTTAGACATCATTCAGCAAAGTATTGAAATACGTCGCGCTCAGGGACAGGGCGCGGCCGTCTTGTTTCTCCGCCATGAAAGCGACCAACACACGATGAGTGTGATTTCAGCGGCGCTTGATGACATGCTTCGGTATGAAGAGCAACTACTCGTAGATCGTCGCTACCGCGCTCAATCAAGTGCTCAATGGACCTTTGGCGTTTTAGTTATCGGAGTATTGGCGCAAGTCGGATTATTAATCTGGATCTATCGTTTACTCAGCAGCGACAGTGCGAGTCGCTTACGCTCTGCGACGGTACTGGGCGAATCCGAAGTACGCTACCGCCGTTTATTTGAAAGTGCCAGCGACGGCGTGTTGCTAGTCGATGCCGCGACTGCGCGCGTGGTGGAGTCGAATCCTGCCTTCACCCACTTACTTGGTTTCGAGCGCGATGAAGTCGTTGGTCGACGACTGTGGGAAATCGGTGTGTTCGCAGAATCGTTCGCTGATGAACGCCGCAGCACGGCCTGCTTCGATACCCTTAAAGAGCAAGGTCAACTTCGCTTGGATGACCTGGCCCTGATCAGTAAATTCGGCGGCATCGTTAGCGCTGAAATGGTCATGTGCGGATTTCACGCGGCTGATCGCGCGATGATCCAGTGTAACTTGCGCGACATCAGCGAACGCAAGACCATGGCGTCGGCTTTGCGTCGTGCGGTTGCGCATGAGCAGGCGATCGTTGCCTGTGCGAATTACGGGATCATCTCGCTGGATCCCGACTTCAAGGTCCGCAGCTGCAACGCTGCGGCGGGGCGAATGCTGGGAGTCGGCGCCAGCCAGTTAGTTGGGCATTCGCCGGAACATTTTCATCTCGCGGATGATCTGGACGCCCGCATCCGCGATCTGGCACATGAGCAGAAATGTGCGGTAACACCGGGCTTCACCGTTCTGCAACGCAAGTTGGACGCGGGCGGCGTCGACGAACGCGAATGGATCTGGCAACACCATAATGGTCGACGCTTTCCCGTGTTGGTATCCAGCTCTGCCATGCGCAATCCCAGCGGCGACGTTATCGGTTACTTAGTCATTGCCTCTGACATTAGCGAGCGCCGACGTATGGAACGCGCCTTGCGCGAAACCACGCGTTTGCAGCAAGCCATTCTTGATGGTGCTAATTTCAGTATCATCTCTACCGATGTCGATGGCGTGATCATGACCTACAACAGCGCGGCTCAGCGCTGGTTGGGTTACGACGCTGCTGAACTGGTTGGTCGAGTCACGCCATCGGTGCTGCACGATCCTGAAGAACTGCAAAATCGGGCGAACGAATTATCGCACGAACTTGGCCAAAACGTTGAAACCGGGTTCGAGGCCCTGGTTGCCAAAGCCCGCACCAGTATCGCTGATGAACGCGAATGGACCTACATCACCAATCGTGGACGGCGATTCCCCGTGCGGCTGTCGGTCACCGCGTTGACCTCTAGTGATGGCGAGCTCACCGGTTATTTGGCCATCGGCATTGACCTCAGTGAGCGCCGTCGCGCTGAAGAAGAGCTCGACCGCTTTTTCTCGATGACGGTCAGCTTGCTGTCTATCGCCGGATTCGATGGTCATTTCAAACGTTTGAATCCATCGTGGTCCGCTTTGCTGGGCTGGAGCGAAGCGGAATTATTGGCTCAACCATTTGTCTCATTCGTTCATCCCGACGATCTTGGCCATACCCTTGAAGCCGCTAATCGGCTCACCAGCGGTCTCTCTACTGCTTCGTTTATCAATCGCTTCCGCTGTAAAAATGGTGACTGGCGAACGCTGCGTTGGGTTTCGGCACCAGACCATGAACGTGGTTTAATCTTTGCCGCCGCGCAAGACGTCACTGAATTATTGCTCGCTCAAAAACAACTTGAGCAAGCCAAAGAAGTCGCCGTCGCTGCAAGCCAAGCCAAGAGCGATTTTTTGGCCAACATGAGTCACGAAATCCGCACGCCGATGAATGGCGTTATTGGCATGACCGGACTGTTGCTGGAAACATCGTTAACCGTGCAGCAGCGCAGCATGCTCGATACCGTACGCGGCAGCGCCGATAGTTTGCTCTCCGTCATCAATGATATTCTTGATTTTTCCAAGATCGAAGCGGGTCGGATGGAATTGGAATCGATCGACTTCGATTTGCGTCAAGTGGTCGAAGATGCCGCCGGATTATTAGGCGAAAAAGCATATTCCAAAAACTTAGAACTGATCACCGCCATTGCCGATGACGTGCCCGTAGCGGTGCGCGGCGATCCGGGTCGCTTGCGCCAAATCCTGGTCAACCTTATTGGCAATGCGGTGAAATTCACTGAAATCGGTGAAGTGGTGGTGCGTGTCGAATTAGAATCCGATGTATCGAGCGGTCTTCACCGCGCCATTCGCGGAGTGCTACCGCCAACCGGAGTGGAACCAGAATTGGCGCCGGTGCGCTTGCTGTTTGAAGTTCAAGACACGGGTATCGGCATTGCCAACGGCGCGCAAGAACGTCTTTTCCAATCCTTTCACCAAGCCGATAATTCCACGACACGTAAATTTGGTGGAACCGGCCTGGGCTTGGCGATCTGCAAACGCATGGTCGAACTGATGGGCGGTCGTATTAGCGTCGCCAGTGTTCCTGGAGCGGGCAGTATTTTCCGCTTCACCGTAAGTTTCGTACCACGCACCGCACCATTATTTGTGCCGTCGCCACTCATGCGCAATCGTCGCGTATTAGTGATCGATGACAACGCCACCAGTCGCACGCTGTTGTATCGATGGTGCAGCGCTTGGGGGATGATCTGTGATTTGGCCGAAGACGCCGACAGCGCACGTGCGTATCTCGAAACCCAGGCCGTCGCGGCGGTCGTGCTCGACGTTGGACATCAAGCGCAACAGGCGTTGGACTTTGCACGTGCGCTCAAAAATGATCCACGCACGGCAACTATCGGCATGATCTTGCTAACGCCCATCGGCGCTCAGCGACTGATCAATGATGCATTGGCCAGTGGCATTGATGCCTGTGTCGATAAACCACTGCGTCAGGCCTCAATTCATCACGCTTTAGCCACAGCGCTGGGAATTACTCAGGCACGTGCACCTGGCCACACCGCCGGACACGGTACACGTCGGCGCTTTAACGGACGAGTGTTGGTGGCCGAAGACAACGCCGTCAATCAACGCCTGACCGCCGCACAACTCGCTCGCTTTGGGGTTCACGCCGATATTGTTGCCAATGGCATTGAAGCACTCGCCGCTATTGCCCAACTGCCCTACGATTTGGTTTTGATGGATTGCCAAATGCCAGAAATGGACGGCTATCAAGCCACACGTGAAATTCGCAATCGCGAAACGATGACCAATCGTCGACGACTGCCCGTCATAGCGATGACGGCCAATGCCATGGCTGGCGATCGCGAGCTTTGTTTAGCCGCAGGCATGGACGATTACATTGCCAAGCCCGTACGTATCGAAGCGCTAGCAGAAGCGTTAGCGCGCTTCTTGAGCGAGATCACCGACACCGTCCCCGTACTCAGCAGCTCTGCGCCACCGACTGTCACTGAAGACCCCGACGCGCTCATCGACGCTCGCGTGCTTGCGCGCTTGCGTGATGAATTAGGTGATGAAGCGATCTTCGTTGAAATGGTCACCATCTTCATTCGTGAAGCCCCCGATCACGTGCATGCGCTTGAGCGAGCCATCAAAGGCAGCGACACCGACACCATTCGACGCGCCGCCCATAAATTAAAAGGCTCGTGTCAAATTATGGGTGCCAGCCGCTTAGCAGCCGTTTGTCGGCGCGTCGAAGAACAAGCACGTAGCGGCCATGCAATGCCTGCCGACGACGTTTCACTTCAGCGCTTGTTGGAGGAAACGCTCGCGGCGATTCCATTAAGTCGTCCGTGATTGAGCGACTTTTCTGCCTCGTCGATTCTGAGAAATCGCTATTTAATGCGGCAAATACACGCTGGTGTAGGCATTTAATTCTGACAGTTGATCATTGGTCAGCTCGCGAGTTTCTTCGCGAATGCCCGATGATTCGGCCCACGCGCAAATCGTTCCGTGACTTTGAATGACGGCGTGCCAAGCACCTGGTTCAATGATGTACCACGTCTGCGGTAACATCGGCAGCGCAAACACATGGCCGGGTTCTTCGCCAGTGCCTGCAAGACAAAGAATGGCCTGTCCTTGCAGTACCGTGCCCGCCTGACGCCCGCCAAGATTGCGCGTACACGTACGCGTGGTTCCAGGCATGCGTTCTGGGGTGGGATTGGTCAAACCAAGCTGCCAACCGAGGCCGCTGTGCGCAGGATCACCGACCGCGACACGTACGTATCCAGGTTGACGACTGCGACCAACGATCAATTGATTCGATACGATTTGTTCGAGCAAGAACGGCTGACGCTGCACCGCATAGGCGGTGATCCGCGCGATCACTTCCGTCATCGACAAGCCATCGCTGTACAAATGCACTGCGTCATCGGTCAACGTCAGCGCACCCACCGCGCGCGAGGAATCGCGTTGATCACGTTCACGAATCTGCGCCACCACCTCGGCCACGCTGGGCTGCGGCATATTCGCCGGCCATTCCGCCAAACGGCGACGTGCGCGTTCTTCCGGGCTTGCGTCGAGAAAAATTTTCAACTGCGCATCAGGGCAAATGACGGTGGTGGCGTCGCGACCTTCGACCACCGCATCGCGGCCTGCGACCAAAGCTTTTTGTAATTGCACCAGATGCGTGCGACAGGCGGGGTTATCAGCGACGCGCCATATCTGCGCCGTGGTCTGCGGCGAACGAATACGCTCACGCGGCATGACCACGCCATCCAATTGCACCTGACCATCACGATCAAAACCGATGTCACGTTGGCATACCCAGGCAGCAATCGCCTCAGGATCGTCGACGTTAATCCCCGCGTCGTACAACCCAACCGTCGCCGCGCGATACATCGCACCAGTATCAAGAAAAAGCAGCGTGAGCCGTTGCGCCAACAGGCGGGTGACCGTGCTTTTACCAGCCCCAGCGGGACCGTCGATGGCGATGACCATGGGCCGGGCCATTGCCGGACCACCTGGGCGAGGGGACGTCATGATGGCGTGTTGTGCGACTGCCGTTGGATTGGGCAATGGTGGGGATTTGAGTGGGGATTTGGACATGCTGCGACAAAGCAATAAAAAATTAAGAAGTGAGAGAGGCTCATGAGCCAGAAGCCTGTTCTATAATTTTAATAATTTCATGACGATTGGCAGGCCAAAGGCACACACCGCCTGCCTCGGGGGCGTTGTGATTCGACATCCCCTGGGAGCGCCGACGTCCTCGTCGGCTTTTGCGAGGCGATCAACCCAGCGATTAACCCAGCGATTAACCCAGCCGACGGGGACGTCGGCGCTCCCAGGACAGGCCGTCGTGGGCGACGTCAATAAAAGATGCAAAACTAAATGCATGTCCCTTCACTCCACTCCACTCCACTCCACTCCACTCCGCTCCACCACCACTCCACCACTCCACGGCGGCTGCACGGCGGCTGTGCGCAGCATCTACGAGAGCACGACCGCCGAGACGATAACTCTGCCTTCGCGACTCCTCGACTAAGCATTATGGGTAATCGTGCGTCCACATCACGTTCACTTGGGCCGGGGCTTGCCGACCCTGCGTTTCCGTTGACCTCGTTCACGACGAGACGCAGATATTTCAGCATTGATCTCATCAAGGGTCCACTCTCGATGTGGCTTTTGAACGGTTTCGCCCAGGCGCAGCAGGCGCTCCAGCAGCATCGATTGCAGGTCGCGACGGGAATCGAAGACACCGACGATCAGCACCTCGGATCCACTGTATTCGTAGACAATGCGCCAGGGATTTTCGATCAATTCCTTGATGCTGGAGATGCCGAGATGTCGCAATTCGGGAGTGACTCGACCTCGCTCGGGGAATCGATTCAGACTGGCCGCTCGTGCTTCCAGACGCTCCAAGATTTTGGCCGCGTTTATTGGCGCATCAGATGCGATGTAATCAACGATCTCCAGCACATCCTGACGTGCCGAGGCAATCCATTTGACTGGATTCATTGCTGTTCGGCGAGCCGTTTCGCCAGCCGTTGGCGTGCCGCAGAGAAGACCTCGTCATGGGTATAAGTCTTCCCCTGAGCGGCTTCGTTGCGGGCGATGGCCACCAGCTTAAGCATGGCCAGGGCGTCCTGGGTACGCTGGTACTCATCCGCATCCTGGATGACTGCGGCTGCCGAGCCCTTCTGCGTGATCAGGATTGGGCCAGCTCCGCCGCGCACCGAGCTGATGACTTGGGCCAAGTGGCTTTTGACGTAGCTGACGGATTGGGCAGTAACTGACATGGCGACTCCTTCGGACCCTAAAAAAGTACCAGAATCGGCCCCGTCAGCAATGACGGTTTCTGGTCGTTCGGGACTGGATTCCTGGGCTACCGCTTACCTTCGCGCAGGCATTTGCGTGCTTCCCGCGCGCATGCCGGAGAAGCGGCCGACGATCGGCTCCTGAAAGGACTACCAGGCGCGGCTGCCAACAGCGGTTGAGGTTGATGCCTGGTTCGCCAATGCTCATCCGGCGTGCTGCCTGATCTGCGGGACTGTCTCGAAAACAAAGGACACCCACTTATCTTCCCAAGACCGCAACAATAAAGGACAACAATAAAAGAACAATAAAGGACGCCCACTTATTTTCCCCAGACAAAAGGCTCCACCACGAGATTCAGGAATCGAGCAAACAAAGGACGCCCACTTATTTTCCCCAGACAAAAGGCTCCACCACGAGATTCAGGAATCAGTTCGAAGCGGAGACGGGTCATTCGCGAAAATTGGCTGGAGGTGATACTTGGTCAATAAGTGGGTGTCCTTTATTGCTTCTTTTGTTGCTTCTTTCCTGCAGATCACGCCGCATCGATTTTATCGGTGTTCTTTTCTACAAACAGTGGACAGCGATTACGGATCCATTGAAGCCCACGTTTAGCAGCTTCATCAGCACAGACTTTCGCGTGACCAAGAGCGCTGGTGAAGGCAAACATTCGCCAACCGAGCATGGTCGCCAGCCAGGCGTCGACGCTCAGGTCAAGTCGCGATAGAATCGGGACTAATTCTGACGGAATCGCGCCACGTTTACCGGTCTTCAAAAATCGTCCGGTGGCATCGAGTAACGTGAGATAATCATCCGGCGTAAACGTTTTATTAGCCAGCGGCTCACCGACTTGGCAGCGCGCTAATGGCGTCAGCCACAAACCGTCCTCCGCATGTTTGGCGTTCGTTGCTAAGCCAACCTTCGCCAACAGCACGGCGGCACGTTTCGGTTCGCGACGTTTGATTTTCTCTGCCGCACGATGGCGATTGCGCGCGCGAATGCGGCGATATCCGCTGGTAAATTGCGAGGTTTCAGGGCGATCGGTGACTTTGGCGCGGATTGGATTCAGATCGATGTAGGCCAAACACGCGATCAGCGCGGCTTGATCCAGCAACGGCACGCTATGGAAACGGCCCTCCCAAAATGCGCCGCTGCAATCGTCTTCGCGATTGGCTCGACGG
>JAYVSL010000165.1:0-4019 GCA_043775355.1 Planctomycetota bacterium
CCCGCAGCATGACCAACCACCACCGTCACGTTTCGATCAGCGAAGCTCAACCGAATGTCCAACACCTCCCAGGGAGCAACGAGGCCAAGGATGCGTTGATAGAGTTCACGATCGTTCATGGCCTCATCCTCTCAGCGAGAATCAGAAAAGGCACCTATTTGACCCACACGGAAGCCGGAAGCCCCTTCCAGGCTTTCGCTCTTCCATACGAAAAGCCGTCGTCGCAGTCGTGGTTGCGGCCTCCACTCCAGCCAAATCTTTTCCGACAATCGCACCTGCCATAACAAATCCATCGATCATCGCGCCGAGGACTCCTGGATGGCCGATGCTTTGACCGGCGAAGAATAAATTTTTTAAACGACTGCGGCGCGGCAGGGGGTCGGTGCCGACATGACCAACATCATGCGACAAGCCCATGGCGGCGCCGTTGCGCGAGTGCACATAATCTTCAACCGACAGCGGTGACGACGACCACAAGCGGGTGATGGTGCCGACCAGTTCCGGATGTCGCGTGGTAATCGCGCTGAGAATTTCCGTTTCCCACGCACGTTTCCACGCTTCGTAGTCTTCGGGGCGCCGGCCTTTTTTGCTGTCGCGCCACGCTGCCACGGCGTCTCCGGGAACCCACACCATGGCTTCCAAATAGGGTGCTACGTTCGTTTCTTCGAAGTTACTTGGCGCGAGGTAGTAAAGATCTTCGTTGTCGCGAATGCGTGCGAAGTGATGACTGCGACCCAGCACCAACGGCGGCGCTGACAGTCCAGCATAAACCATCACCACGCTCGCGCTGTCGGGCGTATCGCGGATGCGTTCTTCTAACGATGGACGCATGCCGCCTGGCCCAGTCAGGCGTAAAATTTCTGCCGGATGACACGTCGCAAGATAGAGGTCGGCGACATGGCGATTGCCCTTCACGTCCACCACCGCGGTGACTTCGCGTTCGCTAAATTCAATGCGGGTCACCGCACGGTTCAGTAACAACGTCCCGCCGAGTTCTTTCAGTCGATCGACCAACGGTGTGATGATGGCTTCGCCTCCGCCAACGGCGCGACACGAGCCCGCGATCGACGTTCCGGCGAAAGTGGCATACAAGCCCATCGGCGTGCGCTCCGGTTTCATCGCCAGAATGCCAGACAGACAGCCAAGCACTTCTTTCGCTAAACCAGTGACACCGCAGCGGTCCAATACCTCTGAAACGGAAAGATTGGAATCGATGGAGGGCGCTGGCGTGTCGGCAGGAACCAGCATTGCCAGCCATGGTTTTTGTCTGAGGCCGGCTTTCAGTTCGGCAAAAAAGCGAGCGAAACCAGGGGTTTGCTCAGGCCAGCGGCGAGCGCAGGCGATTTCACATTCGGTAATGCCAGCCGGCAGATCGACCACGCCGCCATCTGGTAAATGAATACGAAATTGCCGCGCCAAATCGTGGGGCAAAAAATGGATCCGCTCAAGAATTCCCAGGCGCGCAGCCAACGGTCGAAACGGTCCACCAGGCCCACCGCCAGTTATAAAATGAAAACCCGTATCAAACCAATACGGCCCACGGCGGAAGCGCTGCAACAATCCGCCAGGAATGGCGTGCGCTTCCAAAACCGTGACCTGCCACCCTTGTTCAGCGAGCAACACCGCACTCGTAAGGCCGGAAGGGCCAGCACCGATGATGAGCGCTTTCATTGTTCTTATGTCCGATGTCATTCTTATGTCCGATGTCATTCAATGTCCGATGTCCGATGTCGTTTCAGTACCGCGAGACATCGGACATCGGACATCGGACATCGGACATCGGATGACATCAGACGGCCTTCAGCACTAAACATGCATTCGTTCCGCCAAAGCCAAAGCTATTCGACAAGACGTGTTTCAGCTTCACGCCGGTGACGGGCTTCGCCACAATATTGAGCTTGGGCAATTTGGGATCTTGGTTTTCGTAGTTCAGATTTGGCGCGATAAAATCTCCGCGCATCATCAACGCGCTATAGAGCGCTTCGCTGGCGCCAGCCATCCAGCATTCGTGTCCGGTGAGGGATTTGGTCGATGATACCGGCGGTCCATTCTCGCCGAAGACGCTGTGAATAGCGTGCGCTTCGGCAGTATCGCCGGCTTCGGTGCCGGTGGCGTGGGCGTTGATGTAGTCGACTTCGTGTGGTTTGATTCCGGCAGTGTCGAGCGCTTGTTGCATGCAACGCGCTGCGCCTTTGCCGTCGCCGGTGGTCATGTGATCGCCGTCACTACTGAAGGCATAGCTCGCGACTTCGGCGAGGATATTTGCACCACGACGTTTGGCGTGTTCATATTCTTCGAGGATCAAAGTCGCCGCGCCGCCGCCGGGAACTAATCCATCGCGGTCGCGGTCGAACGGTCGCACGGCACCAGTCGGATTATCGAGTCTCATCGAGAACACCCGCAGGCCATCGAATGCAGCCATGCTTTGCCAGCACAGTTCCTGCGTGCCGCCGGTCACACAGATATCGTGCATGCCGCTGCTGATCAGCATCCAGCCCCAGCCGATGGCGTGTGCACCAGAAGCGCACGCGCCGCTGACCGATAAGCTGATGCCACGGGTACCGAACATCGGACCGAGGTGGATGGTCGCGGTGCTGTTCAGCGCCTTAATAACTTTGTCGCTGCCAAGTGATCCGGTGCTTTTGTCGGCGCGCACGGTGGCCAGAATTTCTTCAATCGGATCGGCGCAAGAATCATTGCCAATCAACAGTCCAGCGCGGTCACTCTTCAAATGTTCAGCACAGCCCGCCATGGCGACGGCTTTGGTTGCCGTGATGGCGGCATAGAGCGCGGTTTCTCCCATCGATTTGCGTACTTTGCGCGGAAAGTGTGCGGCGGCATCAACGGGTTTGATCGCGCCAGTTAACGCTGAACGAAAGCCCAGCTCCTGGCGCTCTTTGCTGATGACGATGCCCGAACGCCCGACACGCAGCGACTGACTGATTTCTTCAAGACTATCGCCCAGGCATGACAACGCGTCCATGCCGGTGATAACGACTCGTCGTCTATTGGCGCCTGGGTTCAGCATGCGGTACTCCAGAGCGCGGTAGACTCCGCCGATCGGACCTAGGCGCAACGGCTACCCTGTCCTCCCCGTCTTCCCAGAAGTCGTAAAAATTGTGCCATTGGAGGGGATAGCGCCGCACCACGGTTTCGACACAACGCGCCCATCGCGCAATCGCTGCGGTCAATTGCGGTTTGCGTTCACGACGGCCGCCCAAGTTCATTGGCCAAATCGCAGGAGCCAAAGTGGCATACGAGGTCCAGCCGACCTTGAGGCAGAACGTCGGCACCACGACCGCACCGGTGGCGGCAGCCGCGATAAATGGTCCGCTAGGAAAACGCGCATATCCACCGCAAAAGGGCACGCGAATGGTGCCATGGTCCGAGCCAACGGTGCGATCGCCAAGCATGCAGCAACTTTCGCCTTTGCGCAGCGCCGCGACAATTTCCAAGCTGGCGGCAAATGAATCCTTCAGGTCGATAATCCCCAGGCCATGGGCACCAATCGCCGCACGCACCTGCGCGGCCACGGCGGGATCCTCCGCTTGTAACATCACTAAATGCGTGGTGCCGAGTTGGTAACGATCCATGAAATGGCCAGAGAGTTCCCAATTGCCGACGTGCGCCGACAGCATCACGCAACCCTGGGGATGTGCCGAACCCTGTTTCAACGTGGTGAATCCCAAGCTGCGATGACGCAGCGATCCTGGCGCGGCGCTAACCAAAAAGCGATCTGCCAGCATGCGAGCGAACGAATAAAAATGTCGAAACGCCATCACCGCTTGGCCCCAGCGCCCGAGGCCTGGCCGCATGCGCTGCCAATAACGCATGCATATTCGCCGTCGTTCGTGCAGTCGCAGGAACAGCACGACGGTCGGCGGAATAATGAAGAGATAACAGATCGTTGGCCCGCCGATGCGCGCGACGAAATGAACTAGACGATGACCAAAGGAACCACCGTGGGAGCGCCCGGACCAATTTTTCTTAATGTCCGATGTCCGATGTCCGATGTCCGA
>JAYVSL010000166.1:0-19025 GCA_043775355.1 Planctomycetota bacterium
TCCAGCGCCTTGGCAGTGTGCACAACGTTCTTCCAACGAACGTTGTGGCGCTGAACACCATGGACAAGGATCGGACAGAGTTGCCAGTGCATAGACGCAGCTGATGCACAGTTTCGGCCCGGCCGCGACGAGACATCCTGGGCATACTGCTGGGAGTAGCAAATCGAGTGTCGCTTCCAGTGTTGTGCGCAGCTTTTTTTTCAGTGCTGTGGTTCGCGCTTCAGCAGGTTTCATTTTTTAAGCGCCGATCAGGTCGCGAAATACGTCTTCTAAACTGCGTCGTTCTTCCACCAGTTCGCGTAACCCACCAAATTTTTCCGCGATAGTCACCAGCTCGCCGCGATGGGTCGCATCCGCGTCAATTAATAGACTATCACCATGCGCTGTAACGAGCGTTGCCCAAGAACAGGGGATCAAAGCCGCACGCACATCGGCCGTGTCACCGGAGCGTATGCGCAAGGTCAGTCGGGTAACCTGCGCTGCGCGACGACGCAGAGATTCAACAGATTCTGCCGCTACGGTACGTCCACGATGCACCACCACGACGCGACTACAGGTGGCTTCCACTTCGCTAAGAATGTGGGTCGACAACAAAATCGTATGCCGCTCAGATAACCGTTTGAGTAAATCACGAAAATGGGCGACTTGCGTGGGATCTAAACCCGAGGTCGGTTCATCAAGAATCAAAATAGGTGGCGATCCGAGCAATGCTTGCGCCACGCCAACGCGCTGGCGGTTGCCCTTCGATAATTTACGCAAGTGACGATTGGCATTTTCTCCCAACCATGCGGCATCAATCGCATCCACCACTTCACGACGTCGAGCGGCAGCGCTTACCCCTTTCAGCCGCGCGACATGGTCCAGATAACCGCTGACCGTCATGTCGAGGTAGAGCGGCAATTCTTCCGGTAAATAACCAATGGAGCGGCGGCAACCAAGCGGATCTGCCAACAAATCGTGACCAGCGATGACGGCTGTTCCGCCGCTGGGCGCGACGAACCCGGTGAGTATTTTCATGGTCGTCGATTTGCCCGCGCCATTGGGGCCAAGAAATCCTACGACCTCACCGGGTTCAAGACTGAAACTGATACCGTGCAGAGCCTGAAATGGCCCGTAGTTTTTTGTCAAGTTGTGCGCTTCTAAAATCACCGACATGTCGACACCCTAGTGGTGATCTTGCGCCAACTCAACGATGACGAATTACCGGGACGGGGAACGGAATGTGGTTCACGTGTCCAAAGGTTATGCGAGGAAGCGGCGGCACTGGTAATGGTACCGCGACCCCGACGGTGACGCGAGGAGCGACGGTGTTGCAAACGGGACGTTGGTAGCCGCCATAATATCCGTTGTGGCCATGACCGTAGCCACCGTTGACCACCACGGTGGTCTGTGGGCATGGACGCGGTTGTTCGTAAATCACTTGCGGTGGCGGCGTGTTGTAGACCACCGTGGTGGTGCCAGTGTTATAAACCGCAGGCGATGCTTCGTAGTGACCCTCGACCCACACCGAGCCATTGGCGCCCTGAGCCCAGTGGCCTTCTTCCCAGGTGGTCGATGGCGTAGAGTAGACCGTAGTGGTGGTCGTCGTTTGAGCGGTCTGCCAATAACCTGGACGCCATGAATATTGACCGCCGCATTGCTGCCAACTGCCTTCAATCCAAACTGAACCACTGCCTGAGCCAGGGAAACAACGCTCGGCAGCGCTGACGCCACCGATGGTGGAACTAAGAGCGAAACAGGCGATGAGGGTTAGGAGGCGCATGATCGGATCCTCAAGCAGAGGGGGTGAATGCTGACGCAGGAGAGAGGTTGTGCTCCCCACGGTCTGTTCCACCAATGTTTACAAGTGCTATCAATAAGGCGATGCGTTGCCGGGACAAGAGCTCATTCGACACCGTGGGACGACTTGTGGCACGGGGTCACCGCAGTGCTTGGGTTGGATTGCTTAAATGTTCAAGCTCGCTGTGCGAGCAATTGATTGAGTCGTTCACCTAGACGATGCATTTTTTCCGGGCGGCTGAGGTCAGCGATCGCCACGCTGAAACCCTCTTTTCGTTGTTCGATAATGACGCCTTCTTCTGGCAAAAAGGGCCAGGGTTCCAGCGGTTGACCAGGCATGGCAATGACGATCGCCCAAGGTCGGCCAAAACGGTTTGCATCATGACCGATACCTTTGCGCACGATGAGCGGTACGCCTTTCCAGCTTCCATCGGCTTGCCAACCATTGGGAATGGAAGTGAAGTGAAATCCGGCTTCTTCAAGCGTTGATACAAGTGGTCTGTCCCCAAGCGCAGGTTTTCGCGGTGGTCGGCGCAACAGTAATAATCCGCCCAATCCGCTGAAAGCGATTCCCACACCAATCGGATGAGCCCAGCTCTCGATCACTGTCGGTAAAGGAATACGTGGAAGTGCAGGCAACCAGCCGTGAAGCGCGAACCAGGCGCCAATAACGAGGAATAGAAAGGCGATTAAGGTCCGCACGTGTTTGACCATCTGAATCCGGAAGGAGGAAACAGCTAGAGTTTCGCGTGGATGGTAAGGGCGTGTGACCGAGGGATCAGTTGGTTTTCCAATTCAATTGAAAACAAGGTAGCTAAGCCTGTGCCTGAGCTCAGGATTATATTATACATGGCTACAATTCTGAGATGTGGCAGCTGCGATTTGGTGATCACTGGTGACCAACCAGTGGAAGGTAAGCCGTGCCGTTGTCCTCGTTGCGGTAAATCGATGTCGGCTAAACCACCCGACCCATTAGTGGGTCGCACCATCGGCGGCTGTCGATTGATCAAGCGCATCGGCATGGGTGCGATGGCGGTGGTTTATGAGTCTGAACAAATCAGCAGTAAGCAATTAGTCGCGGTCAAAATGTTGACCGGAGAAGCCTCAAAAGACGAGGAAAATGGTCGGCGTTTCATTCTCGAGGCAGAGCTGTGTAAAAGTATCAAGCATCCAAATGTGGTAGCGGTTACTCAGCACGGCTGTGAAAATAAGATTCATTTTATGATCATGGAACTGGTCAATGGTTCGACCATGGAGGCCGTGATTGATAAACAGGGCGCTATACCGTGGCGTCAGTTATCGAATTTCATGTTGCAAGTGGCACAAGCGGTAGACCACATTAGTAAACTCGGGATTATTCATCGCGACATTAAACCGGGCAACATTTTATTGACCAGCGGTGGCGTAGCGAAACTGCTCGATCTTGGTTTTGCTAAGCGCATATCTGATAAAGCCGATAAAAAAAATGTTAACGATAGCGATTTGTCACAGCCGTCAGGCGGCAATTTGACCATGCAAGGCGTGTCCATGGGCTCGCCCGCGTATATGCCGCCAGAGCAAGTCATCGATGCGCAAAAGGCCGATACTACAGCGGACGTCTATTCGCTTGGCGCTACATTTTTTCACGCGGTTACCGGCGAAACGCCGTTTAATGGGAAAACCGTTTACGAAATTATGGATAAGGTTTTGCGTGAGCCACCACCACAAGCGTACAAAATCGCTCCGGGAATACCCAAGGCGATTAGTCAATTGATTGAATGGACGATGCAAAAGGACCCCCTTCATCGTCCAGCGAACGCGTCAGAATTCATTCGTGAATTAGAAGTGGCAATGTTTGTACCTGAAGACAGTCGCCGTATCGCTAAGCTGCGTAAAAAACAAAAAGGCGGCATTCCGGTTTGGTTGATGATGTGCGGTGTCTCTTTATTGGTACTTGGGTTAGCTATTGCGGCGTGGATGTTGAGTCGGTGAATTAAAAAAGACGATCGCGTAAGCGAACGGCAAAAAAAAACTTTATTGGAACGCCTCACGATTCGAATGTCGACGCTAGGTGAACTCGCCATGCTCGGATTTCATGATTGCGGCGCATAAATGCGCCTCGCGGAATATTTCGTGACTCAAGCTGGGTAGCGACGTCAATTTTTTTTATAAAGGGAGCGGAGAACATCCTAGACACGTCGTTTTTATTATTGAAATGTGAGCGCCTTTTGGTGCATTATGTCGATGAGAAACGTGTCCACATGCCCATAACGTTCAGCTGGTTCGGTCAGCTGCGTAGACCGCACGTACGCTTTGCGTTCGGCTATCAGCTCGTATTCATGATGACGTTTTCAGTAATGCCGCTTATTGCCGCTGACGATGTTGATGATCCGCATACCTGGATGCGGAAATTTTGTTATGACTGCCACAATGCGACCAAGCACAAGGGCGACCTCAACTTGGAAAAGTTGGGCTCACCAGGTGTCTCAGTCAAAGATGATCATGTTTGGAATGGCGTTCGACGGGCGTTGGCTGAACAAGAAATGCCGCCTCCAGAGAAACCGCAGCCCAGTATCGCTGAACGTGATTCGGGTGTGACCTGGATTGATCGTAAGCTTGATGGCCCGAATGGCGATGTTCCAAGTGATCCTGGAAATGTCACCATTCACCGTCTGACGTTGACAGAATTTAATCGTACGATTCACGACTTACTTGGCGTCGACGGTAATCCGGCTGATGTTTTTCCCGCAGACAATGCGGGCGGATCCGGAACTTTTGACAATAACGCGGATACGTTGTTCGTCTCGCCAATGTTGCTCGATCGCCTGGTCGATGTTTCTTTAGCCGTTATCGAAAAAGCTAAACCGGAAAGTCTTTTTTTGGTTGAGCCAATAAAGGGCAAGAAAGGCGAAGTTACCCTTGCCGCTAAGAAGAAGGCGCTGGAAACCTCACTTGCAAGTTTCTTGCCTCTCGCCTGGCGGCGCCCCGTGACCTTGGCTGAGATTCAAAAACTTTCGGCCATCTACGAAAAGACGGCGAAAAAGCTCAATATGATTCATGATGAGGCGGTGAAGCTGGTCTATGCTTCCGCGCTGACATCGCCGAATTTTCTCTATCGAATTGAAGAGACCAAAGCGGGTAAGGATCCGACGCCGCTCAATCCATACGAATATGCGACGCGGCTGTCGTATTTTCTGTGGTCGTCTATGCCCGACGCGGTGCTCACGGCGGCGGCGAAGGATGGGAATCTCAAAGAGCCAGCCGAAATCGCGGCGCAGGTAAAACGCATGCTGGCAGATCCTAAGGCCAGCATCTTCTCACGTCAGTTTATGGGCCAATGGCTTGGCACAGATAACTTGCTCGCTGGTCTTGGCCCGGACCTCCAGCTTATTCGTGGCTACGACGAAACATTGCGTGCCGCGATGATGAAAGAACCAGTTGTTTTCATGCAGGCGTTGCTTGATAAAAACGGTAGTTTGGTTGATCTGATCGATTGTAATTATGTCTACGTGAATGCTGAATTGGCTAGGCACTATGGGCTTTCAGGCCCGTCGGGGAGTGAATTTGCGCGAGTCGCGGTTGACGACGGCAAGCGTGGTGGGTTGATAACGATGGCTGGTGTCTTGGCGATCACCTCACGCCCAGCTCGCACCAGTCCGGTCATTCGCGGCAAATGGATTCTGGCGGAGTTGCTATCGTATCCGCCGCCGCCAGCACCGCCCAACGTTCCCGTTTTGAAAGAGGAAAAGGAAGGTGCGACTAATGTCGGTACGTTACGTCAACGTTTAGAGCGTCATCGAATCGATCCCGCATGTAATTCGTGTCATCAGCGCATCGATCCACTTGGATTTGGCTTAGAAAATTTCGATGCCATTGGTCGTTGGCGCACGGTTGGCGATCTTAAGGAGCCGCTGGATACCGTAGGAACCATGCCCAGTGGCGAGAAATTTGACGGGCCTCAGCAGCTCAAAAAAATGCTTCTGCAGCGTAAAGAACGTATCATGACCACCGTGGTCGAGCGTATGCTTGCCTATGCTCTTGGCCGTCCGATTGACCGCTGTGACCGCTCGACCGTACGGCAGATAGTAAAGAACCTCAGTGCCGTTGACTGGAAAGCCCAGTCGCTGGTCACCGAAGTGGCACTTAGTCTTCCATTTCGCTTCAAGCGCCCACTAGCCCCACTAAAGACAAGCAAAGACGTGATCAAAGATCAGGAAAGTAAGCCATGAGTACCCCAAAGTGGAAAATATCTCGCCGTACGATGCTGCGTGGTTTGGGCGTCGCGATGGCTTTACCGATGCTCGAAGTGATGGGCACATCACCGTTGTCGGCTGCTGATCCGTTTGATTCCGGGCCCGGATACGCGCGCCCGAAGTTTCCTGTTCGCACGCTGATGATGAATCTGCCTTGTGGCACCTATCATAAAGAGTGGGGCGTCGATCAGCCCGGACCGATTGGTACGCTGAAGCCGATGACGGCGCCGCTTCAGCCTTACGCTGGCGACATTTTGTTATTTTCTCATTTGATGAATAAGGCGGCAATGGTTGACAACCTTGCCCATTACACCAACGAGCAGCTGTGGACCAGCACCGTCGTGAAGCGGACCGATGGTGCCGACCTGAATGTTGGCGGCGTGTCGATGGACCAAGTGGCTGCGCGTGGCACGGCTTCGGTGACTCGTTTCCCGTCGATTAATTTGGGCATGATGAAGCCATATGGTGGCATCGATACCGGTTGGGCGCGCGCTTATAATAATCAATTGTCATGGAGCACGCCAACCACGCCGGTTGCCAATGAAATCGATCCGAAACGTGCGTTCGATCAATTGTTTCGTATTCCTGGAAAAAAAGGAGTTGTCGGTACGGCCGATGCCAGTCCTTTGACGGTTGAAGATAAAAAGAGCGTTCTCGATTACGTCAGCACAGAGGCGACTTCGCTCAAACGTAAAGTGGGCATTTCGGATCAGCGCAAACTTGACGAATATCTGACCTCGGTGCGTGACGTCGAAAAGCAAATTGAGCGCGAAATCAAAGAACTGGCGAAGGAGCGTCGCTTTGACCCCGCAGCGGCTCGCACGATCGGCCAACTTGGGGGTATGTTGGTTGCTTTCGATGGTAAAGATCACACGCAGCGACTGCGCATAATGCTCGATATTATGACGTTAGCGTTCTGGACTGACTCGACTCGTGTTGGCACCTTCATGTTTGGTCATGAACGGAATGACTTAAACTATTCGTTTATCCCCGGCGTGCACAGCGCTCATCATGATGCGTCGCATCATGGCGGCGGTGGAGACACCCTTGACCAATATCGTAAAATCAACGTCTGGCATGCAGAACAGGTTGCTTACGTCATTGGCCGGATGAAGGCGATTAAAGAGCCTAACGGTTTAACCTTGCTCGATAACAGTATGATTTTCTGGGGTTCGCCGATTCATGACGGCAATGATCATGTTCGCGAAAATTTACCGATTATGCTTGCCGGTCGTGGCGGTGGTGTGATCAAGCCCGGTCGTCACATTGTCATGCCGGAAAAAACACCGCTGGCGAACCTCTATCTCTCAATGCATCAGTGCATGGGCTTGCTGAGCGCTTCCTTTGCAGATTCGACCAAGCCGATTACCGAGATGATCAAGGTTTAAGGGAGAACATGGATTTCTGGCCCTCGCGGTTTGTGAGCGCCTTAATCGTGGTCGCAAAAGTTGCCTAGCTTGCTCGCGGGGGGTGGGGCAGCGCCGTCCTTAGGTCAGGTCGTTACATCGTTACATCGTCATGCCAAAAAAGAGTCCGCTGGCGAACGGCTATATATTAATGCATCGATGCGTGGGTGTGACGTTGATGTCTTTTTCAGATCCGATCACGTCATTGACCAAGATTGCCGAGGGAGAGGACGTACACCTATACATTTAGTGCGCTAGAGTTGGACTTTAGGCGCATACAAAGATTGCGTTCAAATTTGGTACATGTAACGAGCGTTCGATTTCGCTACTGGTCGAGGTCCGGCAGTGAAAATGTCAAGAAAAGGCAATCTTTTGTCAGAAATTTTCAATCCTGTTTCGTCATTACTGGAGCAAGTGAGGCGTTTATGATCTCGTTCAGCCAGCAATTTTTTCTCATAAGTCTTTGCTTGGTAAGCATTGCAACGTGTCCAACAAGTTTTGCTGTGTCGGACGAATCGAACCAGGGGCGCTGGGCCAAGCCGACAGATTGCGCGGCGGATAAGCAAGTCCCAGGATTTTTGGTCAACCTCGGCCCTACCGGTGCGCGAGCGGAATTGACCAAGAACAACACCTTTATTGTTCGTTACATCTTCAAAGATTCTCCAGCAGTGGGCCATTTGAAAATTGGCGACGAAATTACCGGAGTCTTTGGCAAGCCGTTCTCGCCGCATCATTATAAGGGTTATGGCTACGAAGGTCCGATCATGGACTTCGGTGAGGCCATTGAGAAAGCTGAAGGCAAAGACGGAAAGCTGATTCTGAACTTAACTCCTGGATCGACACCTAGCCCAAAGAGCGAGGAAAAGGGCGGCAAAGAGGCGAAGAAAACATCGACGACTTCCACATCGGCAACGTCAAATAATGTTGTCATTGAACTGGAGGCCATTGGTACATTTAGCGCGACCTTCCCAATGCTCTGCAGGAAATCGGAAATTCTCCGAGCGAAAGCCCTGAAGTATTTTGTGGATCATCCAGAATATCGCGGCGATCATTCGCCGTCTCGCGCAGCAATATGTTTGGCGTTTTTCACGAGTGATGACGTCAAGCATCAAGCCATTGGAAAAGAAATGATTTTGCGCTGGGCAAGCGAAATACCCGGACCAAATTTATGGAATTGGAATATATCTTATCAAATGATCACGCTGAGTGAATATTATTTGGCGACGAAAGATGCGGCAGTGTTGCCAGCGATTAAAGCTGGCGGGCAAATTTTAGCAGCACAACAGTATGGGCCGAGAGGGTCCGAGCGGATCAAAATTTGGGGACCTGGAAGTTGGGGGCCTGGAAAAACAAAAGAGTCCCCTGAGATGTGGCTCAAAGTCGAGGGTGCTCAGCAATTATACGATGGCGGCTTTGGTCACGGACCCTACACACCAGCTTATAGTCCGCCGGCCGGCGGTTTTGGCCCGAATGGATACGGTCCTATGCAATACCCCACCATTTTTGCCGTTACGGCGTGGCAATTATCTGAACGCTGTGGCGTTCCCGCGCCAACTCATTGTATTAAACGAGCCTTAGATTTTATTCACCGCGGAACCAACGCTGCGGGCTACGTTGCTTATGGTGGCGAGTTTACCATGAACAATGGATACGTAGATCCAGTTTCTTGGAAGGCGGAGTCTGGAAATACGAATTATGTCGGACGAGTCGGAGCAGCCATCGTTGCCCATCGACTGAGCCCAGAATTTCCTGAATCAGCTGATTATTTGGTAAAATATCGCGGCTATGCTAAAGGTATCGCCGTCAAAAGTCTTCCCGACGGACACGCAGATCCTGGCCTGGGTTTTTTCTGGGGGTTGATCGGCAGCGCGGCGTCTGATGACGAAACGGTTTTTCGCACGACGATGGATTACTATAAATATTATTTCAACATGATGCGTTGTTTCGACGGCTCATTCGTGGTTCTTCCTGGTCGAGATTACGCTGACGATGCTTACTATCATTCATCGAGGAATCACCCAACGGCGACCATGATCCTCGTTTTGGGGCTCAGTAATCCCAAGCTTTTGATCCAAGGTGTTCAGGTCAGCATTCCTGGTGTGAATCCGAAAACATTGAAGGGTAAATTAGATGTCGCATATAAAGCGATTGTGGCCAAAAACTATAGTGTGTCCGCCGGTGCGATAAAGTCAGTGCGGAGTGTCAAATCGATTAGTGATAGCGACGCCGCCATTTGCACCGCCTTATCGGGTTATCTTGACGCTCAATCGGTGCGTTATTTTTCCGAGATGGAAGCTTTAGAAAAGAAGGGCGATTACTTTGCTCTTCAGGCTGCCGCAGTAAAAACTCGCGCTAGTTTTGGTTTGCTGGAAGGATTCAAAGAAAAGATACAACATTATGACGAAGAATTGCTTCGCGAAGACTGGAAGGCCGAAATAAAACTGGGAGCACAGTACGTGCAGCTCATGAACTCGCTGTCTCGCAAACCGAATCCAACTAAAATAAAAGATCTCGACGCCTTCGCGGAGAAAAATCCTGAGTCACTGTACGGTAAGTGGGCAGCAGAGGTGTCCAAAGTTTATAAAGAAGAAGGACGTATTGTGGACCCTTCTGCCCCGAAAGCTTCCGGACCAGAGGCGCCATCCGTCAAGGGAACGAAGTGACGGATGGCGCTTTTGGCGGCTGAGCGGTAAAATGATTTTCTACTGCCTTTTTCAGGATAAAAGCTGTAGTTCGCAGCCGGTCCAGTAGATATTGAACCTGTGGTTCTGGCTCGACTAGGCTGTGGAAATCGTGCTGTCAGCGAATGGTTCGCGATGCACGATATTCACTCGGAGATGTTTTCTCAATTCGCTGAAAGACTTTGCAAAGATGGATGGCATCGCGGAAACCGCACTCAACGGCAACCGTTTTGAGTGCGGCCTTAGTGTTGACTAATTGTCGTTTTACTTGTTCGAGTCGCAATTGCGTGATGGCGTCATGAATAGTTTGACCGAGCGTTCTATTAAAGCGTCGTGAAAGTGTTCGTCGAGTGGTTGCAACGTGAGCCGCAACTTGGTCGACATTGACGCCAAGATGCAAGGTATCGGTAATGAAGCGTAACGCTTGACCAACGATGGGATCGTCAACCACAAAAGCATCACTGGATTGCCTGACGACGAAAGCAACTGGCTGAAGAATGATGGGCTCTGTGGGGGCTGGTGCGCCATCCATAAGCTCATCTAGCAGTTGGGCTGCGCGGTGGCCAATTCGTTCGTATCCGAAGTCGATGCTTGATAGGGTTGGATGCGTGGCAGTATCGATAAGTACTTCATTACCTGATCCAATCAGCGTAACAGCATTGGGGATTTTTAGGTGTCGATAGCGGCAAGCCTCAGCTAAATATCGGCACATAAAATCCGTGTGCGTTAAGACGCCGATGGGTAGTGTCCAGTTGTCCATCCACTGATTTAATTTTGATTGAAAGCGTTGCCAACTTTCTGGGGTCGTATCATATGCTACTTCAACCAAGCATGGTGAACATGATTGACCTTTTTTCGCAAGAACTTCGTTAAATCCTTGGAGTTGAGCTTGGTTGCTGGACATGCCATCATGTCCAAGAAACGCAAATGAACGCAGACCACGCGCCAAAAGATGCTCGGCTGCCATCCTGCCAGATTCCATATTATCTGAGAATACGTTGGATACATTTTGTGCAGTCGAATTTTGCCAGACATTGACCACGGGTATATTGGCAGCTTTGGCAAGTTCTGCCAAACGTGGCGTCGCTCTGGCAATGACGCCATCTATGCCAGATTTTTTTTGTGGATCAGCTAAAAGCAGGTCAGCATATGGATTAATCAAACATTCCCAGCGGCCGCATTCTTGCGCATAGCGTTGAATACCAGCGAAAATCTGATGGTGATGTCCCAGTGGCCAATCCAGTCCAACCATAATCGATACGCGTCGAATGCGACTCATCGAGGGTTCCTAGTTTGGCCAAAGTGTTGGGGTAAAACGCGGTGAGGACGATCGGGTTTCTTCTATATGGTATGTCCTGAAAAGACAGGATCCTGTCCGTAAATAAAGTCCGCTGTAAGCGACACCCGATGACCTGATCAGAGTGAGGTGGCGAGCGTGCGTACCATCAAGACGCGTTTTACAAACAAGAAACATTCAGTCGAGTCGTGCGCACATAGCTAGTGGCCATGACGGAAACAGAGCGCAATGTGCGACACGTTCTTGTTCCTCAGGTCATCTTGTTCATCAGGACCAATGCAAAATCTCAAATCATCACCGAGGCAGTGTTAAAATGAACAACAAGAATAAATCCGCAGCTCGATGGATTATGAGCTGCGCACTTTTGCTGACGTTGTTCGCGGGTCTTTGGTCAAGCGAAGAAACCAAGGCACCGAACAAGCCGGCGGATCCATTTCCGGGTATCACGGTTGACATTAAAAATCACCAAGTCTCGATGGATGCAAAAGTATGTTTGCGTCGCGGTATTCTTGAATTCCTCGTTTGTAAGACGCAGACTTTTGAGCACGAAGCGATTTTCTCAACCGATGTTAAAGGGTCGCATTTGCACGCCGCCCTGTTGCTCATCGGAAGTGAACCAAGTGCTTTTGTCGGAGAAGAATGGTCAGCTATGGTCAAAGAAAAAAAAGCGAGCTGCTTAGCGTTGTCAGTTGAATATGAAGTCGCTGGCGCGCTGGTGCGCAAGCGAATCAGCGAATTGCTGGTGCATCGTGAAAAAAAAGATGGGATCGTCCCTGATCATTGGATGTTTACCGGGTCGACCTTTTATCAGGATGAAGGCAATGCCCACTATGTAGCGGATGGCTCTGGAGCGATGATTGGTTTGTCGCCCATGGGTTGGCCGGTGGTTCAATTTGGCGATACGCTGGGCGTACCTTACCAAGGTGAAAACCTGGGCACCGAAGCGAGAGGGGATGCCATACCCGAAACGGGAACGAAAGTGCGTATCGTGTTCTCTCTCTTGGATGATAAAGCCATTGCTGCTGCTCAGGCGGCGAAAGATATTCCAGCGGACAAAAAAGACACCACCAGCGAGTCACCAAAACCATGAATAGCATTCCATATCCTACTAAGCATTCAGCATCGCTCGTTCGAGCATTAGCCACCTCGTTGGTATGCTTGCTGGCGATGACGCTGCCCATTTTCGCCGAACAAGAGTCAGCGAAAGGGCAGGAAGTCAGTGGTTATCAGACGCGAACCGTCGAAGGATGGACGGTGCATCTCAGCGATGGTTTGATGAGCACACAAAAAGACCTGACGGAATCAGCCCTCAAACTTCTTGAACAACAACTGCACGAGATCATCCGCGTCGTTCCGGCGAAAGCGGTCGTAAAGTTGCGCGAAGTGCCGTTGTGGTTTTCACCTGAGTACCCAGAAATTCGCCCGCGTGCTGAATACCATCCAGGCGCAGAATGGTTGCGCCAGAACAAGCGTAATCCGCAGATGGCCAAAGGCGTAGAATTTACCAACGTGCGGAATTTTGCGGCTGAGATGAAGCGTATGCCGAATTTCGCTTTGCATGAACTCGCTCATGGTTTCCACGATCGCGTCCTCGGAAATAATCAAGCCGAGGTGATCGCGGCGTACGAGCGGGCGAAGGCGAGCGGTACGTACGATAACGTTGAGCGAGGATTTGGCGACGGTCGGCCCAGTACGCATGAAAAAGCCTACGCGATGACCAATCACATGGAGTACTTCGCCGAATCCAGTGAATCGTTTTTTGCACGAAATGATTTTTTCCCATTCAACCGCGCTGAGTTGCATCAGCACGACCCGCAGATGGAGCAGCTCTTGGAGCGTCTGTGGAAAGCGGAATAGCCTTCACGGTGGTGTGCAGGTCAGGAAAATCAGCTAACTCTCGCAAGTCTCAGTCAATCTCAGCACGAAGAAAGATCACCCATGCTCGTTAGTATTTTTAATGATGTCATCGGCCCAGTCATGCGCGGGCCTTCAAGTTCCCATTGTGCAGCAGCGCTGCGTATTGGTCGTTTGGCATTTGATCTGATGAATCATCAATTCACGGATGTGCTGGTGGAATTTGACCGCAAGGGTTCTCTGCCGACGACGCACGATTCGCAAGGCTCGGACATGGGCTTATTTGGTGGATTGATGGGCTGGGATGCTGCTGATGAGCGGTTGCCTGGTTCGATGGACACGCTGCAGAAAAGTGGTGTGAAAATTCGCATCGTCACCGTTGATGCTGGTGATCCGCATCCGAATACGTATCGACTTACACTTACTGATAACACGGATAAAAAAGCAGCTCAGCATAATCTGCGGGCAATCTCGACCGGCGGCGGGATGATGGAAGTCATCGATCTCGACGGTTTCCCGGTGTCCATCTATGGCGATTATTTTGAGACGCTGTTGTGGCCGACGGGTGATGGAAAAGCGCTGCGTGAGGCTCTCGCGTTCCGCATCAACGCCGATGAAATCGTGCTGCATCAAACGGACGGCCGCAGTCTGTTGGAAGTGAAGGCGCAACAGTTTGTCAGTGATGAGATCATTGCTGAATTGCGCAGCGCGGGTTTGGTTGGCGAGGTGCGACGTTTGGCCCCCGTGTTGCCGGTGATGTCGCAGCGGTCGACAACGGTTCCGTTCACGACGTGTGCCGAAATGCTGCGTTATGACGCCGGAAAAAACACGCCGATTTGGAAACTGGCGGTGGCGTATGAATCGGCTCGCGGTGGCCTCGGCGAGCGTGCGATCATTGACAAAATGATTGAAATCGTGCGTATTTTGCGCCGATCCGTTGCTCAGGGTATCGCGGGAACGCAGTACGACGACCGCGTGCTTGGTCATCAGTCCGGAATGTTTCAACGACGCATGAAGGAAGGCCGCCTGCTCAATAGCGGAAGCCTCAATCGCATCGTCTTGTACGTAACCGCGCTGATGGAAGTTAAGAGTTCCATGGGCGTCATTGTCGCAGCGCCGACCGCTGGCGCTTGCGCCGCATTACCTGGCGCGGTGATTGCCATGGCCGAAGAAATGAATCTTGATGAAGAAGAAATGGCCAAGGCCATGCTCGCGAGTGGCATCATTGGTGTCTTCATCGCTACCAGCTTTACTTTTGCCGCCGAAGTCGGCGGCTGTCAGGTCGAAGGTGGTTCTGCCGCCAGCATGGCCGCCGCCGCATTGGTTACGCTTGCCGGTGGAACGCTGCCGCAGGCGGTCGCGGCATCGTCAATGGCCTTGCAAAGCATGATCGGTTTGATTTGTGATCCGGTGGCCAATCGCGTCGAAGTACCATGCCTGGGCAAAAACGTTATGGCCGCAAGTAATGCATTGTCCTGCGCAAATATGGCGATGTCGGATTTCGATCCGGTGATTCCATTCGATGAAGTCGTGGACACCGCTAAACGCGTTGCCGCGCAAATGCCGCGTGAGTTGCGCTGCACGTCGCTTGGTGGCCTGGCGATCACGCCAACCTCGCTCGCGCTGGAGGCCAAACTCGCGAAGAATAAGGAAGCCGCATGCGGAACGTCAAATTGCGGCTGTGGATAATTTATCGAGAGATCCGTACATGACCGTATCGAATGTCTTCGCGATCGTTTGTTCTTTTCTCTGCGTGACGATAGCGATTGCTGCTGAGCCTGACGCGACCACCACTGGGCACGTATGGCTCGGCGACCTCAATTGTACAGCCTGTCACGCAGCAACGAGCGTACAGGCTGCGTGGCTTACTCCCAAACAAGCGCCGCGATTAGAAAATATTGGTCATCGTGCGAGTGCCGATTGGATGCGTCAATTTGTGGCCAATCCTCAGCAGACGATGCCTGGAACGACGATGCCAGATGTGATGCCTGGTCTATCCGTGGCAGAGCGTGCGATGGCGGCAGAAAATGTGACGCATTACTTAATGTCGCTGCAGCCGGTGAATTTTCAGCGTGTTGTTCCGGATCAGGCGGCGGTAGTTCGCGGAGAAAAACTTTACCGCAGCATTGGCTGCGTGGCTTGTCATGCCGTGCCCGATGGTCCAGTCATGACCGGTGCATCGTTGCCGAATATGGTAGATAAGTGGTCGCTTGATGGTTTGCGCAGCTTCCTGCTGGATCCACTGGCGACGCGTCCATCTGGACGCATGCCAGCGATGGGGCTAAGCGAGCGCGAGGCGCTGGATATTGCGCATTATTTACTGAAGAGAACCAAGGTTCCCGCACCATTGCTGTTGGAAGTGCGCCATGGGCGAATGAATTCGTTTGACGATATGGATGCCGTCAGCTTGGTCAGCACCGGTGCGAAAGATGGTTTCACTTTGGATGTTCCGGACCTTGATCGTCGCACGGCTCTGCATTTTAGCGGATGGATTCATGCGGAGAAAAAGGGTGATTACACCTTTTTTGTCAAAGCGGCGGGAGCTTGTCGTTTGGCCATTGATGGCGATTGGGTGATTGGCAATGACAGCTGGGACAACGAAAAAGTTGATGACCACGGTGTGGCTCATTTAGATGTTGGTTGGACATCCATCGTTTTTGATTTCGCTCAGCGTGAGCAGAAGAATCCAATGCTGCAGCTTGAATGGCAGGGGCCAGGCGTACCGCGTGGAGTTATTCCTGCGGCACGTTTGCAGAGTGAGCGCAAACCCGCAGCGGAGCAGGTGCCATTCGTGGTGGATGCGGATAAAGCAGAAAACGGTCGCATACGTTTTTCACAGCTGGGTTGTGCTGCATGTCATGAGGTGAAAGGCGCCGAGCAACGATCGTCAGTATCGTTGTCGTCTTTCACGGCGGCATCGATTGCGCGTGGTTGTTTGGCAGAGCACCCCGCGTCCGCTCTGCCCGATTATTATTTGGATCAAGCGCGTCGGTCGGCCATACAACAGGGACTCGATCATTTACGCACGGTGAAATTGGATGCTCCAACAGCGACGCAACGCATCGCACAGACGATGACGACGTTGAAATGTTATGTCTGCCATGTGCGCGATGGCGTTGGTGGCGTGACCGCAGATCGTGCGGCATTTTTCACCTCGAACGTAGAAGATGCCGGAGATGAAGGTCGTTTGCCGCCGCGCCTTGATGGAGTCGGTGATCGTCTGCGCCCGGCGTGGTTGGCGAAGGTGCTGGCGCAAGGCGAACGTGTACGCCCATACGTCGACACTCGCATGCCGCGGTTCGGCGTGGCGAATGTCGGGCATCTCACCGACCTTTTTATCGCGGTCGATCGTCAGGCTCAGCCCGTGGTGGCCGCGCCCGACACGCCCGAGGCTTTGCGTGATGCTGGCCGCAAGTTAGTTGGCACTGATGGGCTGTCGTGTATTGCCTGTCATCGTTTTAATCGTCAACCGGCGCACAGTTTGCAAATGGTTGATCTGATCACGGTGCCTGAACGTTTGAATGAAGATTGGTTCCGACGTTTCTTGCGTGAGCCAAATCTTTTTCATCCGGGTACGCGCATGCCGGCATTATGGCCGGGCGGTGTCAGTTTGATTCCTGCGGTGTTGAGTGGCGACACCAATCGTCAGCACGCGGCGCTGTGGGCTTATTTATCAGAAGGACAACGTGCGGTATTTCCCAATGGTTTGAGTCGAAAAAGTATGGAGATCGTGGTCGGTGGCGAAGCGGTGATCTATCGCGGAAAATTATGGGAAGCTGGTTTTCGTGCCATTGCGACGGGCTATCCTGGGCAAGTAAACGTCGCGTTTGATGGCGAAGAAATGCGACTCGCGCTGATGTGGCGTGGTCGTTTCCTTGATGCGTCGTTACACTGGAGCCAATCGGGCAGAGGCGATATTCGTCCACTTGGTAGCGAGGTCTTGGTTTTCCCACACGGCTCTCCGCTTGCGGTTCTTGCTGATGTGAGCGCGGCGTGGCCGACGGAAACCAGCAAGGAATTAGGAATGAAATGGAATGGCTATCGAGTGGACACGCTGAAACGGCCGACTTTGCAGTATGCATTTCGTGACGTGGCAATTGAAGATCACGTCAGTCCCATAGCGGTTGAAAAAAATGTGGGACTTCATCGGGTGATGAAATTCACCGGCTCATTACCAGCAGGTCTTCATCTGCGATTGATGGTTGGGAAAATCGCGTCAGTAAGTGATCATGCGTGGCGAATAAACGATGCGTTGACGGTGACCGTTACGGGCGGCGGCAAGCCCTTCGTGCGTGGTAAGGGAGAGGCCCAAGAGCTGCTCGTTCCACTTCAGTTTCAAGATCATGAGCAACACCTTGAGGTTCACTATGCTTGGTAATGACAAGGTGCTCATGAAAACACTCGTGGTTTTTGCTCTCGTCTTTCTGGGCATCGGTGTCTCAGCATGTGCCGCGTCCGAGCCGGAATGGGTTACTTACAAAGGCGGTGAGGGCCCAGGAAAAGGCAAGCGCATCGTCTTTGTTACCGGCGACGAGGAATATCGCTCCGAAGAATCGATGCCGGCGATGGCGCGCATCTTGGCAAAACGACATGGCTTTCATTGCACCGTGCTTTTTGCCATTGATCCCAAAACGAAAACCATTGAACCCAAGGTGGCGAATAACATCCCTGGCCTCGATGCGTTGAAAACCGCTGATTTGATGGTGGTTTTCACTCGTTTTCGGCGTTTGCCGAATGATCAAATGAGCAAGTTTGTCGACTACGTGAATTCAGGCCGTCCGATCATTGGTGTGCGCACGGCGACGCATGCCTTCCGTTATGATGGACCCCCTGGTGATCTGTATGCGAAGTGGGGATGGCGTGGACCGAATAAAGAATTTGCTGGTGGATTTGGACGCCAAGTGTTGGGCGAAACCTGGATCGATCACTACGGCGACTATCGCACGGAAAGCACCTTGGGCATCGTGGTGCCTGAGATGAAAGAACATCCCATTCTTCGCGGCGTCGAACGCATATGGGGTGTCAGTCATGCGTACAAGGTCAACGCATTGGCGGGCGATAGCCGTCCTTTGGTGATGGGCCAACCGTTGATGGGATTAAAGCCAGACGATCAACCAGACGTAGAAAAACCGCCAGTTCCTATTGCTTGGATCAAAACGTTTACCGGCACTGAGGGAAAAGCTGCGCGCGTATTCACCACCACCATGGGTTATGGCGACGATTTCAAAGAAGAAGGTGTGCGTCGGATGTTCGTCAATGCCTGTTACTGGTGCATGGGTATGGAAGATAAAATTCCTGCTAAATCAAACGTCACCCATGTGGGAAAATACGCGCCGAAAAAAAGCGACTTTGGCGGTTATCGCATTGGTGTGAAGCCGATCGACATTGAACAAAATGTCGACACCGATGATCTTGAAGAAATGGTGCCGAATGATCGCGAAGCACCGTATTATGCGATCACGGATATTCCCTTGCCGCCAGGAGCAGTGGTCGAGGCGGGCAGCATGTTAGCCTTGCCCGATGGTCGATTAGTTGTCGGTACGCGGCGTGGTGAGGTTTATTTTGCCAAAGGAACAGGCGCTCACATGCCTGCTCCGCAATGGAAATTATTTGCTAGCGGCCTTACCGAAATTCTGGGCTTGGCTTGGCGTGATGGTGTGTTGTATGCAATTCAGCACAGCGAAGTGACGCGTTTGCGTGACAGCGACGGTGATGGTCGGGCCGATGCCTATGAAACCGTGAGCGATGCCTGGGGATGGACTGGCGAACACGAATA
>JAYVSL010000167.1:0-50565 GCA_043775355.1 Planctomycetota bacterium
TTGTTGCGTGATGCGCAGTTGCAGGCGGTGACGTTGTTGGGTGAGTTGCAGCGGTTGTTTCCTGGGCAATTTGTGGTCGGTCAGTTGCGGACGTTGGGGTTAGAATAAATAAAGGACATGCGCATATTGGCTAATGCCAATATGCGCACTGCCCTTTATTTCTTCCGCGCAGGTGATGAAGCGGAATCTGCGCACGATCACGCGGACGGCTACCGGCGACGAGCGTTGGGCCTCATGGCTTCATACGCACATCCTTTATGTCGGATGGCCACCACTTATATTGTGTGCGATGAACGCGGGGTGCGGGGCGCGGGACGAGCATGCCGCTGCTTCGCCGACCGCTCTCCGCGCCGAGGGGCGGCAGCGGGCATACGGCGACGCCCGCACACGATCTCGGTCAGGTAGTGGTTGAGGCTGACGCCTTGCTCGGCGGCCTCACGGACCAAGATCGCATGCTCCTTCCGGCTGAGGCGCAGCAAAATGCGACCGTTGGGCTGACCAGCCGGCGGACGCGGCTCACCCTGATCGCCGATCGGGCTCTCAGTCACAAAGGCTTCGCCGCGCTCCATGGCGTCGATGTCGGACATGATTTGTTTGGCGAGGCGTCCCATGGGTATTGTCTCCGTCACATCGGCAGGTTGAGGTACTGGCAGAGCTTGCGGCGCAAAGCTCCGAGGGCTTTCTTGTCATCGTCATCGAGGTCGGCCTGCTCATTCTTGGCGTAGAGCGCCAACAGCAGCACCGTCGCCGGGGCGACCACCTGGAAATAGATGACCCGGCCTCCGCCTCTCGCTCCACGGCCAGCGAGCGGGATGCGGACCTTCCGCAATCCCTGCGTTCCCTTGATGACATCACCGGCAGTCGGATCCAACGCCAGCAAACGCTTTAGGTCGTCCACGGCCTCCCAGGCGTCGTGCTCCGTCGCCTGCTTGGTGAAAGTGGGTGACTTAAAGAACTGGCGGCCGGCAATCCGTTCTCCATGCATATCCTGCATGCTATCAGGGGCGCTATTACTGCAACGGCTGTTTATGCCCCCTTCACAGGGCACCTCAATAGAAATCATAAGCTCACCCATGCCATATTTCGCATGTAGTCCTAAGCCCGCAGATTCACGCGGAGGAAGCGACGTAAAGGACATACGCATTTCTTTTGTCGCCGAGCGACGGAATGGGCATTTAGTTAACCTCTGCCTCGCTTATTAACTGAAAATCCGCCTGTCCTGGGGAGTTGGTTAATTGCGGTATTTTCCATCGTTTTTCATGCATATTTCAGCCCATGTCCAATTTCTGTCGACCTACGCGGCGCGGACATATTCGTGGATTGCGCCGTCGAGATGATCGATCCTGATGATGGGCTTGGTGGTGTCTGGCGGAGCGCTCGCTGGCGTGATCCTGGTACGGTGTGGATTGCCATTCATGAGATCGTCGTCTCAGCACGGTGGAAACATGATCAGGCGCAATGCTGAAGTGCTCGGACTCGTTTCCTCGATTTTCCAGGCAATTTCTAACTCTGGGGGGCCGAAATTGCGGTTTTGGCGCTTGGCTCAGCGAAGTGTGAAGATGTAGTAGGCTCAATATGTTATTCACTTCGACAATTTTGCTCCACGCGTTCTGTGATTCATGGTCAATGAGGATCCGAATGTTTTTTAAGAGAGAGAGGCCTATCCGATTCACCGTTTTGGCCTTGCTGTGCGTTCAATTTTTCAATGGACTTTCTGCGGCAGAGCCAATTCGCGACGTCGTTCAGATCAACGATCGATGGCTTTTTCAATACGCTGATTCCGAATCAATAGCACTGAATCCGGGTGCGTGGGAATCGATTGCCATCCCGCATGCCTGGAACATCGCTGATGGCTCGCAGACGATCAGGCCTTACCGTCGGGGAGTTGGGTATTATCAGCGCTCCATCGGCATTCCCGATGCATGGCGTGGCCGATCCACCTTCCTGACGTTTGGCGCCGCCAATGCCAAGGCGGTGATCTCTTGGAATGGCGACACCATTGGTGAACACCGTACTGGGTTTACGGCATTCACGGTCGATGTGACCCGGCATTTGCGGGCGGAGGCGATGCAGGATTTGCAGATTACCGTCGATAATCGCCACCATGTTGAATTTCCACCATTGATTTCGGACTACACTTATTTTGGTGGACTGTACCGCTCGGTATGGCTGACCGTTACCGATCCAGTGCACATTAGCTTAACCGATCACTCTTCTTCGGGTGTGTATCTGGTGCAACAACAGGTGAATCAGGAGCGCGCCGAAGTGGATGCGCAAGTGGTGGTCGCCAACGATTTGACCGCTGTGGTGACCGACGCCACGGTGAGCGTCGAGGTGATGACTCCAGATGGCACGATCATCACCACGGTAAAAAGCGAACCGCTGACCCTGGCCGCGAAAGCGTCTGCAAAATGCAATCTGCCCGTCACCATTGAGCGCCCGCATTTGTGGGACGGGCGACAAGATCCGTTTTGTTATCGTGCGCGTGTGCGCATTCATCGTGGTGATCGCATCACCGATGAAGTTGTTCAGCCTCTCGGCTTGCGCTTCTTTTCGGTAGACCCCAATCGTGGTTTTCTCCTCAATGGCCGTCCATACGACCTCCATGGCGTAGCGCTTCATCAAGGTCATGCGGGTAAGGGATGGGCGATTAGTGATGAGGATCGGGCTGTCGACGTAGGGCTTGTTACCGAGATCGGTGCCACATGTGTTCGTTTATTGCATTATCCGCATGCGTCAGCGACCCTCGACCTATTGGACAAAGCCGGAATTGTGGTTTGGTCAGAAATTCCCATTGCCTTTCGTTTGGGAAAACTCTCGAAGTTTGAAGATAATAGTCGCATGCTGTTAACGGAGATGATCTGTCAGTTGTATAATCATCCGTCGGTCTGTTTTTGGGGACTCTCTTATGATCTTTCCGGCGCTCGCCCAGAGGCGCTGCAATTGGCTCAACACTTGAACGAGCAAGCGAAAGCATTGGACCCCGTTCGTCTCACGGTCGGAGCGACAGGAGCGATGAATCAGGACCCGATCTGCGAGGTCACCGACGTTATTGCCTTCAAACGTTATCTCAGTGAGTCAATGCCAGAGGTTGGTATGTTTTCATTATGGGCGGAGAGTCATCATAAAATGTTTCCAGATCGTTGCATTGGCATTGCAGAATATGGTGCCGAAGGAGTAACCACTCAGCATGCGGATCATCGAGCAGCGAGGGCCATTGAACGATTCGATATGAATGCCGTGAAACGTTCCGAGGAGTACCAAACGCAATTGCACGAAGAGATGTGGCTACAATTAGCGAATAAACCATATCTATGGTGTAAAATGTCGATGCGCCTCGCTGACTGGGCTGTCAGTATACCCACACCAACATTGCCGTCGCCGATGCGATGGTCACGGGACGACATGGGAATGATGGGAATGGTATCCAATGACCGACAGATAAAAAAAGACGCTTTTTATTGGTACAAAGCCAATTGGACGACCGACCCAATGTTGCACATCGCGGAGCGTCGATTTACTCCCCGGCAGTTCCGTGAATTTGACTTACGGGTGTATAGCAATCTTCGCTGCGCAATGGTGGTGACTATCAATGGGAAGCCGATAACGATTGAACCAGAGATCCAAGGTGCGCGTTACCTGTGGCCCAATTTGCAAGCACCTCCTGGCAAGTGGACGGTGACCGTGATAGCCAACACAAAGGACAAGGAATTGACGGATTCAGTTATATGGGAATTTCCCGATATTCTTCCGCCGAAGAGCGCCCTGCGCCCAGAAGAAACATTGCCCAAGCCAGATGATAATTCGGACTTCTGAGTTCATTGCGAAAAACGCGCTTTCGTTCGAGTTGCCAGTCGTCGACGTGAAGTGCCCGATTCGCTTCCTTGATTTTCCTAGAAATTTACTGCATTTTTTCAACTCGCCGCGTGGTCTGAGGAGCCGAAAGACAGATAAAGGAAGACAGATAAGGAGACAGATAAAGGACGCCCGCTTATTAGCCAAGCCTCATCCCAACCAATCTCTGCGCATGGCCAGTCGGGAAAATGCTTTCAGTAGACCGTTGGGCGATTCATTGCAGACGATCTCGCCATTGCTGACCATGCAGAATCCGATGGCGTTCAAGAAAAACTGAACAAGAGAAGCGGAGGAACGGAGGACAGCCACGAGGGATCTGCTTTTGCTTTTCATCAGGTCTGCCTCTCACCGTTTTTTGCCTTTCTCCGTTCCTCCGTTCATCCGTTTCTCTTGTTCAATCTGGTTGTCAGTTGTTGAGATTTTTTTCGCGATGAACGAAAATGCTTCGGCGTAAAAATACCTGGATTCATTCGTTGTCGACGTACCGTTCGCCCATGCGTGCAGTGAGCACAAATAGCCTGATTTTAACATGTTATTCGCGCGCTGAACGCGATTGGCTGCCAATCTTCATATGCCTCATCCTCACCGCGCTCGCCGTTCCCCTCGGCAACTTCGCCTGGCTCAGAACTGACTCACCCCCTGCTCGTGCTGCCGCACTCACCGTCCCCGGTGGGGACTCATGGACGGACTATGGCGCGCGCCTTGCCGGACCCCAAGACCGGGCGCTTTACCAGAACGGGTGACTTATGACCAAGATCAACAAGACCTCTGATGACATTCGCGCTCACCGTCCTGATCCGGCGATGTCGGCTCGCTTGAAGGCGAAACGCGACGAGGACATCCAACTTGACGATGATGAAGCAACAGGCGAGCTGGTGTTTCGCATTCGAGAAGCCGTGCGTCGTCGGATGGTCAAAGGCGACTACCAAGAGGGCGATGTGGCCGCATTTCGCGCAGCTTTTCGTTCTGTGAGTCAGGCCCGTTTTGCCGAAGCGTTAGGCATCAGTGTGGCCACCTTGCAAAATTGGGAGCAAGGCCGTCGTCAACCGGATAGTCCGGCGAAGGTACTGCTGCGTCTTTTGGCCAGACATCCCAGACTATTGATGCATGACCTCATACCGTCACGCGTGGTTGGCTGAGAGAATATCCAAGCCAGCACGAGCAACGGATGTCAGGCATGGGAGCCGGTGGTTTCCGTGAGCATCGCACCTTGCTTCATTCGTTTCATTATGGCCTGGTCTCTTCAGTAGGGAAAGAATCCTGTTTTTTCGGCAAAAATTATTCGTAATCGCTAAGGTCGGTTTCGTGCGAATTGGTCATCAAAAACCGCTTCACCGCTTCGCGATTGGGCATGCTGGGGATGGCGCCTTTGCGCATGACGCTGAGGGCGGCGGCGGCACAGGCAAAACGTAAACGTGCTGGTGGCTGCATTCCGCCGACCATGGCTGCTGCGAAGGCGGCGGTGAAACAATCGCCGGCGCCGGTGGTGTCGACGACGGTGACGGCGAAGGCGCCGTGAAAAATAGGTTTGCCTTGTTCGGGGACCAACATCGCGCCACGGCTGCCGAGTTTTATCAATATGGTGTGTGCGCCTTGGTTCTGCATGGCGCGCGCGGCGGCGAGTGCTTCTTCATTGGTTCTGGTTGGCATGCCACTGAGCACGGCTAATTCGTGTTCGTTGGGGCTGAAGACATCGACTAATCGCATCAGCGCCGGCATCACTGCGCCACCTGTACCGCCGGCATCCATGATGACGGGCACTCTGGCGGCCCGTGCGGCGTGGGCTGCTTCCAGATTAATGGCGTCGGGAATTTCACCTTGCAGGAGCAGCGCGCCGCATTCGCGCACACGCGCATGCACTCGTTCATCCAGCTCAACCCATTCGTGATTCGCGCCGCCAATCACGATGATGGAACTTTCGCCACCGGGTTGCAGCAAGATCACCGCCTGACCGGTTGGGCCATCGATTTGTTCGACCAGATCGATCTCCACTCCTGCGCCTTCCAGGGCCAAGCGTAACGGTGGAGCATAGGCATCACTGCCGAGCTTGCCGGCGAACCAGGTTTCAATGCCTAAGCGTGCGGCGGCGACGGCTTGGTTGGCGCCTTTGCCGCCGGGCCGGACGGCGGCGTCAATTCCGGCGATGGTTTCACCTGGCCCAGGCAAGCGCGGAACTTCAACGTAGAGATCGGCGTTTATCGAACCAATAATCAACAACGACTTATTCATGTGGCGACTATGGGGCCTGAGGTTGGCTTGGCCAAGGGGACGGCCCCCCTCTTGCACGGAACCCGTATGTGGCACCGATGGGGGAATGGGTCTTGCACCGGTGAGGCATTGTGTTCGCTGTCGCCTCCCCGGTTGGCCGGGAGCAAAAAGGATGACCGCATCATGACTGAACTCGATCACATCGCCGTGCGCGGCGCGGAAGAACACAATCTGAAGCGTGTCGATTTGGATCTGCCAAAGAAAAAATTGGTGGTCTTCACCGGGCCATCGGGCAGCGGCAAGTCATCGATGGCATTCGATACCATTTATGCCGAAGGCCAACGCCGTTACGTGGAGTCGCTGTCGTCGTACGCGCGGCAGTTTCTTGGTCAGTTAGAGAAACCAAAGTTCGAGTCTATTCGCGGGTTGTCGCCAACCATTGCCATCGAACAAAAATCCGCTTCTAAAAATCCACGTTCAACCGTCGGCACGATCACGGAAATCCTTGATTACCTGCGCGTGCTGTGGGCGCGCATTGGTATCCAACATTGCCATCAATGTGCTCGCGAAGTGGGCAAGCGCAGCCTTGATGAAATCGTCGACGGCATCATGGCACTGCCACAGGGCAGTCGTATTTTGTTGTTAGCGCCCAAGGTCAGCGACCGCAAAGGTGAACATCAAGAGGTCTTAGATAAAGCGAAGAAAGCAGGTTTCACCCGCGTTCGCGTCGACGGCAAAGAGTTCCAACTCGACCAACCGAATGCTGGCCCTGAACTGAATAAGAAGGTCAAACACCGCATCGAAATCGTCGTCGATCGCCTGGTCATCAAAGAAGGAATCCGCCAACGCTTGTCGGATAGCGTCGAAACCGCACTCAGAGAAGGCGAAGGGAAATTACTCGTCGCCTTTGCTGATGTTTTGTCGGATGTCCGACGTCCGCTGTCCGATGTCGAGCCCACGAAATCGAAACGCGCGAAAGAAACGAAAAAAGCCTACGTAAACGAGACATCGGACATCGGACATCGGACATCGGACATCGGAAATGAACTTTTTTTCTCTGAACATCTTTACTGCAACCATTGCGACCTCAGTTTTCCCGACTTAGAGCCCAATAGCTTTTCCTTCAATTCACCGATGGGCGCATGCCAAGACTGCAATGGTCTGGGCGTAAAAACTGCGGTTGATATCGCTAAATTGATTGCGCCGGAACTATCGATTAATGACGGTGCTATTGCGGCCTGGGGTGTGCTTGGTGATGAAGATCGTCAGGCGTGGCACGTAGAATACCGCCGTGACTTGCTCGATAAACTCAAGATTGATCTGGCGATTCCGTGGAAAAAATTATCTGAGAAACAACGTCAGCTCGTGCTGTATGGCCACGCTGAGCGGGTTGCCGTTAACTGGTCTACCACCAACGGCGCGGGCACCTTCAATACCAAATTCGATGGAGTGATTCCTTGGCTTGAACGCACGATGAAAGAGTCTGACAGCGATTGGCGACGGGATAAACTGGGTCAGTATTTTTCGTCTGATGTCTGCGCGACGTGTCATGGCTCACGCATTAAGTCGACTTCGGCGGCGGTGAAATTGGGCGGGCAATCGTTGACCGACGTATGCCATTTGACCATTGGCCAAGCGGGCACCTTTTTCGCTGAATTGAAATTGACTGGTGGTGCGGCCAAGGTTGCCGTGGGTGTGCTGAAAGAAGTTCAGGCGCGCTTATCTTTTTTGATCAATGTTGGGCTCGATTACCTGACGCTCGATCGTTCTGGTCCAACATTATCCGGCGGCGAAGCCCAGCGCATTCGCCTGGCGAGTCAGATTGGCTCTGAATTAACCGGGGTTTTATACGTTCTCGACGAACCGAGCATTGGCTTGCATCAACGGGATAATGTTCGGTTGATCGAAACGCTCAAACATCTGCGCGACATCGGCAATAGCGTGGTGGTGGTTGAGCATGACGAAGACACCATTCGTGCCGCTGACTACGTCGTCGACTTCGGACCTGGCGCAGGCGAGCTCGGCGGACAGGTCGTTTACAGTGGCTTGGTGGAAGGCGTGCTGAAGGCGGAAAATTCCATCACCGGCGATTACCTGAGCGGACGTAAACGCATTGCGGTGCCGAAAGAACGCCGTGCGGGCAACGGCAAACGTTTGGTCGTTGAAGGAGCCAAAGCCAATAATCTCCGTGATCTTACGCTCGGCATTCCGTTGGGAACGTTCACCTGCATCACCGGCGTCAGCGGCGCGGGTAAGTCGTCGTTTCTGAACCACATTTTATATCCAGCACTCAATAATCATTTCAACGAAGGCACCGAAGACGTTGGCGCGCATAAGCGCATTACCGGGCTTAATCACCTCGATAAAGTCATCGCCATCGATCAGCAACCAATTGGCCGCACGCCACGCTCAAATCCCGCGACGTATACCAAGCTGTGGGATCACATTCGCAATATCTTTGCTGAGACCCGTGAATCGAAATTATTTGGCTACACTCCGTCACGCTTCAGCTTCAACGTCAAAGGCGGTCGTTGTGAAGCCTGCGAAGGCGATGGCGTCAAGAAGGTGGAGATGCACTTTTTGGCTGACGTTTATGTCCCTTGCGAGGTCTGCCACGGCAAACGTTTCAATGAGCAAACGCTGCGTGTGCTCTACAAGCATAAGAATATCGCTGACGTTTTAAGCATGTCGGTCCGCGAGGCTTTTGCGCATTTCGCCGTTCATCAACCGGTGGCGCGCGTGTTGCAAACCATGGTGGATGTCGGTCTGGACTACATCCGCCTTGGCCAACCAGCGACGACGCTTTCCGGCGGCGAAGCGCAGCGCATCAAGCTGTCGCGCGAACTCGCCAAACGCGGCACCGGCAATACGCTCTATATCCTGGATGAACCGAGCACCGGCCTACATTTCGAGGACGTCCGCAAACTCTTGGAAGTCCTCGCCAGATTGGTCGAAGCGGGCAACACCGTGGTCGTCATCGAACACAACCTCGACATCATTAAAACCGCTGACTGGATCCTCGATCTTGGTCCCGAAGGCGGCATGCGCGGAGGACAATTGATTGCCGAAGGCACGCCAGAAACCGTGGCGAAAGTCAAAGGCAGTTATACGGGGCAGTTTCTTAAAAGCATGTTGGCAGCATCAGCAGCCAAACGCTGAGCATAGACAGCGACGCCAGCGTTTCGAGCATCCGCACTCATGTCGCACTCCGCTGAGCTGTCCTTCGTCATCGCCACTGCCCGCGCCGCTGGGGCGCTCATTCGTGAACACTACGGTCGTGTCGAGCGACAAACCAAACGCGGTGAAGAGGCGGTCACCGAGGCTGATCGCGCCAGCCAGCGCTTGATCATTGAGCGCTTGGCGCAGCACTTTCCGGACGATGGCGTGATTGGCGAAGAGAACGACGACGGCTCTGCAATTACCAATCGTCCGCCGAAACGTGGAACCCGTACGTGGGTGATCGATCCACTTGATGGCACCAATAACTTCGTCGCTGGCTTAGGGAATTTCGCAGTGTGCATTGGTTTATTGAGTGAAGGAATGCCGATACTTGGCGTGGTTTACGATGTGTGCCGTGACGACGTTTTCGCTGCTGAACAGGGTCGCGGTGCTTGGCGCAACGATCATGCGATCTCTGCGCCGACCACGCCACTTTCAGAGCGTTGCTTGCTGATGTTGACCAGCAATATGCTCGATGCGCATGGCGCCATGCCAGCGTGGGCAGCGGCTTTTCACGCGCAAACGCGACTCAAGGTCCGCGTCCTTGGCAGTGCCGCATTGGAAGCGGTCCAGGTTGCCGCTGGTGCTGCTCATGGGTCGATCACCGTGAACGGAAAATTATGGGATATCGCGGCGGCGGCAGCGATCGTTTTGGAAGCTGGTGGCGTGCTGACTACACCTCAGAATGGGGCGTTCTTCCCCATCGCTCTGACGGGTTACGCAGGCGCGAAAACCCCGTACGTGGTTGCTGGCAAAGCAGCGCATAAAGAATTGATCGATGCCTTGAGGAGTTAGTCGAGATCGCATGGTCTTTGTCATGGCAGCTTAAGTGGTTTTTCGGGTCAGTTTTCAGCGCCCATTTTTCATTCCAGACTTGGTCTTCCTCTAATTGCAATCTATTCTCAATTGCTAGATTGGACCAACACTATGAATGTGCCGCTCCCACAAACCGCTCCCACGACGCTGAATCGCTTTGCCCCAGGCGCGCATGTTCGCGTGTTGGAAGTCACCGGTCCTTTGGCCGTTCGGCGCCGTTTGTTGGAAATGGGCTTATGCCCAGGCGTGGCGGTAGAAGTTTTGCGCCGCGCTCCGCTGGGCGATCCGTTGGAGGTTCGGGTGCGTGGTTATTTGCTCAGCCTGCGTCTTGACCAAGCCACGCAGGTGACGGTTGCCGCCATTGCCTCTGCCTGTGTCGTCGCCTGAGCTGATCATGACCAACCCTGCGGCCGCGACTCCACTCACCATTCATACCATTGCTTTGGGCGGCAATCCTAATTGCGGTAAAACGACATTATTTAATGCGCTTACCGGATTACGGCAAAAGGTTGCGAATTATCCAGGCATAACCGTCGAGAAAAAAACCGGTCGCTGCATTTTGGCGAATGGACACGCCATTGAAGTGCTCGATCTGCCGGGAACCTACAGCTTGGTTCCGAATTCACCCGATGAACAAGTGGCGATGGAAGTGCTGCGCGGTTTGCGCGCTGATACGCCACCGCCCGATGTGATCGTTGCGGTCGTCGATGCGAGCAATCTGGCGCGCAATCTTTTTCTGGTCAGTCAGCTGATCGAACTGCGTCAGCCAATGGTGGTGGCGCTGAACATGAGCGACATCGCTAGTCGTCGTGGTTTGCCGGTGAATGCCGCATTGCTCGCTGAAGAACTAGGCATTCCGGTGATTCCGATTATCGGACACAAAGGCATCGGCATTGAAGAGTTGAAGACGGCTATTCAGCAAGCGGTTATTCCGCCGCTCCCCTCGTGGGCGTTGGTGGGATCGCTTGGGCAGGCAGTGACCGACCTTGCTGCGACACTTACGCGCTTGCCGGTGGATGAACGCGAACGCGTTGCTCGCCGTTTGCTGTCCCATGAAACGTCCGCCGATTTAACGGCAGCGCGCCTCGACCCTGCGATTGTTGCTCACGCATCTTCGATAGCGCTCGATCCTGGTGCCGTCATGCAGGCCGATATCGAAGCGCGTTATCGTTGGATTGACGGCGTGGTGGCGCGCGTGGTGGTTCAAGGAAATGATTTCAAAGCCGGTCCCAACCTAACCGATCGCGTGGACGCCATTCTGGTTCATCGCGTATTCGGCTTGGGCATTTTCGCGCTGATCATGGCAACGTTGTTTATTTCGATTTTTTGGCTGGCCCATCCACTGATGGACAAATGCCAAGATGCGGTGGCTTGGCTTGGTGATCTGATCACTGGCAACATGTCTGGTGGTATGCTCACATCGTTAATTAAAGACGGTGTTTTTGCTGGCGTCGGTGGAGTCGTGGTGTTTGTGCCACAGATTGCCTTGCTCTTTCTCTTTCTAGCGGTGCTGGAAGACAGCGGCTATTTGGCGCGTGCGGCGTTTTTGATGGACCGTTTGCTGGCCAAAGTTGGACTGCACGGACGTAGCTTCATCCCATTGTTGTCGTCGTTTGCCTGTGCCATCCCTGGCGTCATGGCGACTCGCACTATCGAAAATCGGCGCGAGCGTTTGGCGACGATTTTGGTCGCGCCGTTTATGTCGTGTTCTGCACGCCTGCCAGTTTACGGCTTGTTAATCGGCGCTTTTTTCGGTCCTGCGATGTTTGCTGGCGGACCGTATGAATCGTACACTTGGCTCATTCAAGGTGGCATCATGCTGGCCTGTTACTTGCTTGGCATCGTCGCTGCCGCAGTGACAGCGTTTGGCTGCAAAGTCATCCTTGGTCGGGGAGAGGTCACGCCCTTCATCCTGGAACTACCGAGTTATAAACTGCCGCAGATCGGCGAAGTATTGCGGCAAATGTGGACCAACACCGCTAAGTTTTTGACCAAGGCAGGAACGATCATTTTCTGTCTGAGCATTTTATTATGGGCGATGGCCTATTTCCCGCGCCTGCCAAATGCACGTATCTTGGAGATCGCGAATCAGCATAACGCCACACCACTGATTATTCCCGCTGATGCGAGCGTCGAACAAGAAGAAAAAATTCGTGGTGCACGCGCAGATGACATCGACGTCGCGGTTGCCGGAGCGCAACTCGAATACAGCGTTTCTGGTCGCATTGGTCACACGATTGAACCGCTCATCGCCCCCCTCGGTTACGATTGGAAAATGGGCGTTGGTCTGATTGCCGCTTTCGCCGCTCGTGAAGTGTTTGTCGGCCACCTTGGTATTGTTTATAGCCTGGGCGATCCCGCTGAGGACAAAGATAAAATTGAAAAACTCCAAGAAGCTATTCGCAGCGATAAATACCCTGATGGCCGTCCGGTGTGGACACCCATGGTCGCAGTGAGCCTACTCGTATGGTTCGTCCTGGCGATGCAGTGCATCAGCACGGTTGCCGTGGTGAAACGTGAAACCGGCGGGTGGAGTTGGCCATTGTTTCAGTTGGTCTACATGAATGCACTCGCCTACACTGCCGCGTTAGTCACCTATCAGATCGGATCACGCCTCTTTGAAGGATAAGCCATGAACGCATTGACTCAGGATCTTATCGTCGCCGGCCTGCTGTTACTGGCCGTCAGTTACCTCGCTTGGCGTGGCTGGTCGACGCTGCGTGGCAAGAAAACCGGCTGCGGCTGCGATGAATGCCCGGCGGTGAAAACTAAAGTGAAAAACTGATTTGGTCGACAAAGGCCGGAAATGCGTTTTCACCCAGGTCCGTAATATGCTTCCGCCGCAACCCCAAGGGCGCTGACCTGGGCGACGATGGCGTCGACTTCTGACGTGCTGAGTGGGGTTGCATCGGCTTCGGCCGTCGCGCGCGCCACGGTGTAAATTTGCACTAAAGAAATCTGACAACCGCCGGACAAAAGATCGCGTAAACGGCCAATATAAGCGGTGATTTCCGCCGCCGTTGGCGGTTCATTTTGGTAACGTAAAAACATCGACTGAATGACGATCGGACGAGCTTTGCCAGTGAGCAACAGATTATCGAGCACTCGTTGGAGCGGCACTTTGGTGCGCTCAATCAGGTGAAAGTATTCGTCGGTGCCAGCATCAAGTTTAGCCCAAATCTGACTAGGAACGGTGTCAAGAAATCTGAGCGCTTCTTGCGACTCTGGCCGATGTAACAGCGTGGCGTTGGTGATGACCACGATCTTCGCCGACGCACCATGCCAGGCGATCAATTCCGCAGCCAAGCGACAAGCCTCAAGAAACCCTGAATAACTGGTTGGCTCACCGTCGCCACTAAAGGCGACATCATTCAGTCGTCGCAGTTCTGGCGGCGTACGATCAAACGGCGACTCATTCCAAATGGCACCAGAAACCGCGATGGCGAGCAAATGATTGAGCTCCGCCCGCACCCCAGCTAAATCTACTGACCGAACCGTTGGCTTTTTCGTGCGGTCAACCGAACAATAAACGCAGTCGAAGTTACATGCCATATCTGGATTCAGATTGACGCCTATCGACAAGCCTTTCGACCGCCGACTGATGACGGGGTAGACGAAACGATTGTCCCGCCAGTGGCGCGAATGCGTGGTAAAAAGCGGCGTGCTGATGGTCATGGCGGCGGTCCAGGAGTCTGATTTCGCGTGATAGTCAGAGCCCCAACGGGGCGGTCCAACACAGCCCAGGGCAACGCCCTGGGTTGGATGGCCACCCATCGGCAAAGCCCTGAAAGGGCGACCGAATCGACCAACATTTGGCCGCCCTTTCAGGGCTCCATCACCCATATGACAAGGTTTCCCAGGGCGTTGCCCTGGGCTGTGTTGGACCGCCCCGTTGGGGCTCGCGACCGGTGATCCGTGGCCCGTGGCCGCTAGCCGCTAGCCCGTAGCCGTTAGCTCTTGGCCAAAAGAACTCAGCGACTCTTTTTCTTCATCTTCTTCTGCTTCTTACGCTCTTTGCGGTAGCGCTCCAAGGCGTCTTTGTCTTCACGCTTAGCAAAGAGACGATTGGGGTTGGGCATGAAGGATTGCGGATTGGCCAGTTTGTCAGCCGTCAGTTCGCCTTCGTCCGGCAAGCGACCGGCCATTTCTTTGATGTCGCCGAACTTGCCCATGACTTTTTTCATGGTGGTGAAGTGCTTGAGCAAGGCCTGCACGTCGTTGGTGCTGGAGCCAGAGCCATGGGCGATGCGGCGACGGCGACTCATGTCGATGAGGTCCGGGCGTGCACGTTCGTTGGCGGTCATTGAGCTAATCATCGCGCCGTATTTACGGAAAATGCCTTCGTCGACATTCAGTCCAGAAAACTTGGCACCGATGCCGGGGATCATGCCCAGGATGTCTTTGATCGATCCCATCTTTTGAATCGCGGCCAATTGCTGACGGAAGTCTTCGAGATCGAACTTGTTCTTGAGGATGCGCTCTTCGAGTTTCTTTGCTTCCTTCTCGTCTACCGCGCCCTGCGCTTTTTCGACGAACGAAAGAATGTCGCCCATACCCAAAATGCGACGAGCGTAACGATCCGGATAGAACGGTTGCAGCGCGTCGAGTTTTTCGCCCACGCCAACGAATTTGATCGGTTTACCAATGATCGAGCGCAGCGAAACGATCGCACCGCCGCGCGCATCACCATCGAGCTTGGTGAAAATCACACCATCAAGCGCCAAGCGATCGTTGAATGCCTTTGCTGAATTGACCGCGTCTTGGCCGGTCATCGCATCGACCACCAAATAGGTTTGATGCGGTTTGGCCAAACTGTGAATCTTCGCCACCTCGGCCATCAACTCGTCATCAACGTGCAGACGTCCTGCAGTATCGAGAATAATAATGTCGCGGTCGTCTTTGGTCGCGACGGCCACGGCCTTGGCGCAAAGATCCGGCGCCGAAAGTCCTGCTTCGTGGAAAACCGGCACGCCGATTTGTTTGCCCAAAACCTTGAGCTGTTCGATAGCCGCTGGGCGCTGAAGGTCAGCCGCGACTAAGAACGGACGCTTGCCATTCGCCAGCAGCAACTTGGCTAATTTTCCGCAGGTAGTGGTTTTGCCGGAGCCTTGAAGACCAGCCATCATGATGATCGTTGGACCATGCTTGGCGTATGGGATTTCTGAGTCCTGCTCACCCATCAACGCGATCAGTTCGTCATGGACGATCTGAACGACTTGCTGGCCTGGGGCGACACCCTTGATGACTTCTTCGCCAATGGCTTTTGCCGTTACTTTATCGAGAAAATCACGCGCCACTTGGACGTTGACGTCGGCTTCCAGTAACGCCCGGCGCACATCGCGCAGACCATCTTTGATGTTGTCTTCTGTCAGCTTCCCGCCGAAGCGCAGCTTGTCGAAAATGGAACCAAAACGCTCGGCAATATGTTCAAACATGGATGACCTCGATACGAAAGAGCCAGGCTTGACGGGAGCCGGGCGGAATCATGAGAATCTCTCAGGTACAGCAAGTGCCTCACGGCGGCTTTTAAATATGCGGATGTCGCCAGTGACTCGTCAGAGCGCCCAGCGGCTCAAACACAAATGGCCGCTCGCAAATTCGCGGATGAGGGAGTTCCAACACCGCGGAAGTTATCGCCAAGCCATCATCGCGCATGAGTAAGTCCAGATCGATGGTTCGCGGTCCCCAGCGCACGGTTCGCACTCGTCCGCAGGCGGACTCAATGCGCTGAAGTTCTGCCAATAATTGATGCGGCCCAAAATCACTGGCGACGATCCATATTCCATTGAGGTAATTGCCCTGACCGCTGGGGCCACCGACGGGCGCCGTTTCGCACAATGTTGATCGTGCCACCACAGATCCCACGCCACTGCCATTCAAAAGTATTGCGGCTTGTTCGATGGTGGCGCGGCGGTCGCCCAGGTTTGAGCCCACGCCAATCGCATAATGCCAGCATTTATGCACGAATCGTCCCCTGTCCGTGTTTCGCGCGCAAGATGTTGGCGGCGGCATGCACTTCTTTATCCGCTGTCAGAAGTTTGGTGAACTGACTGGACGATACCGCAAGTTCGGCTGCCGCATGGGCGAGTATTCCGCTGTGTTGGTCGAGCGCGTCGAGCGCCACCGCTACGACCAAATGGTAATGTTGCGCGTTCGCACCCAGAACAAGTTGCCTGCCACGGCGATAATTCTCTAGCCACGTCGGCTGACTGACACCGCGTATCGTCAGCGCCAGACGTAGCCGTAAACGACGCAGCGCGTCGGCCTGATTGCGCGCGCGATCACGATGGTCCTGTGACTGGGTGACCACACTGGTAACAAGATGCGTGATTCTGACGGCACTTTCGGTGCGATTGGTATGTTGCCCGCCTGGGCCACCGGCACGAAAGGTATCGATGCGGCATTGCGCCAACAGGCCAGCATCGGTCAGTGCGTAAGGTGCATCCATCGCTGGCGATCGTGCGAAGTCATACTCGCCACACCAGGGACTGATCGCGCCCTGGGAATCGTCGACCAGCGCGTTAGCTTTCCGCCAACGAGGGAGCACCGAAGTGAACATCGAACGGAAAAATGGAATCTGTCACATGAAAATCACCGACGATCCCATCTTTCGTGAATTCAACTTTCGTAATCTGGTCCTTGACCCCCTCACCGATGAGGACTTGTTGGTCATCCTTGATCTGTCGCAGGTTCAGTCGTTGCACAGCCCAGGATTGGCAAATTTAGTTTCGATCCACGTGTCATTGCAGAAACGTGGTCGCAAGCTGGAAATTACCGGCTTAAGTGAGCTCAATCTGCGCTTATTGAAGACTACGAATCTTGATCGGCTGTTGGTTATTCGCTAAGCGACGGTCTGGAAAGGCAGATTTAACAGGAGGGCGCGGAGACGCAGAGCCAATCTAAAAATCTGAGGTTTGAAAAAAAACCACGCTCTTCTGTTGAATCTCGCCATTCTTCTTTTCTGCACCTCTGCGTTCGCTTGTTCAGTCCTGTATTTTCAGACAGCTTCTCATAGCTGATTATTCGCCGCGCAGTCTGACCCAGTTCTCATCCGTCTCTGCCAGCAACACCTCGCTCAAAATAAATCCACGTTGTTTTAACTCCGGCTCGATCGCGCTCCAGATTCGACTCGCGAGATTTTCCATGGTCGTGGTGGTGCCTTTGAAGAGCGGCAGATCATTCAAATACTGATGTTCGCAGGGATCGACGACCAAACGTTTGACGATTTCGGCTAGCTCCATCACGTTGCCAAAAAAGCCGGTGCGCGGATCAATCTCGCCCTTCACGGTCACCTCTAAACGGTAATTATGACCGTGGATGTTTTCGCACAGACCGTAGGTGCAGGTGTTGGCCGGCGCATCCAGCAAGGTGCTGTGCAAGCGGTGGCTGGCGCTGAAGCCAAAACGGCGAGTGAGGTAGTGCATGGTGGGCGTCAGAGTCAGGAGATTTCGCGGAGATCAATCACTGCATAGCTGGACGCACGGTGAGGCCGCTTACCTTAAAGACTGTCTGAAAAGACAATTTTAACAGGAGGGCGCAGAGGCGCAGAGCAATCATGAGATCATAGGTGATGGGAAAAGTCACGATTTTCTGATAAATATGAGCGTTTTCCATCTCTGTGCCTCTGCGCACTTTTGTTCAATCCTGTTCAATCCTGTTCAATCCTGTATTTCCAGACAGCTTCTAAGCAAAGACTTCAGGCGGTCGCTGAACGTCTTTCAACATCAACGTCAACATGCAGTCGGCGGCTGAACGCGCCAACGTTTCCGGCGAACGATCGGTGCGAAAGGGCAGTTGCCAGATCAGGCCATCAATAATGGCGGTAAACAAGCGCGCCAAGATCGTCGGATCAGGCAACGGCCTGAACACGCCCTGCGCCAACCCTGCGCCGTACAAAAACGTGATCACGCCTTCCCATTGAGCATAGACCTCGCGCAGGCGGGACTGAGCTTGCGATAGCACCTGAGGCTGACTTGCCGCGACGGTCCACAGATCAAGAAACAGGCGCGTGTAACTTTGACTGCCCGACGGCACCACACTAAAAACCGTGACCATCAGCCGGTGAATCGACTTGGTCACATCGCTACCACCCGAATGCATGCCGTGACCAGCGCTGCCTAAAAGTCCTTGCACTTTGAGCTGATTTTCTTGGCAGCAGTGCAGACAGGCTTCGACCAAGATTTCCTCTTTGGAGGTGAAGTATTCATAGACCGTGCCCTTGCCGATTTTGGCCTGTTGAGCAATCGCCGAAATCGTGGTTCCCGCAAATCCATCACGGGAAAAGCAGGTCACCGCCGCTGCGATGATAGCCTCGCGTTTCGATGGGGATTGGACGGCATTTGTTGTCACAGGAGCAGGAACAGGCTCGGTCATGGGTGGCGAATAGTGCGCTGGTTGACGAATACACAAGTTCCGACCGACTGGTCGGTCGGAACTTGGCCGCACGAAGAGCGTTCATGACGCCATCCGAGTTGTTTTTTCGTGAGCGCAGAACTTCGGACGTCGCTCAACGGCTGCGGTCAATCCACGGGGCATAAATCTGGGCGTCGCCATTTTGTCCGCTGTATCGCAGGCGTTCATGGTGGCGTTCATACCACATGGCGGCGGCGGCTTGGCGCCAGGCGGGATTGGGATCGATCAGCGTTGCGCGCAAACGAGCGTCGTCGTACTGGCGTAGATGTCCGTAACGGTCGGCGGTGGTGATGGCGAAGCTCGGGGGCGGTGGTCCACCGCAGCGCACGAAGCGCTGCGCAATGGCGGTGAATAACCATGGATCGGCGTTCGCTAAACGTGGTGCCAACCACGTTGCCCAGAAGGGTTCATCATGTTGGTCGAGCAATCTCGTAAGCTGCAGGCGAGCGCGTAAACCGCCGGAAATCCAGGTTTTTTCCATGATCGGCGCCAGCGTGGTCGGCGCGCTTTGGGCAAGCAAAAGACGGATGGAGTTGAATTGCGTGACGGTTCCGTTGGCGGCCAGGTCAATCAACTGCGGTAGCAATTCGGCGCGGATCACGTGTCGGCTGACCAAGCTGGGCAGCAGGATTTCTAAAATGCGGGCGTCGCTGGCTGCCAGGTTTGTTAATGCATCGTCGGTGATTTGCTCTGCCGCAAGACGAACGAGTTCGTGCGGAATTTTTTGATCCGCGCGGGTCAGCCAGCGACGCAGCAGCGCGACATTGCCGCTACGCCGGACGGCATCTTCCAGCGCGTGTTTTTCCAACGGTTCTTCGCTGATCAGGTAAATTTCATCCACTTGCGCAAGGGCAGTGGCCTCGCCGCGCGTGGCGAGGATGGCGACCGCATAGCGCGAGAGTTCATGTGGTTTTTCCACCAATGGGCGCAGCCATGAAACGTCTTGATCAAGCTCGGCGAGGAGTTTGGCGAGAAGCTCAGCCAAGCGCCAGCGGGCGTGATGATCGCTGGTTTTTTCCAGGCGTTTCCATAGCGCCTGCGGGTCAAGCCGATGCGCGGCCAATGCGGAAATCAGCCCAGGAATTGAATCCTCGCTGGACGTGGCGATCAGCAGCAGGCGTTCCAGCGGCAAGGTTGCATCTGGGGCGATGTGCCAAGCACTGACCACGGCTTGGAGGTCGGCGCCTGTGGTCAATAATTGTTGGCAAAATGGTCGTAGCCGAGCGAGTAATTCTTTGCTCAACGCGCGCTGACGAAGGGCGATGATCACCTCGGTGGCCACACCGGGAATATCGATCAGCGCCACCGCTGCGCTGGGCAGATGGCTCGCCAAAATCGTGACCAACGTTTGCCGCGTGGGTTGATCGCGTTCACTGCGAATAGCGCCGGCCAACCACGCGCGGCGCACTTCCACGTCGTCCGCCTTTTCCAACAGCGCGGGCATGCTGGTCACCAGTACCACGCGCATAGCCGCGTGCGTTTCCTGCGCGTAAGCATCACGCCAGATCGTCCACGGCACTTGTAATAAAGACGGAAATAAATGGGTCGCCAGCTGCATGCGGTCGGCGACGTCGCTGATGCGGAGCACCTCAGCGATGGTGTCTGGCGGCAGAGCACGATGCTGAGCAATGATCGTCAGCGCTTCATCACCGATGGCACGTTCACGCGCTGTTTGCGCCGCGCCGCGCATGACGAGCAATACGTGGGTCGCGTTGTTGGCCGTTTCGAGAAGCGTAGCACGAACCTCGGGCTTAAGATCCTGATAAAAAATCGTCGACTGCAGGCTCGATTGAACTTGGCTCAAGGCTTGCCAAAGGTACTGCCGCTCCAGCCCGACGGCGGTTGTCAGCTTAGTCGCTAAGCGGGTCACCACCGCGCATCGTCCGGCGATCACCGTCTTGTCCCAGGTGGTGCGCTCGCTGCTCCAAAAGCCCTGAAATAAATTCCTCAGAGAATTTATTTTTTCAGTGATCAGCGTCCGCAGCATGATCACGCGGTCACGTCGCTCCGGCAGATCAAGACTGAAGTTCAGTCCCTGCTCGGTGCTCAGCGCGCTAGCTAATCCGATGATAATTCGGTCGCGCACGGTGCGTGGCAATGACAGCGTCAGCAGCGTGGTGGCGGTGGTCATGCGGCGTTCGCTGGCGGCCGATAGCAGCGATTCAACGACGTTGGCAAATTGGTCATCAGAAGCTGGCAACGCGAACAGGCGGGTAAGAACGGGAAGATCGGGACCTTGGTCGCTGTAGTGTTGGCGATGATGCAGGTAATCCGCCCACCGTTGAACGACATGATTCATTACATCGCGGTCCAGTAACACCGCCGCATCCAAACCGGGAAGTCCACGTTCGATATAGGTGTAGCTGGCGCTGTCAGGTAAATCCAAAAGACGGCGCAGGAGGGCACCATCGCGCGCACCACCGCCAGGAATTTCTAGCGCAGCGATAAGATCACGGACCAAAGTGTCATAGGCATCGACGTCAGCGGTCACCCGGCTTTGCGCGGGAATAGCCAACACGGTTGGTGCGATAGTGACCGCACTGCCGGCTGTTTGTGCGGCAATGATGGGCTCGTACATGGCTTCGCTGTGCGCGCCAGGAACCGCAAAACGTCCGCTGCGTTCAGCGTAGGCATCGTACGCGATGACCGTACGACCGGGCTTCAGCGCATTGATAAAGAAGGCTATTTCTCCGTCGCGCACGCTGACGCTGTCGGCGGGTGCATGCCGCACGTCACTGCGAATCAGCGCCGGTTGCAGCCCTGGGCAACGCGGATCTGCGACCAGCACATGCGTGATCGGGCGCGAACTGTTCAGCGCCAACTCAATGCGAACACGATCGCCAGCTTGAAAGGCGACGACGGGATCGGAGAGCACTTCCTCACCGAACGGACCATGAGTGACGATGCGATAGCGCCGTTCGAGCGTCAGCGATGAAGCTGGCGTCGCCGTCGCCGCTTGGCCGCGCCACGCACAGGTTAAATCGTAATCGCACGCACCGCCGTCGGTGATAACGGATATGTTTGCGCCGCGTACCAGCACAGCGGAGGGCAGCGTGATCGGTGGCAGCGGTTTACCTGGAGTGAAAATACCGTGGGCAATATCAGTACCGTCAAGCGTGACTCGCCACGTCTGAGCCGCGCCTTGAGCGGGATGGACGTTCAGATAATCGGCAGCCGCCAGTAAAGCATAGGCGGTGTGGCGGGTGGATTCCCAACGCGCACTGCGCCGCTGAGCGGCCAGCGCGCGCCACCATTCATCAGCGTGTGCACGATCGATGGCGACCGCCGCGCGCAGTGCCCAGGCCGTCGACACGGTGGGATCGGCGAGCCAACCGGTGGGGACGGTGACGCGCGGCATCAGATTTTGCGCCAACACCAATGTCGCGCCGGCATGATCACCGCTGGCATCCAACGTCAGCGCGGCCAGCGCGCGTTCGCCGATGCTGGGCCACACGTTCGCGGTTGTCAGCGGTCGTACATCGTCCGCTTTCACGCGGCCAGCACGCGCTTCGACGTAGGCCAGCAACAACAGCGATTCACGATCCACCTGGGTGACGCCAAGAGCGGCGCGAAACAACGCCAGCGTTTCTTCGCTGGCCAGTACTTCATCTTCAGCGGTTGGTAACGGCTCACCACGAAGCGCGGCCATGACTGCCGGTTCGCTCAGCCAGCGTTTCCAGGCGAACACAAAAGGCCGTCCCAGTCCGTGTTTGGTAAGATCCGCACCGCTGGCAGCGGCTTCGATCAATCCCAGGCGCACAAAAGCGGTCATCTCTAAATCGCCGTCCAAGCCGTGCCACCAGCCCCACGAACCGTCGGCCCGACGCATCGCCGCCAATCGATTCAGCCCGGCAGTGACGCGTTCGTCCAAGCCCGTGCGCACGGTGGTCGCATCAATGCCAGCGCGTTCTAAGCCGCTCGCCAAAGCCAGTGCTGGCATGAATCGGCTCATGGTTTGTTCGACACAGCCATACGGATAGCCGCTCAGCCAATCGGCGGCGGCGATTAATGTGCCAGCGGGTCCAGCTGACAGAACCAACGTCGCGCGATAATCCGAACCCGTCAGCGCGGGCACGCTGATCGTTGCTTTGCCAGCCGCAGTGCCGCTGGCGACGAAGCGCTGGGGTTCGCCAGCAGCGATAATCGGCACGGTTAATTCCACCGCGTCGCCGACGACGTCATCAGGATTGGTGGAGGTCAACTCCAGACGCATGGGCGCTGGCCCTTCGTCAGCGGTCGTCGGAACCGTGCCAGTGAAACGCACGATGGCCTGGCTTCGCGCTTTGATGTCGACCGGCACGCTGGGGTTCGTTATTGGTAAATTTTTGGTAGTAATCGTAACCGTTCCGGTCAACGGCTCATCACGATCATTGATGACGACCGCCTGAAAATCGCAGGTATCACCGCGCCGCAGCAGGCGTGGCAGATCCGGGCGCAGTGAAACCGTTTGACGCGTATAAATGGTGGCGCGCGCATATCCGGCCCGGCGATCATGCGCCACGACGCGCGCGCTGATGCGCCACGCGGTCAAGCTGTCGGGGATGGTCAGCGTGACCTCGGCTTTGCCGAAGGCGTCCGTGCGCACGCTGGGCGACCAAAACGCGGTGACGCTGAAATCGCGGCGGGTTTTGGCTGCCGATTCACTACTCCGTGATCCACCCCCCCTTGCCAAGGCGCGCCTTTTTCCGCCGCCGGAGCGTGAACCGAACATGCCCCCGACCGCCATGAAAGCACCTTGCCCGTTGGCATCCTGGTCGAAGTGCCAGCCGCGCAGACGAAATTTTCCGTCGTTGTCGTCGGCAAATAAGCTATCTAACAGGTTCAGGTCGCCTTCTGGCGCCGCATCATGCCAGGTCGCGGTGCGCACATTCGGCAGTGGAGCAGCGAAACGGAACGGCCCCCACGGTTCGGCTTCAAGATCGTAGATCGCTTCGTCGACCACGCTGAGCGCGACTTCGCCCAGAACCGGCCGGCCGTTGTCATCATGGACGTCGACGCGGCAGGTGGTGGTGACGCCAGGCGCCAGTTCTTCGGCTTCGGGCGTGACGGTGACGACCAAGTTGGTGAGTTGCTCCATGGCGATTTCTTCGCGGATCGTGCGCGTTTCGCGGCCGCTGAGCGCTGCGCTCAAACGCACGGCAGGCACATGGTCAGCCACCAATCGAACGTCCACGCTGCCTATTCCATCAACCAAACGTACTGCGCGATGTTCGACGCTGGTGCGGCCTTCCATCATGACGAGAGCGACGGCGTCGGCAGGTCCAGCAAGGCGAACGGTGACCACATCGCCAATGCGATGAGGGCCTGGTGCGATATCAAAACGTAGGTCGCGAGCGTGATCGACCTCACGGTCAGGGACGACTTCACAAGTCGTGTTTCCGGTTACTCGAAAGGCATTCGCGTCCGTGCTGATATTATAACTGCCAGGCGCGACGGCGGAAAAATGATAGGTCGCAAGTCCATTGACCAGCATCACCGTCGCGGTCGCCACCGGCACGTCTTCGTATTTGGGCAGGCTGCGCATCAACGTCACCAGCACGGGCAGCGGTTGTTGGTGCGCGCTGGCGAACGTGACGGTGATGCCTTCGCTGACGCTCACCAAAAGATGCTGGCAAGCGACCGTCAGTCGTGGCCGGTCAGCCAGCAGCCGGGTGTCCCCAGGTATGGTGATCGTCGTCGACACCGGCCGACGGCGCGCGTCCTCTACGGTGATGGTCACGCGCGCATCTATGACATGAATACTTGGTGGGAAGGTCAGCACAGCACGGCCCTGGCCGTCGGTGGTAAACGGCGTCGTTAGGCCGGTATTCTGCACGGTGGCAATACCATTTGCTGATCCCAACGGCGTGCCATCGCGCAAGTGGGCATTGATGGTCATCACCACCGGATCGCGGTCAGCAGCGTACGCCAATTTATCGGTCGTGGCTTCGATCACTAAATCGTCGAGGCGAAAATCTTCGACCTGAAAGGCGGCACCCGAAGCGATCGCGTCAACTTTTTCGTCGTCCGCAGAAAGAGGAGGAAGAGCAGCAGGTGGATAAAGTTCCCACTTATAAGCCCCGGTGGTGATTTCTGCAGGCAGTGCCACGTCCACCGCAGCGGTGCCGAATTCACCAGTAATTACCGGCATTTCAGCGAGCAGATCGTTGTTGTGGGTCAGCCGCAGCCGTCCGCGCCAGTCATGGTGGGGCAGTTCGTGACCATCATGAAAACGCCGCACCACCAAGCGCAGTCGCGCGGTATCACCGCCTCGATACAGCGGTCGGTCAGCGGACACCTGGGCCAGCGTCGTCGTGCTGGGCTGATCAGCCGCAACGTCGCCGGCTGCAATCAACAGCGGCGCATGAGTGTCGCCGGGACGTCCATGCACGGCCAATTGCCAGCCCACGCGAAGTCCGTCACCCGGCACAGGGAAAGAAATGACCGCCAACCCGCCGACATCCGTACGCGCGGTCAGGGTCATTTCGCTCAGCGCGTTTAGAAGCGGAGAATTCCAGCGATCGTGGACGACCGCCGACTGATCGCTGGACGCGCCACGCGTCGACCAGTGCGATAATTTTTCTGCTGGAACGGCAACCTCTCCGGTTAAAAACAGACGCACTGCCACCTCGGCCTCGGCCAGTGGCCGTCCGTCGTGATCGGTGATCAAAGCCAAAACCTGACCACGGCGCGGCTCAACCGCGATCACCGCCGCCAGATCACCGACCACGGCTTGGCGCAAAGCCATCACCTGATCGTCTTCGGCTTCAATGCGGTACAGTCCCGGCCCCGCAAAACGTAAATCGTCGCGCTGCTCTTTACTGCTGTCGATCAACGCGTCGCGGTCGGGCAGTGGCGAAAGCGCGTGCCTCCACACGGTGTCGAGCACCCCCGTCGCGTCCGTCGGCGTCATTCGAAAAACGCGCCAGGTCACGCCCGCGCTGCGCTTCGGTAGCGCCAAAAGTGGCGCAATACCAGGTAAAATCATGGTTATTTCGTGCGGAGTTGGAATTCCGCCCAAAGCCAGTTTGAGTCTTTTGCTGAGCAACCGCCCAGCGACGCTCCATTCGCTGACGTCCTTGGATCTTTCTGCGAACAGCGCGATTTGTTCTCGTAAGCGCACGAGATCGGGCCCAGCGGAACCCCAAGACAGTTTTTCAACCTCAGGAACTATTTGCGCAGAAAGGAAGTCATAATCGGAAATGAACTGAGCTTCGCTGGGCACCCATTCAGCATCAAGCTTCAGCTCACCCTCAGCTTCGCCGCAATACACGTCAGGCGCGCAAGACAAGTAACCCAGAACAAACAGACCAAGGATCAAACGCAGTATAGGGATCATGGGGGACCAACGTACTTCAATCAAAATGGTTGCGATTATTTTTTGTGTGATGAGAAAGATGAGAAATAGTGAACCAAGTGCGTAGGCGCTGCTATTTTAGCCATAGAGCGCCCGATGTTCTTCCACAGCAAAGCGATCGGTCATGCCAGCGATGTAATCGGCGACGGCGCGGTGGAGACCGGCGCCTTCGGCGCGGGCGGCGTGTTCGGGCGGCAGGCTGTCGGGGTGAGTGGTGAAGAAAGTGAACAGTTCGCCGAGGATGCGGCGGGCTTTATGGAAGACGCGATTCACGCGGTAATCGCGGTAGAGATTGGCGAATAGCCAGGCCTCCAACGATTCTTTGGCGTTTTTGAGGCTGGGGCTGAGGTTGGCAATTTGATGCGGGTTGGCGCGCAGGGCACTGAGCGAATCGATGCGCCGAGAGCGAATCTGGGCTTCAATCTGCTCGACCAAATCGCCAACCAAACTATCGAGCAACAGGCGCAGTGCGCGATCGACGATCAGTTTATCAGGCGTATCACGCGGGCTGGCGGCAACGGCTTCGCTCCAGGCCCCCTTCCATAGCGGCACTTCGCGGAGTTGTTCGACGGTGACATACCCGCCGCGCAAACCGTCGTCGATGTCGTGGCAGTCGTAGACGATGGAATCGATTTCGTCGACCAGCTGTGCTTCGAGCAACGGACTTTCCTCTGGCTGAAATCGGCGAGGAACTTTGGTGCGATCATAGTGCGCCGAATGCTTGATGATGCTTTCACGCACTTCGTAGGTCAGATTCAAACCGGGAAATTCGGGATAACGAATCTCCAATTCTTCGACCAAGCGCAGGCCTTGGCGGTTGTGTTCGAAGCCGCCGTGATCTTTCATCAACTCAGCGAGCAGATCTTCACCACGATGACCAAACGGTGGATGGCCGACGTCATGCACTAAGGCCACGCATTCGACCAGATCTTCGTTCAACCGTAAACGACGAGCGGCGACGCGGGCAACTTGGGCGACTTCAATGGTATGAGTTAATCGCGTACGAAAATGATCACCTTCATCGTTGGTAAAAACCTGGGTTTTATACTGCAAACGGCGAAACGCTCGGCTATGGACGATGCGATCGCGATCACGTTGGTATTCGCTGCGGAATGCATCAGGCGTGCTGGCATGTTGTCGGCCACGCGATTGCGCGGCGCGCATGGCATAACTGGCAAGGGTCGTGTCTTCACGGGCTTCAATGTCGGTGCGGGTGAGCGTCATGGTTTTACCGGTGATGTAAGGCGTTCTTGCGTCGACGGTCTGTGCTCAATGGAGTAGCGGATGAAATCTAAAACCGTTTCGTTACCACCATGAATGACTGCTTCTTGACCTGTGACTCGAATGGATACCTGTCCTTCTCGCCAATAGAGTCCACTGCTGTCTGTGTTGATGGAATAGACCAGCAAATCGTCAGTCTCTTGAATTGGCAAAAGAATATATGGGTAAAGTCCACCTCGCTCTTTATTCGTGGAAGGAACATACTCTACGGTAATCTGCGGATATAATTCCTTGGTCACGGACGTATTGTTTACAGGGTCCATTAAAGCAATTTGCTGAGGCTTCACTTTGGGAAACATTGCCTGTTTGAGAGATGCCAAATCGCCTTCATATGGAATTCTCGTTGCGCAACCACTGAGACTTAGGAGGCAAATGAATGTGCAGATTCCAATCCAAGCCCTAGGCAGGCCCGGTTGAAAACCTAAATGTTTGCATTTACGAAGCATGCAGCCCCTCTGCCCACTTAATAAATCCCGCCTGATCTTTATCTTTAAAATACGCGCTGCCACAAACTAAGCGATTGGCGCCGTCAGCGATCACTAACGGAATGGTGTCGCGGGCGATGCCGCCATCGACTTGAATGTCGAGTTTCGGAAACTTGGCGCGAGTGGCGCGAATGCGTGGACGAACTTGCGGAATGAAAGCTTGGCCACCGAAACCGGGATAGACGGTCATGAACATCACCAGGTCGACTTTGGCAAAGGCCCAGAACCACAGCTCTGGATCGGTATCTGGATTGAGTGCCAGACCGACCTTGGCGCCGCTGGCCTTCACCTGATCAATCACGGTTTGTAATTGACGTTGGCCGATCGCTTCGACGTGAATGGTGATCGCGTCGGAACCAGCCTTGCGAAAATCGTCGATATATTTCTGCGGGTCGGTTATCATCAGATGCACGTCCAGATGCAGATCGGTGGCGCGGCGCATCGCTTCGACCATGAACGGCCCGAAAGTCAGGTTGGGCACGAAGTGACCATCCATGACATCGACGTGCAACATGCGTGCTCCGGCAGTCTTGCAGGCCGCTAATTCATCGGCCAATCGAGTAAAATCAGCGGACAGCAAACTGGGGAGGACGGTTATGGGCAGCATGCGGCCATGCTTGGGCGGCAGACGCGGGAAACAAGCCTGCCCGCTGGCGGCAGGCGCGGCTGGCTTTATTACCAGAACATGTTGATCAACCGTGATGCCGCTTGCCGTCCTGGCAAAACCGAACTGACGTTCGGTGCATGGGCAACGTGTCGAGTGGAACGTCGCCGTGCACAGGTCGGCCGATGAGCGCGATACGTACGTGGTGGCGTGCTTGTGCGGTGACCGAGCGAATCGCCTGGGTCGTGCTTACCCTCATGTTGGTCACGGGCTTACTTGGCGGACGCTGGTGGCCATCGCGTGATTCGTACGGTTTAGTGCAACATCACAGCGTGTGGGAAATCGTCAGTGGCGGCAACGCCGATCATACCAGCCCGCCTGATCGCCTTTTACGTCCATGGTCGCATACCGCGAACGGCAGCTTCAGTTTGCTCGGAACGGATGAACTTGGGCGCAGTTTAGCGCTGCGATTAACGGCAGCACTCTCGACCAGCGTGGTGATTGCTGCGGCAGCGGCGATCGTTGCCATTATTATTGGTACCATTTACGGCACTGCTGCCGCATTGCTGGGTGGACGCTGGGATGAACTGTTAATGCGTCTGGTCGAAGTCACGGCTGCTGTACCAAACGTGGTGGTGATCGTGGTGATGGTGGCGGCGCTGCAAAGTTACGGGTCGGTGGTGATCTTTGCCTCGATGGGTTTGCTCTATTGGCAACAAATCAGTCGCGTGGTTCGCGCACGCGTCCTGCGGCTACGAAACGAAGCGTATGTCGAGGCCAGTCGCTCGCTGGGCGCTGGTGTTTTGCATCGCATGCGCTGGCACATTCTGCCTGGAGTTGCGCCAACGGTGTTCACCTATGGCGCTATGCTGATGCCCAGGCTGATCATGCTGGAAGGCCTGCTGTCTTTTCTTGGCGTCAGCAACAGCGCCAGCTCTGCCCACAGTTTTGGCCGCATCATCGCCGGAGTGACCGCCACTCTCAGCAATTTGTCGCTCAGCTGGTGGCCGGTGCTGATCGCCTGTGGATGCATGGCGACCCTGTTATTAGCGCTGAATCAAGTATTGGATGCACGGGCGGAAAAATGATTTTTTCTATGTCCGATGTCCGATGTCCTTTCTATGTCCGATGTCCGATGTCCGATGTCCGATGTCTATGAGCTCCATATGTATGGTGTTGTTTTAGGTTGCCAAAATCCGACTGAACCCTCGCTGATCGCCAAAGACCTCGTCCTGTAAACATCGGACATCGGACATCGGACATCGGACATAAGACATACGATTGCCAGCCGGTGATGCACGGTTAGCGTCCCGCTCACACCCATCAGGAACATCCCATGGCCCTTGAATTTACCGATGCCAATTTCGCCTCTGACGTCCTCAAATCAGACAAGCCAGTGCTGGTCGACTTTTGGGCCCCTTGGTGTGGCCCTTGCAAGATGGTCGGACCGATCGTCGAAAAACTCGCCAATGACATGAAGGACGTGAAGATCGGCAAGCTCAACGTCGATGATAATCCAAACACCGCACAAGAATATAATGTCATGAGCATCCCCACCATGCTGTTGTTCAAGGGCGGCAAAGTGGTTGGCACCGCGATGGGTTTCCAAGCTGAGCCGAAACTGCGCGAATTCATCACAGCTCATAAGTGATCTGAAATCGCCAAGGCTTTGGGCGATCCCCACGGTTTTGGTTTTGTAGAATAAATCTGACCCCGTCGTTCATTAGGCGACGGGGTATTTTATTTGAAGCGGTCATGGCGGAAAATCGGCTTATATTTACTGCTACGTCAGAGCAATAACGCCGAGTTATAGGCTGATGAGAAGGCTACTGACTACTGACTACCGGCTACGGACTCCTGGTTTTATACGACGTCGCAGCACGATCCTGTGGTCCGTAGCCGTCTGTCGCTTGTGCCTCCGCAGCGTCGTTGGAGGCTGCGCGCCCTTCTTTGGAGTCCGTCCTTATGTTTACTGCAATCCACCGCATCACAGCTTTTATCGCACTTTTCTGCTGTGCGTCGCTGATGCAGGCCGAGACCTGGAACGGCGGCGGCGGATTACCGCAATGGTCAGTGCCCGCAAACTGGGGTGGCATGGCACCAATCGCTGGTGCTGCGCTGACTTTTCCCAGCGTGACGAATAAGAACGCGATCAATGACTTTACCAACTATTCCGCTTTCGGACCACTAACGATCAATGCCAGTGGTTATGTCCTGTCCGGAAACGTGATCACTTTGAATGGCGGGTTCTTTCTCAATGGTGCTTCCTCCGCACAGATTGGATTGCCACTCGTACTGGCGACCACTCAAGGTTTCAACGTCGACCATGTCAGTGGAATATTAGCGCAAACTGGTATCATCAGTGGTAGCGGTGGACTCATTAAATCCGGCAATGGTATCCTTATCATCAACGGTGCGCACAGCTACGCTGGCGGAACGCTTATCGATGGTGGCGCGCTCCAACTGCAAGCGGGCACCACGTTGCCTGGCGTCGTGCAAATCAGCAAAGGATATATCATCGGCACCGGCACGGTTGGTGGCATAACGTCACTGAACCAGTCAGCGGCGATCATTGCGCCTGGAACATCTTCAGGAATCGGAACCCTGACTTCGAACGGCAACGTGCGACTTTATAGCGCCGATGCGATTAATTTTGATGTGACGAATTTGGGTGCGGACAAATTCGTCGTCAACGGAACGGTGAATCTTGGTGGCGCCGCAGTGGGCGTAAATGTCTCTGCCTCTCCTGCGCCGGTAATCGGTACGACGTATACGTTGATTGAAAATGACGGAACTGATCCGCTGATTTTATCATCCACAGACTCGCCAAGCAATTATTTAAGATCGTACACGATTGGTTCGGATAGATATCAACTCAGCCTGGTCGGCGGCATCGGGCATAACGATGCGGTATTGCAGCGCGTCGCGGTTTTCGACAGCACTATTAGTCTGATGAGTTCAAGCCCGACGTCGACTTACGGAACCAATGTGACTTTCACGGCACAAGTTGCTGGCGTAACCAGCGGGAACGTGACGTTCTGGGATGGAGCTGATTTCTTGGGCAGCAGTGTTGTTGGTTTAGCAGGTCAAGCCTCGTTGATCAAAGCGGATAATAAACCCGGTGCGCGTCAAATCACCGCCATGTTCGAGGGAAACACCACCTACGCACCAAATCGCTCCGATATTTTGATACAGACGGTAACGGGTACTCCTACCTCTACGGTCCTGGCGGTGTCGCCAACATCACCATCATCGTCCGGTGCCGCTGTGACGCTGACCGCCACCGTGACAGCGTCGGCAACGCCCAGTGGTGCCATATCGTTTACGGACTCAGGTGTGGTGCTGGCAACGGTATCCCTGTCAGGAAGCCAGGCGATATTTACCACCAACACTTTGATTGCGGGCGCGCATTCATTCACCGCCACGTTTGTCCCGTCGCTTGAGTTCACTGCCAGTGCTTCGTCGGCAACCGCTCACACCGTGACGGGTAATGCAACGACGACGACCTTGACATCGTCCGCAAGTCCGGTCGTCGCCGGTGCGACCGTCACTTTCACGGCTGCTGTTGCTGGCGGAACTCCAACCGGCGCCGTTATTTTTCGCGATGGAGCGGCAGTCCTCGGCACGAGCACGATCTCAGCCGGAGTAGCAACGTATACCCTCAGCGGCCTGTCGGCAGGAAGCCATTCGATGACGGCTACCTATGGCGGCGCGACCGATCATCAGCCCAGTAATTCAGCCACCTTGGTGCAAATCATTACTGCCGCACCTGGCGGCGGCGGTGGTAGCTCAAGCAGTGGCGATACCGCCGCCGGTGGGTGTGGTCTGGGATCAGGTCTTTCGGCGCTGGCACTTTCATTGTTGTTTCTGTTGCGCTTTCGCCGTGACTACTGAAACATGCATCCGTCTCTTCGCTCGGATTTTTTTATTTCAGGCGGTTTGATGACCATTAACCGTCCGAATACGTGTAGACCCCTGCCTGTCCGCTGGTTTCCGACACGGCTACCCGCAGACGACGAACGCTGAGTCGACCAAACGATTCTTGTAAGCGACGAAAGAGTGCCCGGCCCAACCACGCGGCGAAATTTTCTGCCGAGGTATTGTTGATTGGCAAAACAATGACTTCATTGGTCGGCGCTAAGTAACGGCACTCGCGATACGCCACTTCGGTGTGGCCATCATCACGGTGTTTGTAGGTCAGCTCGCGATGCTCGCCTGGGATAAGCCAGTGTTCGTCCAAATGATCGCAGAGTTCCTTGATGATCGGCTTCACCATTTTGAAATCGATGACCAAGCCGAATTCGCTGAGGTGACCATCGACCTCGGCGACCACTTGATAATTGTGGCCGTGCAGGCGTTCTTTAGAACCGTCGGGAAAAATGAGAAAATGAGCGCAGGAGAACTTGAGGTACTCCTTCTCGACTAAAATCGACCACTGTTCCATGGCTGTGCTCCTTCGGGCGTGCTGGGCTTGCGTGGCGCCAGCTGGATGCAAACCTGCGCATATGTCTGAAGCGGTCAAAGCATTGTTCGCCAACATCGCGCCGAAGTACGACCTGCTCAATCGGGTGTTGTCGGCGCGAAACGATGTGCGTTGGCGCCGTCGCATTCTGCGCGAGGTCGTCGGAGCGCCGACGGACGTCCTTGATTTGGCATGCGGCACCTTTGATTTAGGGCTAGAAGCGTTAGCGCAGGGCAAGGCCAAGCACGTTCACGGCTGTGATTTTTGCCAGCCGATGTTGGTCGCCGGAACCGATAAACGCAAAGGTCACCCCCTGTCGGCGAGCGTTGGCGACGCGCTGCACCTGCCGTTTGCTGATGGCTCTTTTGATCTAGCCATGGTGGCGTACGGCTGGCGCAATTTCGGTGATCCACGACTGGCTCTGCGCGAACTGGCGCGCGTACTGCGTCCGGGCGGACAACTGCTGATCTTAGAATTTTTCCGCCCAATGTCGTGGTGGCCGAAAACTTTTTACGGCAGCTTTGGCAAAGTGGTGTTCCCCTTGGTGGGCGGCACCCTCACCGGAAATGCCGGCGCTTACCGCTATTTAAATGACAGCATCGCGCGCTTTCTGTCGCGCGAGGAAGCCGACGCCGCCATCGCCGAGGCCGGTTTTACCAGTCAACGTTGGGTGTCTTTTTTCGGCGGAGTCAGCCACGGCGTGGTCGCCGGGCGCAGCGGCTGACCCTTAGTTGGCTGAAGTTGGCTGAAGTTGGCTGACTCTCGCGGGTTCTCTGACTCCCGAACTTACGGACTATCAGCCACGCCATTCTTGCGTTAGCTTTCGGCCATGTTGATCCTACTCGTACGCATCATTTTCGTGGCGTTGTCGACTTTGGTCGGCCTGACTAGCGGCGCGCTGATTTACCGTGGTGCTCTCAGCGACACCTTGCCTGGGTGGTTTGGCGGTGCGATGGGATTTGGCATTGCCATTACGTTGATTGCTAGCGAACACGCATTTCGTCGGCGTTTTACGCGTAGTTTAGTCGCTTTCATTTTGGGTTTGGGCGCTGGCCTGACTTTGACCTGGATATTGTTGTCGGTGTTGCGCTTGGTGATTCAGGATCCAGGGGTGATCAATAATCTCGACTTGCCACTGGCGCTGGTGACCACGTATTTGGTGCTGGTTGTGGTTCTGCGCAACGCTGATCATTTTCGCGTGGTAGTTCCCTTCGTTGAGTTTCGTGCCGAACGCGCGGACAGCGGTGCGGTGATCCTTGATGCTGCGGCGCTGGGTGATGGCCGGACCATCGCGCTGGTTCGTTCTGGTCTTTTGCCACGGCGTTTGCTCATCCATCGTAAAGTATTATTGGCCTGTGAGGGCCATGCGTCATCCGCTGATCTGGTCGTATCGGCGCGAGGCAAGCGTGCACTTGAAGGACTGAATGAATTGCGTGCGCTGCCATTTGTTCAGGTGGAGATCGATGACACCGAAATTCCTAATGCAGAAAGTTTGACCGATGTTTTGGTGCACCTGACCAGACTTGAACATGGCCGACTGTTGGCACTCGATAAAGACGTGCTCAATCGTGGCATCGCCGAAGCCGTTACGGTCATTGATTTATCGGCGTTGGCAGGCGCGCTCACTCCTACACTTCGTCCTGGCGATGTCATCGCGGTGATGATTGAAAAACTTGGCGAAGGAAAGAATCAAGGCGTGGGTCATCTTGATGACGGAAGTTTAGTCGTGGTCAGCAATGCAGCGGATGCGATTGGCCAACGTATCAACGGCACCATCATTCGACTGCATGCGACCAGCAATGGCCGCATGGTTTTCGCTGATCGTAGCGAAAATACAGGGAAATGAACGGCGCTATTCGCTTACCACCCAGGTAGCGACGATAATTCTGCCTGAATATGGTGAGCAATGACCGCGTCATCAATTTCAACAGACCACTCACGGTTGGCTGCCAGCGCTGAGCGAGTCCAGTTATGGCTGCCGACGATCACATGGCGATCATCAACGACCAATACTTTCGCGTGCGTCGTGCGATCTTCTTCGTCGAGCACCACGCGCACGCCTAATTTGGTGAGTTGCTTCGCTGGTTCGACATGCTTGGTATCCGGCGCACCGGTGCGCCAATCAAGGCCACGATCAAGGACCACTCGCACGTCAACGCCACGTTGAACCGCTTCGCCAAGTGCGCGAAACAAATGATCGACGGGGCCATCTTCATCAACGCGGATCACATAGATCGCGATGGTCACGCGATGTTGTGCACCCGCGATCAAACGCAGCGCGGCGGTGTGATAATCTTCAATTCCAGGGCGACCATGACTGCCCAGTAAGCGCGGCGGTTCTTGACGCGCATGACTTAAAGCGCCCAGTAAAAAAACGCTGAATGCGAGTACCGTGATGACCAAGGCGCGACGCTGCCCAGCGGTCCAGGGCTTGAGCTCTGGCTGTAATGGCAGACCCATATCGCCCTCAGGCTAAGGAGGCTAAGGAGGCTAAGGAGGCTTTCGCCAAAGTAATGGTTTCAAACATCGGCAGCATCTTGGTCAATCGCGTCATGCGTAAAACCGTTGCCACCGTTGACGGAGGATTGGCTAAAGCGATGCGACCATTTTCTAAGCTGACTCGTCGAACCACACCAATAAGTTGCGCAATCGCATTCGAGCTCAGAATGGGAATCGCAGAAATCTCAAGCACCCAATTTTTCCCTACATTCGTGGCCACCACTTCATCCAATTCTTTCATGGCACGGTCAGGTAAGATATCCTGACCTTGTTTCGGCGACCACTTCAGAACCTGAATAGTAGCAGTACATTCTTCGTTTTGGCTTTGCCACATGGGCTCACCATGTGCTCATCCCTGTGACTGGTCAAGTCACCGATGTATTGCTGTTCGCTGCGCTGACGATGGAGTGACTCAGTGTCAGCGTAACTGCCAACGCTTGTTCAAGAACGGCTTCGGCCGCAAGAGCGCCCATATTTACTTTGGTCACATCTTTTCGCTCCCAGGCAGCTCCGGGCGCTTGCAAAGTACGGTAGTTGCGGCCGCGTGGGCCGTTGCGCGCTGCGGGCACTGGACCAAACAAACCAACGGCAGGCACTCCTAATGCTAAACCGAGATGCAATGGACCGGTATCGCCGCTGATCAGTACTCCAGCTTGCGCGATTAAACCAGCAAGCTGCGGAATGGTGGTCGGCGGAGCCATCCGCGTCGCCGGACAAACCGCGACAATCGCACGCGCAAGGTCGTGTTCCGCTGGCGAGCCCCACAGCAAAACCAAAGGCAGTCCGCGTGCAGCACAAATCTGCGCGAAAGCACTTTGGCGTTCCTGTGGCCACACTTTGGTCGGCCAGCCGGCGCCGACATTCAGCATCAGGGCGCGCGCACCGCAGCGTGGATCCAAGCCCTGAGCATTTAACCATTCCATCGCCCATTTTCGCTGAGTATTCCACGCTGGCAGCGGGAACCTCCAACCGCCGGTCGCTTTTTGTGCGTTTTTTCCGCATAATAACGGCAATCCCAGCGCACGTTGTTGATCGATGACATGTTCGGCAACTGCGGAAATGCAGCGATCATTAACCAACCACGCCCCCTCACGCGAACGCGGTCGAGCATGGCCAATGCTGCGCCCAGCACCACTGGTTGCCGCGATAAGCGCACTTTTCGCTAGGCCTTGAGCATCAATGACCACGTCATAGTTGCAGGCGCGTAGTTCACGCGTGAGCCGACGTACCAGCAGCAAACGCTGAATGAGTGGCGCGTTACGCAATGCCTTACGCGGCAATTGATGAACCTGATGAATAGCTGGATTGTCCTGCAATACGCAGGCCCAACGATCCTCACAAACCCAACTGATCGAGTGGCCGGCGCGCTGCAGATCTGCAGCTAACGGCAGGGTATGAATGATGTCGCCGAAAGCACCCAACCGGACAATAAGCACGCGCATGGCGCGAGACGCTAAACATGAAGCCAAGGAACACCATGGCTTGCCCGTGTTGCGGCCAGGCAATTGCATGAACATCCAGGTCTTGTTGACGAAGTTCGTTTTCGCAATGTATACCAATTCGCAAATTCCGAATCACAGCCCCTGAGTTAGGGGAAGAATGTCATTACCAAGTGCGTTCTGGTGTTTCGATGAAGCGATAATGAGGGGTTTGGTGTCAGAGGATCGACGACAAAAACAACTGAACGGCAACCACCTCGACTCTGCATTAATGCGCTGCCAAAGTACAGAATCTGCTCTGCCTCAGGGTGCCGGAACGCTGACTGCAGAGGAACCTGAACGACGCCAATCTCAGATCTCAGTCGCGCTCGTTGAAGCGAGCGCTCGGATCATTCGCGCCCGAGAGGCTGAGCATTCCTCGGTAAGGGAATCGCCCACTTGGCCAGCCACTGGCGCGGGAATTCTAGCGATCGTGGTGGGGTTATTAGTTTTAGTCGGATGGTGGTGCGACATTCGGCAGATTACGCAGATTCTGCCTTCGTTGGCTCACATGAAGGCCAACACGGCGTTGCTGCTCCTTTGCTCGGGACTCGCCCTGAGCGGTCAAACCTGGGCACTCGCACGATTTGCTGGGGTTGCCCGATGTTTCGCAATCTTCGTCGCGCTCGGTGGTCTAGTTTCGCTGGTTGAGCATTTCTTCGGCGTCGACCTTGGCATTGATCAACTTCTGGTCACCGATGATCTGAGCGACCCACTGACTACTGCGCCTGGGCGCATGCCAATGCTCACTGCGGTCTGTTTTATTTTGCTCGGTTTAGCCCTGGCCTCGTGGTCTTTTGCACGAACCGCTTTTTACCACGCCTGTGCGCTGATGTGCGCCCTGCTCGCTTTTCTCAATCTTCTCGGACATCTTTATGGTGCGCACGGCCTCGACGCCCATCCGCTGTTTTCGACCGTGGCTATTCATACCGCCGCAACTTTGTTGGTCCTGGCCATTGGTATGCTCTCGTTGCGAATCGGAGATGGACCGCTCGCACCGCTGATCAGTAGCGGAACGGACGGCATCACGTTACGGCGGCTGTTGCCGGTGTTGATCCTGGCGCCCATCATTGTCGGATGGATTCGCTTGTCGGCGCAGCGCGCCGGCTTGTTTGGCACTGAGTTCGGCGTCGGCGTGCTGACGGTGACCAACATCACTATCGCCGTGTTGGCGGTGTGGGCGACCGCCAAATCGCTGCGCAGAATTGCTGACAGCAGGAATCAGGTCGAACGGGAACGCAACGCATTACTTGATCAAATTCGCGATCATGCCGTGGATTTGGAACAGCGTGTTGGTGAACGAACCCGAAGTCTAGAAAAAGCCAATGCTGAACTGAGCAGACAGATGGCGGCAAGGGCAGCGGCGCAGGACGCGCTACAAGTGAGCGAGGAGCGCTTCGCCTTGGCAGTGGCGGGAACCAGAGACGGGCTGTGGGACTGGCATATCGCTCAGGGAGCCGTGCTCTATATGGACCGCGCTCGCGAAATCATCGGATCCACCTGTAAAAGTCGCTGTGATCACCTTGACACCTTTACCGAATGGATCCATCCGGCGGACCGCTCCCAGGTTCAATCTGCCATCGCTGCCCACCTGGCCGATCGCGGTCCTCTGGAAACTGAATGCCGGCTCCCTGCGACTTGCAGCCAAGGCGAGCGTTGGATCCGGATCTGCGGTCAAGCCGTGTGGGATGCCAACGGACGTGCAGTGCGCATGGTCGGCTCGTTCAGCGACATTTCGTTGCGCAAAGAATTTGAGCAAGCACTGCGCGCTAGCGAGGAACGTTTCCGGCTTTTGTGCTCCATGGCGCCGGTGGGCATCTTCGTAACGAACGCTGATCGAGGATGTCTCTACACCAATCCGACTTGGCAGGAAATCACGGGTTTCACTGAGCGCCAGGCGCTCGACGAGGGATGGACCAGCGCCATTCATCCTGACGACCGGCCAGAAGTGCTGTCCTCCTGGATGGGTATGGCGGTAAATGAGACCGCTTGTTCGCGTGAATTCCGCTGGCTGCGTCCCGATGGCAGCGCGCGCTGGACCTTGGCGAGCACGGTCGCGTTACGCAAGCCGGACGGCTTGGTCATCGGCCATGTCTGTACCAGCCTCGACATCAGTGATCGCCGTCGGGCGGAGGATGAGTTGCAGCGGGCCAAAGACCAAGCTGAGGCCGCGACTCGCACAAAAAGCGAATTTCTTGCGGCGATGAGTCATGAGATCCGGACGCCCATGAATGGCGTGATTGGGATGACCGGTTTGCTGCTGGGTACTGAACTCTCACCGATGCAGCGCGACTACGCTGAAACGGCTGGAAATTCCGCTGAATCATTGCTTGGCATCATCAACGACATCCTCGATTTTTCAAAGATCGAGGCCGGGCGCATGGAACTCGAATCGGTCACTTTTCATCCCAGGGCCATCATTGAGGAGTGCGTCGATCTGCTGGCGGCCAAAGCCCAGGCCAAAGGGCTAGAGATCGCCAGCCAAGTCGCAGCTGACGTGCCGGATCTCGTCGAGGGCGACCCAGGCCGCTTGCGCCAGGTGATCCTTAATTTGGTGGGTAACGCCGTCAGGTTCACGCATCACGGCGAGGTGGTGGTGCGCCTGCGCTTGGCTCCTGCTGAACATCCTGAGAGCGAAACCATGCTTGAGGTGCTGGTCTCTGACACCGGCATCGGGATGACGCCGGAACTTCAGCGGCGCCTGTTTCAGGCCTTCAGCCAAGCTGATGCTTCCACCGCTCGTCAATTCGGCGGCTCTGGACTTGGTCTGGCAATCAGCCAACGGCTGTGCCACCTGATGGGTGGGGAGATCAGCGTCGAGAGCAGCCCAGGCCAGGGCAGCACCTTCATCGCCCGCGCTCGCTGTCGGCGGTTTGATCAGCCGGCAAGGCCAGCTCCAGCGCTGTCGTTGAACGGCCAGCGGATTTTGTGCGTTGACGATCGGCCAACCAATCTCGCGACGGTGAGTCATCACATTCGCCAATGGGGTGGATCTTGCGAAGAGCTTCAAGATGCGACTTTGGCTATGGACATCATCACCCAAGCGGACCGCAACGGTCATCCGTTTCATCTGGTTGTTCTCGCGCGCAACATGCCCGGATTGGATGGCCTGACGCTCGCCCGAAACATTCGCGGGATCTACCCCGTTCAACGGTTGGCGCTCGCCATTCTTACTGCCATCGCCGAGCGGCCCGACCCACGTCAAATGCAGGCTTTGGAGATTGCTACGCATCTCACCAAACCGGTGCGTGAAGTGCCTCTGCGCGCAGCGCTCGAACGTGCTCTGGGGCTGGTCAGCAATCTCGTAGCCGCCAAGGCTGAAGTCCCCAGAATCACGCTGTCTGGGCGGGTCCTGGTGGTGGAAGACAACGTGGTGAATTCGCGCATCGCCGTGCTGCTCTGCGACAAATTGGGTCTTCGGGCCGACGTTGCCGTCAACGGCGCGGAAGCGCTCGCGGCGCTGAATCTGATTCCTTATGATCTGGTGCTGATGGATTGCCTGATGCCGGAGATGGATGGCTGGGTGGCCACCCGCGCCATTCGCCTCCGTGAACAGCACGATGGTGGGCATGTGCCGATCATCGCGCTTACGGCGAACGCTCTGGCGGGCGAGCGCGAACGATGTCTGGCCGCTGGTATGGACGATCACCTGACCAAGCCAATACGCGCTGATCATCTGACCTCGCTCCTGTGCCGCTGGCTGCAACCTGAGCCCGGTGCCGCGCTGGCCCATATCCCCCGTGATGAGGTCGCTGAGACCAGCGAACTACCAGTGATGGATTCAGCGTCCGCCAATGCAGACCCGCTCGATGCCCATGAGTTCGCCTGCTTTATTGACGAAGTAGGATACCAAAAAGCCGGTCCAATTATCACGCTTTTTTTACGCACTATTCCAGACTACCTCTGGTCGTTGGAAACTGCGGTGCGTGATCGCGATGTGATCGCCGTGCGTAACGCCACGCATCAATTAACCGGAGCCTGCGCTTCTTTGGCGCTGCGTGGGGCCACCACAGCATGCACTACGCTGAGCCAGCAAGCCCGCACCAGTTCATGGTCCGAGGCAGAGCACGGCCTCACTTCACTCGCCGCACTCATTACTCTCGGCAGCGCTCGGATCAGTGGTGAATATGCAGCCTTGGCTGCCCGTTCACGACGCCGTACGACCCGCCAATTACCACGGAAAAACGCCTCATGACTATGCCGCAACCCGCCATCATGATCATCGACGATGAAACCATCGCGCTGGAGGCCATGGCGGGCCGCCTGACTCATCATGAAATGTATCGGCCGATCACTTGTGCTGATCCCCGCTGCGCGTTGGCCCTGTTGGCGCAGGAGCGGCCAGCGGCGGTGGTGCTCGATCTGCATATGCCACATATCGATGGCGAAAAATTGCTCGCCCTCATCAAGCACGATTATCCCGAGATCCCAGTCATCGTTGTCACCACCTCCTCGGATGTCGAGACGGCGGTCCGGTTGGTGCAGAATGGAGCGCTCGATTATCTGCTCAAGCCAGTTCGGCTGGAACGTCTTCTGCCAGTGCTGGATCTGGCCATGCAGGTGTCGCGCCTGCGCCGCCCCGCCGCTGACGGCATGGCTGAGCAGCTCGACCATCCCGAGCACTTTCGCGCCATCATCACCACCAATCCCGAGATGCGCTGCCTCTTCCGCTATATCGAAGCAGTTTCACCGTCTTCCAGTCCGGTGCTGATCACTGGCGAAACCGGCACCGGCAAAGAACTCGTCGCCCGCGCGGTCCACGCGCTCAGCGGCCGCACTGGCGAACTGGTGGTCTGCAATGTGGGCGGGCTCGATGACACGTTGTTTGCTGACACTTTGTTTGGCCACCGCAAGGGCGCTTTTACTGGCGCTCATGAAGTGCGCCGTGGACTGGTGGAGCGGGCTGCAGATGGAACGCTGTTTCTTGATGAAATCGGCGACCTATCGCCGGGATCGCAGGTCAAGTTATTGCGTCTGCTGCAAGGCGGCGACTACTTGCCGGTCGGCGCTGACCGCAGTGAACAAGCCCGAGTACGCGTCGTCACTGCCACCAGTGTCGACCTCGAAATGCGGGTCGACGATGGCCGGTTTCGTCGCGATCTTTATTACCGCTTGGGTGGACATCGTGTGCATCTGCCAGCACTACGGGAACGCCGCGAGGACATCCCGGCACTGATCAGGCACTTTGTGGCGATCTCTGCTCATGCGTTGGATTGCGTTGCGCCCACCATTCCTCGACGCGTTCTTGACCTGGTCTCGGCCCACTCTTTTCCAGGCAACATTCGCGAACTGCAGGCGGCTGTACACGATGCGGTGGCGCGTCGCCATGAAGGCCAACTCTGCCTTGATCCGTTTCAGCGTCAGCCGACCACCCGGCTGAGTCGTCAGCGTTCGACGACCGCCCTGGGCATCACCTTTCCCGCTGATTTGCCTTCGATGGATCAAACGCTCGACCAATTGGTCGACGAAGCGCTGTGCCGCAGCGATGGCAACCAGGCGGCGGCAGCACGCCTGCTGGGGGTAACCCGCCAGGCGATGAGTCAGCGGGTGAAAGCCCGCGAACGCCTCGCGGCAGCACGCTGATTCGGTCAACTAAGCTTGACCCGACAAACACCGTTGACCGTATCGGTAACCCATTGGCACCCATGTCTTTCGCGCAATTTCTCTGAGCTTTCGTCAAGCTTGCTTGTCGGCCCCACAAGCGCCCCATTGCTCTAAGCCCTTGTCAATTCAGAGCGCGGTCGTGCCCAATGGTTTGGCACGATGGACGCCATAGGGAGGTGATCGTCGATCTCACCGTCAACTCTCACCGTCAACCTATCCGCATCAGCGAGGACACCGCCGTGCACACTATCATGACTCCCTTCCTTCGTCGCTTTTACTGCATCGCCACGCTGATGGCGGGCATGACTGGGATGGTGGCGGAGGCTTCCGACGTGGTGGGCGTCACAGCGGTGCCGAACATCGGGGCATACAACTCCGGCCAAGTGGTGACCATCCAAGTGACTTTTGGCGCAGCGGTCGTGGTCACGGGAACCCCGCGATTGCTGCTGAACACAGGTGCATACGCCAACTATGTCCTGGGCTCTGGCACTACCGTGCTGGTGTTTCAGTACACCGTGCTGGCGGGCAACAACACCGCCGACTTGGACTACTCCTCCACCACTGCGCTCGATCTTAATGGTGGATCCATTGCCATTCCTTTGTTCGGCGCGGCTGATGTGACGCTGCCTGCACCGGGAGTGCTGACCTCGCTCGGCGGCAGCAGTGCGCTGTTGATCGATACCATCGATCCGCTGGTGGACACCATCGCCCGCGTCGGGAGCGCGACTCTTAACGGCGTGGTGGTGCAATTCAGCGTCACGTTTACCGAGCCGATCCAACCGCTCACGATCGATGGCGGAGATTTCCAGGTCAACACAAGTGGCGGCATTCTCGGCACTCCGCTGGTGGCAGTAGTCGGAACCGGCGCTGGCCCGTACACCGTCACCGTCAGCGCGTTTACCGGCGAAGGTATTGTCGGCCTGACGTTGGTGGACAACCAATCGATCCTTGATTTGGCGGGCAATCCACTTGGTGGGGCAGGAGTGCAGAGCGTCGTGGGACCTACGTTCACCATTGATCTCACGGCGCCACTCAGCGCGCCATCCGCGCCCGTTCTGAGTTCTGGTTCTGACACTGGTGCTTTCAACAACGACGGCATTACCGGCGATACCACTCCTACTTTTACCGGCACCGGCGCTGAAGCGGCTAGCACGGTCCACCTTTTCGCCAGTGGAGCTGAAGTCGCCACGGCCACTGCGGCCGGCGATGGCAGTTGGACGGCGACCAGCGCGGCGCTGACGGACGGTACTTACCTGATCACCGCCACGTCAGTGGATGGAGCCCTGAATAGTTCTCCCATCTCTTCGGCTTTCACGCTGGTCATTGATACCAGTTTGCCGACCACCCCAGGCATTCCGGCCACGGTGGGGACGATCAGCCCGGCCAATGTGATTTTCACCTGGGCCCCAGCCACCGACATCGGCGGCTCTGGTGTGGTCAGCTATGATCTTCAAGTCGGCACCACGTTGAATGGTAGTGAGGTGTTCGATGGCAGTGTGGGGGCTGTACTGACGGCGGCAGTCAGCGGGGGCGATGGCCAGACGCTGTACGGTCGCGTGCGGGCTAACGATGCCGCCGGCAATGTCGGCCCCTACTCTGCACCAAGTATCGGCGTCACCGTGGATGCCGTGCCGCCCGGCGTGCTGAGCATCAACCGCGCGCTGGCCAATCCGCTGGTGGGGAGCACGGCCTCCTATCTGGTGGTGTTCAGCGAACCGGTGAGCGGGGTCACGACGGCTGATTTTTCACTCCCTAGTACGGGTCTTGCTGGCGCTTCGATTACCAGTGTCGTTCAACTGACTCCTGCCACTTACAGCGTGAGCGTGAATGCAGGAAGCGGAGCGGGCACCTTGGGACTCAACCTCGTCGATGACGATTCCATCATTGATTTGGTGGGCAATTCGCTTGGTGGAACTGGGGTCGGTAACGGAAATAGCACTGGGCAACTGTACGCCATCGATCTGGTCGCACCGTTGGTTACCGGGCTGGCTGCGGTAAGCGCCAACGGCGCGTACCGGGCCGGACAGGACGTGACCATCGCGGTGCAGTTCACTGAACCGCTGACGGTCGACACCAACGGCGGCACCACTCCGCCGCGTCTGGCGCTTGATCTGGGGGGCGGAGCGGTTCGCTATGCCATCTACGCCAGCGGCAGCGGCAGCTCCACTTTGGCTTTTACTTATACGGTCCAAGCCGCTGACAGCACAGCCGATCTTGATAGCACCGGCAGCACTGCCTTAGAGGCGAATGGTGCGGTCATGACGGATGCCAGCGGCAATCTTGCTGGGCTGACGCTGCCACTGCCAGGGGTTAGCGGTTCATTGGCCGCAACCAGCGCCATCGTCATTGACACCAGCCTGCCAATTGCGCCTGCGTCTTTAAGCGGTGGCAGCATTCTGACCACTAACGCGACGGTCACTTTTATTTGGCCAGCAGGTGTCGATGTTGGCGCGGCAGGCGTAAATCATTATTTCGTTGAGATCGGTACGACGCCTGGGTCGAGTAATCTGTTCAGCGGCACCACCAGCGGATTGTCGCTGAGCCAGGTCGGCACTAACGGTCAGACCATTTATGCCAGCGTGCGCACGGTCGATGCTGCCGGTAATCTCAGCTCGGCAGTGTCCAGTGCTGGAGTCACCATCGACACCCTGGCGCCGACCGTGGTAACGATCGCCCCCGCAGTCGCGGGTCCGACGAACGCAAGCACGATGACCACGGTGGTAACCTTCAGCGAAGCGGTAAGTGGCGTGGACACTGGTGATTTCGCGCTGGTGGCTAGCGGACTTAGCGGTGCGGCGATCACCTCAGTGACGCCGACCGGGCTGGGAGTGTATGCGCTGACCATCGCCACCGGCAGCGGTTCGGGCAGCGTGCGTTTGGACCTGACCAATGACGGCTCAATCACCGATCTGGCCGGCAACGCCCTCGCTGGCGTTGCGCTCAATCAGAGCGTCACCGGAGTGACCACGATTATCGACCGAGGCGCACCCACCATCACGGTCAGCGCAGGCGCGGCGACCAGCAATGCGACGCCCATCGTCTTTACGATCACCACCTCCGAAGCGGTGAGCGGGCTCAATGCTTCGGCCTTAACGATTAGCAACGGCACCGCCGGGGTGGTAACGGCGCAGTCCACCACCGTCTTCACCGTGGCGGTGACTCCGACCGGACAGGGCGCGGTAACTTGCGCACTTGCCGCCGCCGTGGTCACTGACGCAGTGGGCAATAGCAATCTGGGGTCAAACGTGGTGACGGTAACCTACGATTCTTTGGCGCCAACCGTGGTCTCGCTGGTCAACGCCAGCGCCTCTCCAAATAACACGGCGACCGCGACCTACACCGTAACGCTTAGCGAAGTAGTGAACGGTCTGGACGTCGCTGACTTCACGCTGGTATCCAGCGGTCTTACTGGTGCGTCGATCACCGCCGTGACGCCGATCGGGCTTGGAGTCTACGCGCTGACCGTCGCCACCGGCAGCGGTTCGGGCAGCTTGCGTCTGGACCTGACGAATGACGGCTCGATCACCGATCTGGCCGGCAACGCCCTCACTGGTGTTGCGCTCAATCAGAGCGTCACTGGCGAAAGCGTAATCATCGACCATGGCGCACCCACCATCACGGTCAGCGCTGGCGCGGCGACCAGCAATGCGACGCCCATCATCTTTACTATCACCACCTCTGAATCGGTGACTGGGCTCAATGCTTTGGCCTTAACGATTGGCAACGGCACCGCCGGAGTGGTGACGGCGCAGTCCACCACCGTCTTCACCGTGGCGGTGACTCCAACCGGGCAGGGCGCGGTGACCTGCCAACTTGCGGCGGGTTCGGTCACTGACGCAGCCGGAAATAGTAACCTCGCCTCAAACATGGTAACGGTGACCTACGATTCATTGGCACCGATCACACCTGGCATTCCGAGCGATGCCGGTGCGCTCACCAACCAGACGGCGGTCACCTTCGCATGGTCGGCCAGCGCCGATGGCGGTGGCGGAGTTACTTACGAAATGCGCGTCGGCACCACTGCCGGCGGCAACGATGTCTTCAGCGGCAATGTCGGCGCGGTGCTCAGCACGACGGTCACGGGCGCTGATGGTCAGACGCTCTACGCCCAGGTGCGGGCGATCGACAGCGCGGGAAACGCCAGCGCCTTCTCATCAGCAAGCGACGGCATTCGCATCGACACCACGGCGCCGACCGTGCCGGGAGTTCCGACCTCGCCCACCACCGTGACCAACAATCCCACGGTGAGCTTTGCCTGGACGGCCAGCAGCGACACCGCAGGTGGGGTGACCTACGAGGTTCAGATCGGCACTACGCCAGGCGGTAGTGATGTCTTCAATGGCACGGCCGCGAGTAACGCCAGCACCGTCACCGGCGTCAGCGGTCAGACTCTGTACTGCCGCGTACGCGCCATCGACGCCGCTGGCAATGTCAGTGCTTTCACCGCTGCCAGCAGCGGAGTGCTGATCGATACCACGCCGCCCAGCGCACCAGGAACGCCAACGACCAGCGCCTTGATGAGCGTGAATCCCTCCATTACGTTCGCCTGGAACGCCGCGACCGATGCGCACTCGGGCGTGATGACTTATCGCTTGCAGGTTGGCAGCACTCCAGGCGGCAGCGAGGTGTTCGATGGCGAGGTCGGCAATCAGCTCAACGCGACGGTCACCGGAGCCGACGGGCAGACCCTTTACGCCCGCGTTCAGGCCCTCGATGCGGCTGGCAATAGCGGATCATTCTCGTCGCCAAGCCAGGGAATCCGTATCAACGTGAACGGCAGCGAGCCGGTGGTTGTCAACCTGCCCGAACACGAAGTGGCGTCGGGTGATCCCGGTACGGTGTCGCTTGGTGGCTTCGCATTGGCTTCAACCGGCATCACCACCGGCCTCGTTTACACCCTCGAACAGGTTGGTGATGGCGGGCTCGATTTCGTCGGCGTCACGGTCGACAGCGCCACCAGCGAGGTGCGTTGGACTGGCGTTCCGGTCGGCTTGAACGGCAAACAGATATGGTTGCGAGTTCTGGTCCACGATCCGGTGACTGGCTCCAGCGACGTGGTCGAGACGCTCATCATGGTCCGTGGTGCCACGCCCGGCATCGGCTAAATGACTGCGTCAACGGATCTCCCCAAATTCCGCCTTAAGGAACTTATCATGCATTTTCAGCGCATCTCCTCTGCCCTCATCGCCATTGCTGTTTTGCTCAACGCCGGGTGCGACCACCTGCACGTGGACAAATACGGTGTTCCGAGTGTCCACCACCATCATGGCAACGGCGGCGGCAGCGCTTCAACGGGCTATCAGGTGCTGAACCTCGCCAGCGGAGAAATCGTCATCGCCGACGGACTGCCCGATCTGCTGAGTGATTCCGCGTACCGGACCACGAAAATGGTCTTTCGCCAAGCCACCGCGACCGATGGAAACACATTCTTGCTTGGCGTCTTCGAGGTCACTCAGGCCCAGTGGCAGGTGATCGCCGGTTCGGCATCCCAGCCGTGGACACGAGTGGCTACGGTACCAACCGGTGCGCTCGGCAGCGCCAACAGCGACGATCCGACCAAGCCAGCCTTCGCTCTCAGCTATGATGCCATCGCCGGTCACGCTGGGGTGGACGACGGGGCCCTGACTTCCTACCGGGCGACTCATGCGAGCGTCGTACTCGCGCTGCCCTCCACGGCACAATGGCGCGGCGCGGCCGGAGCGGCGACCTTTGCGTGGGGTGAGGGACGTTACAACGGCAACAACTACGCCTGGGTTCGTGAAACCTGCGGTGGCGTGCGTGGGTTCCGCAGCGTGGGAACCGCCAGCGCGGACAGCAATGGTTTCTACGATCTGCACGGCAACGTCCGGGAGTGGACCAGCGAGCGTACCCTGCTGGGAGGATCATGGATGGATAACGCGATGGTGAGCGCCTCTGCAAATGCCATCACCAACGTTGATCGAGAGACCGAGCACGCTCTCTCTGGCGTACGTTTGGTACTGCTTCCTTGAGCACTCTCATGATCTCCGCATAAAACGAAAAAAGCAGTTAAAAGTGATTTTTCGCAAAGTCGCCATGAGCTCAATCCTCCGATTGAGAACTTTGGACTTAGCGCAAAGACAACGTTCACCCGCTTGCAGCCCACAATCTTGCCACCATTTGCCGATTTACCCTCAATCTCCCTCGACGAAATCCCGAAACCCAGCGCCACAACATCAAAAGACGACGACGCAGAGCGTGCTACAGCATAGAAAGCCGGTGCCCACTCATGTAGTTGGCAGCGGTGCCACCGGGACAGCAATGCAATCGCCCAGCCTGTTGCGGTCATTCAACAACATTCGTTGTCGCGGTGCTGAAAAGTTACAGACCTTGCTGTCGGGCGTAGAGAACACTTCGTGTATGCGTGCAAATGTACGTACTTCATCCCTTGCGACGTTTGACCCACCTGTGTAGAAGCTGCCACCCCACTTCGTGGTGGGATGTGATGTAACACAAAGCAACGCGGCACAATCCATGCCGTAATTCGCTCGTGTTACGATTGCCTCACCTTGCAAGATGATCGAATGAACCAGTTAGCCACCGAGACAAAATAGCATGAAGCTTATCAACAAGGATGAACATCAAAGCCTCGGCAAAATTGCCAAACGCTGCAATGTCAGCCGTACCACCGTTTATCGCTGGATTGTTCATGGGCATCTTAAGGCCTATGCGCTACCGAGCGGCCATTTCCGTGTGCGTCCTGAAGATCTTGAAACCTTTTGCCAAACGTTTGGCATTCCTGATGTCGGTAAAAAAGCCAACGTTCGCGCTACCTCAAATAACATCGGTAAATTACAAGTTTTGATCGCTGACGATCACCCCGACGTGGTGTTATTGTTGCGCAAAGTGGTCGAGCGCTACTTGCCTGATGCCGCGATTCATGAAGCGGTAAACGGCGTCGATACCTGCATTGCGGTGGGAACGCTGAAGCCGCACATCATGTTACTCGATATCATGATGCCGGGCATGGATGGCTTTGCAGTCCTGCAAGAACTCTTACGTCGTCCTGAGCTGAACGGCAGCCAAGTGGTGGTCGTGTCGGCTTATGAACCGTTCGATCGAGTTGAAGAATTGGCCCGTTTGAATCCGCAAATCGCCGCCGCCATTCGCAAGCCCGTTAGCGTTGATGTCTTGGGCAAATCGCTGCAAGAGCTGGCCCGCTCGTTCACGGTCAGTTGATCCTACCGATGCTCGATGTCCTACAGGACCTCCAACCGCATTTCGAGGAGGTCCAGAAACACATGCAGCTGGCGCTGGCCAGCGACGAACCCAAGGTCGCGAAACTCATCGCCGATCTTGGGACTTTTCATGGAAAAATGCTTCGTCCAGCGCTGGTACTGTTGGTCGCCGAAGCGGTCGGAAAGGTGTCATCCATTCATCACCGCATCGGTGCGGCGCTTGAACTGATTCATACCGCGACGTTGATCCATGATGATTTAATTGACGACGCCAACACCCGCCGAGGTCAGCCCACGGCGCATGTTCGTTTCGACAATACGACTGCGGTTTTGCTGGGTGATTATTTCTACACCCACGCGTTCAACTTGGTCGCCGATCTGATGAATCCGGGCGTCACCAAACGCCTGACCGCCACCACCAATATTATCTGCGGCGGCGAACTGCACCAACAGTGCGTCGCCCGTGACGTGCAACTGACGGAAGCGGAATACAACCGCATCATTTACGCAAAAACCGCTGTTTTGTGTGAATTAGCCGGTGAATTCGGCGCAATCGAAGGCAGCGCCGAACAACAACGCGCCGCCGCCGCCTATAGCCGAGCTGCCGGCATGGCCTTTCAAGTAGTCGACGACTGTCTCGATTTTAGCGGCGACCCACAAAAAGTCGGCAAGACCCTTTCCACCGATATCGAACGTGGTCGCCTGACGTTGCCGATCATTCGTTTGCTTGAGAACGCTGGATCGAAGCGCGCAGAATACGAACGTCGCTTGGTAAGCGTATCAACTCCAACCGAGGTTGAGGCGATACGCTCACTGGTCATCGACAGCGGCTCGGTCACCGCCGCCCTTAACACCGCGCGCAGTTACGTCAAAGACGCTCAAAAACAGCTCGAAGCCTTCCCTGATGGCCCATACCGTCAACGATTATGGAGTTTGGCTGAGTTCATCGTCGCGAGAGACTTCTAATTCTAATTCTCATGTCCGATGTCCGATGTCCGATGTCCGATGTCTATTAGCTCCATATTTACTGTGTTGTTTTGCGGCTTCCGAAATCCGACTGGCCCTCGCTGATCGCAAATGACCCTCGTCCAAAAGACATCGGACATCGGA
>JAYVSL010000168.1:0-17880 GCA_043775355.1 Planctomycetota bacterium
GAGTGAGAGCCACCATTTCATCCGCTCGGCTTTCCAGAACTCGTACCACTTCAGTGCCTCATCCGGTGGGCAGAACCACTCCATCTCCATCTGCTCGAATTCGCGGGACCGGAAGACGAAGTTGCGCGGCGTGACTTCGTTGCGGAAGGATTTGCCGACCTGGGCCACGCCGAACGGGACTTTCACGCGGGTCGTGTCCACGACGTTCTTGTAATTGAGGAAGATGCCCTGGGCGGTTTCGGGGCGGAGGTAGGCCAACGTAGGCGCAGTGAGGTGTTCGATCACGCCGCGCAGCAGTTTTGCCCGGTCATTGGTGCTGGCGAAATCGGCGAGTGCTTTTGCGAGCACGCCGTCACTGGCTTCTCGCCCAAATTTAGCCGTGATCGCCGTAGGTAGATCAGCGGCTGAGGTTAATTCAGCGAGCGCATTGGCCACTTCCTGCATTGGATCCACCGCACCAAGCGCCGTGCGGAACATCAAATTAAATTGTTTCTCCTCAGTCAAAAACGCCGAACCAAACGTCGGCGATACATAACCACGCCACGGCCACGTCTTGGTCGGTGCGTTCGCGCCTTTCGGAAAGAAGCCAACTTCGGTAGCACTGATGGCGCGCACGCCGCTCAGTACATTGCCATCACGCTCCATGACGATGCCGAAATTTTTCTCAATCTGCTCCGCCCAATCCTTGGCCACGCCTTTGTCCGGGCAGGTGATTGGCAATTCGCTGCCAACGGCTGGACGCGGTGCTTTATCCGCGCGGAAACGTTCTTTCGACACTTTGCAGTCAACCAACGGATCACTGAATCCAGCAGCGTGGCCAGACGCGCGCCAGACGTTCGGATGCATGATGATCGACGCATCAAGACCAACCACGTTCTCACGCGTGGTGACCATGTCCTTCCACCATTCGCCCATCAAGTTGCGTTTCAGTTCGGCACCAAGCGGGCCGTAGTCGTAGGCGCTTTTCAGGCCGCCATAAATTTCCGACGACTGAAAGACAAAGCCACGCTGTTTGCACAAGGCAACCAACTTCTTCATCACGTCAGCAGGACGTTTGGCGGTAGAAACAGCAGCAGGGACGGCATCAGACATAGGGATCAACCTCGGAAGGTCGCGCAGGTTAGGTCGCTGTTCAACGGGGCAAGGGTTGATGTCCGATGTCCTTCTTATGTCACCGATGTTCGATGTCCTTCTTATGTCACCGATGTCCGATGTCCGATGTCCGATGTCCTTCTTATGTCACCGATGTCCGATGTCCGATGTCCGATGTCGAAAGGCATTTTGCTGGCGTATGCCTTCCGACCTTATGTCCGATGTCCGATGTCCGATGTCCGATGTCGGATGTCCGATGTCACCGATGTCCGATGTCCGATGTCTGATGTCCGATGTCGGGGGAAAGAAGGCATACCGCATCAAAGTGCCTTCCGACATCGGACATCGGACATCCGACATCGGACATCAAGTAGGCATCAACACGCCTTCGTACAATTCCAGCTCTTCCATCTGGTCATAGAAAAGTTCCAAGATTCGTTCGGCGTCGCCAACGCGTATTTTAAGCAGGGCCATGGCGTCTTCGTCCATGGGATCAAGAAAGCGGTCGGCGCCAGCGACGAAGCCGCAGGCGCGTACCAGTCCACGGGCGACATGCACCAAGGCTACGGTTTCGTGGAAACTGTCGGTTTCCATCGGGCTTTGGTGGTAGCGAATGCAAGCGGTTATCTGCGGTGGCAAGCGCCAATAGCTGGCCAGCAGGGTGCCGAGAGCGACTTGGTCAGTGCCGAGTTCTTCACGCAGCAGGCGACCGAGATTGGCGCCGCGCTCATCGAGTCGATGGATGGCTCTGGCGTACTCATTCGGAAAATGGATGTGCGCGACGATGGTGCCAAGGTCGTGCAGTAACCCGGCGGCATGCAGAGTCTCCGTATCGGATTTTGCCGATAAGGTTGGGCCGCAATAGGTAGCCAAGACGCGGGTCATGGTGGCGCACGCATTGGCGAGCGTCCAGCAGCTGGCTAAATCTTTGCGCAGTGCAGTTGGAATGGGCATGGAGGTCCGCACGAGTCCATGCACGGAACCCAGCCCCAGGTGCGACATCGCGGCGGTGAGTTGAGAAATATCTGACGTGGAGGAACTATTCGCCTGTCCCAATACTTGTGCGGTGAGCATGGGGTCGGCACCAATGAGTGACACCAGCACCGACATGGGGGCAGAACCCTCGGCCACCAGGCGCGCGAGTTTATCGAGACTGCTGGTGAAGCCCATGCAGGACACCGTCAGTAAACGCGCGGCAATACTGGGCAGCGGCATACTCATAGACGTTTTATCATGACCCGTTCGACCGTCTGTTGAAGACTCACCATAAATGGAACATGGCGAACTCGACTGAAACGTTCATACAGTTTCTTCATACTTTCCAGATACGCGTCTTTATCTGGACCTGGAAGCGGATGACCTTTCACATAAATACGTTTGATGCCGCGCGCCATCAGACGAGTAATCAAAATGTCAGACAACACGGTGCCGCGAGAGCAGAGCGCAATCTTATTCGGCATCGCAACCGGTCGTGACAAGGTCATGCCAGCGGCTGCCTGCGTGATGAGGATGCGTTGTTCGTCAATCGGCGGCATGAGCCGGGACCATAGCTCACGTCGTGCCAGTCGGAAAGGAGGTATGCGGTTTTGCGGTGGTCGAGTTGGGGTTGGCGATGACAAGCGATTATTCCGCAGATTTCCGCTTTCTCAGAGACTGTCTGGAAAGGCAGTTTTAACAGGAGGGCGCAGAGGCGCAGAGAGGTGATCGAGTGAGAGGTAAAATGAGAAAGGCCCGAATGCGTCATCGAATTCGCGGGTTCTTTTCCTCTGCGCCTCTGCGCACTCTTATTCAATTTTTCTTTTCCAGACAGCTTCTCAGTGAGCGCATTTCATTGTCCGTATCGTTTTCAGTCACTGGCACACCTTGCGCCCTGACACCAAAGAAGCACAGGTCCTACGCGGGGGATGTCAAATCCCGCATCGCCTAGTGTTGAGGAATACGACGATGCGGATTTGTCTGCTGCTCATCATTTTAATTCTTCCGCTGCCGCTTTATCAGGCGGAGGCACCGGCCGCAGCGACTCAGCCGGTGGTCGTGCCGACCGTTACTACGCCAGCTTCTCCTGAAAAATTAGTACTTTCAGCAGGATCGGCGGTGCCCGGTGGTGCTCCATCGGCGTCGACCACGCCAGCGGCACCGTTGTTCAGCGATGCAGAATGGCAGCACGGTCAGGGGGGCGCGACGCAACCGCAGTCTGGCAGTGGTGTGGTTGCTAAGGCGGGCCTTGGATTATTGCTGTCATTAGTGGCGATTGCGATCATCGCTGGCGTTTTAGCCATCGTGCTGCGCAAACTAGGTATGCGTCGAGTGCTGCCTGGACGCGGTCGTCATTTGACCGTGATCGAAACGGTGCCGCTCGGTTTCAAACGCTCAGTAAGTTTGCTGCGAATAGGCGATCAGGTGTTGGTGGTTGGACAGGGCGAACATGATCTGAGCCATTTGGCAACCTTGCCAGCCAGCATATTGAATGAACCAACGCCCAAAACGGTGGAGCCAGTGATCGATGCGCCGATCGTTGGTCAGCCTCCTCCGCCAGCATCTGGATTTCGCGCCGTGTTGGATGCCATCGCCGGACGGCGCCCGTGAAGTATATCTTTCGCTGTTGGCGCTCATTGATCGCAACGCTGTTGATGACGGTGTTGATCGGTGGCGAGGCCACCACGGTGCCGTCACCGTTAGTGCCACCGCCAATGACGACTGCGGGAAGCACGACCACCACGGCGCCGACCGTGACGAAAGGTGGTAAAGAGGCGACTCTGAAAACGCCAGAATCAGGAAAGATTAATGTCGGCGGATTGGTGATTTCCATCGATCAACCGCAAGGCACCGGCGGCATGAGCACGGCAGTATCATTGCTGCTATTGATCACCGTACTCGCGGTGGCGCCTTCATTCCTGATGATGGTGACCAGTTTTACCCGCATCATTATCGTGCTGGGATTTCTGCGTCGCGCTTTAGGAACGCAGACCTTGCCACCGAATCAGGTGATGGTTGGCCTCGCTTTATTTCTCACGTTATTTGTCATGACACCGACATTTGAGCGCATCAATCGTGAAGCGGTGCAGCCATTCATGGCGGAGCAGATCACGCAACAAGTAGCACTCGACAATGCTAAGTCGGCAATCCGCGATTTCATGGTGAAACACACGCGAAAAAACGATCTGGCATTGTTTATTCGCTTGGCCAAAGAAGAGCGCCCCAACACCGTCGCCGATGTGAGTTTCACCACGCTGGTACCAGCCTTCATTACCAGTGAATTAAAAACCGCATTTCAGATGGGCTTTGTTATTTTCCTGCCGTTCCTGGTTATCGACCTGGTGGTTAGCGCCGTGCTCATGGCGCTCGGCATGATGATGTTGCCGCCGGTGGTGGTGTCATTGCCATTTAAAGTGCTCATTTTCGTTTTAGTCGACGGCTGGGTTCTGCTCATGCAGGGATTGGTGGCGTCATATGGATAATACGTATGCCAGATGACGTCTTTATGGAAGCGTTGCGAAAGATGCTGTACCTCAGCACGATTTTATCGATACCGGTGCTCGCTACTGCGCTGATCGTGGGATTGGTGATTGGCTTGCTGCAAGCGATCACCTCGATTCAAGAACAGACACTTTCGTTTGTGCCTAAGTTGCTCGCCATCGTGGCGACTTTTGTTTTAGTTGGGCCATGGATGTTGCGGTTGTTGGTTGAGTATACCGGCGAAATCATTTTAGGACTGCCGAAGTTCGGAGCTTTGTAATGAGCTCAGTCAATGGTGTTCGACCAAGGCGTAGGGCTGTGGCGTTACCGTTGCTGCGTTGGCGAAATGACGATCAAAAAGCACAATTGGCTCCAGTTCAGGCGAGTAAATCACAATTCTTGGACCACGGGTTATTTCCCTAATGGATCTTTCTCCACTGATTGGTTGGTTCGATAGCGTGCCGTTGGCATTTTTGGTTTTCGCTCGGGTAGCAGCGTTGTTCGCGGTTGGTCCGATTATCGGTGACGCGTACATTCCCATGCCGGTGAAAACACTGTTGGCGTTGGCCGTCACGGCGATTTTGTGGCCAGTAGCGGCAGCACATCAATCATTACCGACGGTCGACGGGTGGTTCTTGGTGTTGATCGCTAAAGAGACTTTGGTTGGCTTATGTATGGGATTCTTCGTGAGCCTATTCTTTAATGGCGTGCGCTTTGGCGGTGAGCTCATTAATCGATATGCCGGATTTTCTGCGGCAGAAAATTTTGATCCCGACACCAGCGCGAGCGTCAGTCCAGTAGGCGACATTATGCACATGCTGGTGGTCTTGTTATTTCTGGTAGCAGATGGTCATCACTATTTTTTTACCGCGTTGCAACGCAGTTATGAAATGGTGCCTATCGGCGGCTTTCAGACGACCCCAGCTTTCCAATTGGCTTTGGCCCAAGGCCTGAATGAAATGTCGGTCATCGCTGTGGCCATGAGCTTTCCGGTGCTGGCGGCGATCATGGCGATCACGGCGGCCGAGGGCGTGATCACTCGTGCGGTGCCGCAGATCAACGTGATGCACATCAGCTTCGCCGTGAAGATTGTGGTCTCGCTGATGGTGCTGTACGCGGGTTTGCCAAGTGCAGTGGCATTTATGGGCACAGTTTTGGGCACCATGCAGGCGGCCGGTTATGCAATGATTGGGACCTTGGGCTGAAACAGGCTAAAATATCAAACGAAACGTCTGACATTGGCTATTCATCTCTTGCGAGCATCTCGGTTAAGTTGGTGTTTATCACGGTTTTCCCGCCATAAACGGTGCTTTCGAAGATTAACTTGGAATTCTTAAACGGCTTGACAAGCTCCCCGCCCCGGTCAGCCATGTGGCTTGACCATTTTCGCGCCAAAACGGCGCCCGGTATCGACGCCACCAGCACCAGTTGCTTGGATGCGGCGTTCTTCTTTCGAGGTCAGTTTGGAACTCTACGTAGGCAATCTCCCATGGTCGATGACTGAAGAGGCGCTCACCGCCCTCTTCGCAGCGCACGGCACCGTCGATCGCGCTAAGATCGTCACCGATCGCGACACGGGCCGCAGTCGCGGCTTCGCGTTCGTGACGATGAACAACGATGCCGAAGGCACCGCAAGCATCACCGCGCTCAACGGCGCCAAGTCCGATGGCCGCGCCATCACCGTTCGTCAAGCCGAACCCCGCCAGCCTCGCGCTGGTGGAGCTGGCGGCGGCGGCGGTAGTTACGGCGGCGGCGGCGGCGGCGGCGGTGGATACGGCGGCGGCGGCGGAAGTCGCGGCGGCAGCGGCGGCGGTGGTGGTTACGGCGGCGGAAGCCGCGGTGGCGATCGCGGCGGCAGCAGCGGCGGCGGCGGAAGTTACGGCGGCGGCGGCGGCGGAAGCCGTTACTAAGTCTCTGGTCTAACGACTACTGAGTCTACGGTCTAACGACCTCAATGACCCGGCCTAACGGCCGGGTCATTGTATTTGCGGATGAATTCATCCGTCTGCGAACGTGGCTTCAAAACCCAGTCATATGACTGGGTTTTGAATTTTGACAGACGTTTGACGAAATGGTTGACTAACTATGGAAATGCGACGACTACAAAACGGTCACAATCGCGAACGACATTCGGGCACCCCGCAGCGGCATCCCATGCCACCGGGATGCATGGTTTCGCGGTAATCGACCGTGAGTTCTCTTCCTGCACTAATGGGACCGCGGCTGTAAATTTCCACCCGGCGATTGGCGAGGCGCAAATAACAGTTGGCCTGGCAACTATGATTGAGCACGCGGAAATCGTTGCCCGTGGTGCAGTCAAGTGCCCAACGTTGGCTGATCTCGACAATTTGCATGACCTCGCGTTTTTGCTGTGCTTTCACCGATTCACGTCGAGGTCGAAGTACGCCGCTCAGTTCGCCCAACTTCATGCGCCTGGGAATACGTTTGGTGGTAAATAATCCCTGGCCGTGAATCGGACTAGGTCGGATAATAAAGGCGAATGGGTGTGGTGTGGTCATGGTGTGGTGTAAGGCAGACGATAACGATCAAAACCGTCAATGGTTCCTTACGGCATTTGAATCATCAGCGGTTTTAGGTTACCCAGGCGAGGTTACCAGCAGATGCAGATTTTGGTTTTGCTCACCGATGGCATTCCATTCGCCCGCAGCAGCTGGTACCAACACGGTGCTCATTGGAACCAGATCGACTTGTCCAGCTGCAGTACTGAGTTTGCCGTTGCCACTGATGCAGGTGACGATGGTGCACGAGGCACTGCGATGATGGAGGCGAGGAGCACATCGTTCGTCGACTTGGAAGTACGGACAGCGAACGAGTTGACGGATAGTACCGCCACCTGGGTGTGGTTGCGCGGTCGTCGTTGATGGCGACCCGGAGGCGGAAAAATCAACCGTTTCTAGGGATTCATTGATGTGCAGTGGACGCGGTTTTCCATCGAGTCCGACGCGGCCCCAGTCGTCGACGCGGAAGGTCACGTCGCAGGTTTGTTGGATTTCATAGATCAAACAACCAGCACCGAGCGCGTGAACCGTACGTGCTGGAATGAAAAAGAAGTCGCCGCTTTTGGTCACGAAACGATTGAGCGTTTCGGCCAGCGTGCCGTCAGCACGTTGAGCGGAAAAGCGTTCACGAGTGACACCAGGTTTCGTCCCAACGAATAATTCGCCGCCATCGCCGAGTAAATACCAGCACTCCGTTTTTCCTCGTTCTCCGACGTTGAGTTCTTTGGCCAGACGATCATCGGGATGGACTTGAATGGACAGGCGATCATGAGCATCAATCAATTTCACCATCAGTGGAAAATCACCACCGGCATAACTCGGGCCCACCAATTGCGCGCCGTATTTTTTTGTCAGATCACGTAGCGTCGTGCCAGCCAACGGACCATCCATGACCACGCTCATCCCACGTGCGTGATCGGCAAGATCCCAGCTTTCACCAATCGGTCCGCTGGGCAAAGCGTCACGCCACATCGCCATGCGACGGCCACCCCACACCACGGTTTGATAAGTGGGGAGGAAACGCAGCGGTGAGGAAAGTGGAGTAATCACCAGCGCAGCTTTGCGCGAGTGAGAGATTCGACAAGACATCGGACATTAAAAATTAAAATCACGCACCACAGCCTGAACCAATGCCGGAATAGTGGCTTCTTCGGCGGTAGCGGTGATCGATAAGCCGTGCGCCGTCATCGTAGCAGCCGTTTGCGGTCCAATCGCATAGCAGCGGCAGCCAGCAGTCAGCAGCGCGGCAATGCGCTCAGAACCCAAGCCGGTGACGAAGCGTTCGACGGTGGCGGAAGAAGCGAAGGTGATTGCGTCGATTGGTAATTCGGGATCAAGCGTGAATGGTTCGGGCATGGTGCGGTACGCGACCGCCGTGGTGACCGCGCAGCCGCCAGCGAAGAGGTGATCGCGCAGCACGGGTTTGGCGTTGTCGGCTTGCGGTAACAACACGCTGGGCGGCAGCGATTCGCGTGCCAGCAGCGCGCCCGCTAAACTGACGGCATCGTACTTATGCGGCACCAGATCGGCGATAATGCCGTGCGTAGCCAGCAATGCGGCCGTCGTCGGACCAACCGCGGCGATGTGTGAGTTGGCAAAAGCGCGCGCATCAAGCCCAAGCGCGCGCATGCGTTCCCAGGTAAAACGGACGGCGTTGGCGGAGGTGAATACGATCCAGCGAAAACTCCGCAGCGTTCGCAGCGCGCTGTCGAGTGAATCCCACGACAGCGGTGATTCTTGGCGAGCGACCGGGGCCTCGACGACTTCGGCGCCAACTCTTGCGAGGAGATTCGCTAGTTCGCTGGCCTGTTCGCGTGATCGCGTCACCACGATGCGACGACCAGACAACGGACGATTATCGAACCAGCGAATTTTTTCACGGTAACGCACCACCTCGCCGATGACGGTAATGGCTGGCGCGCCAAGCTTGGCTTCAGCGGCCAATTGCGGCAAGGTCGCAAGCGTGCCGACGACCACGCGTTGACGAGCATAGCTGCCCCACTGAATGGCGCAGGCGGGCGTGTCAGCGGCGCGACCATGTGCGATCAGCGATGCGCAGTTTTGCGCTAATTTATGCATGCCCATGTAGAGCACGACGGTTTCGATGCGGGCTAATCCAGCCCAGTCGAGATCTTCGCTTTCGCCTTTAGCTTGATGTCCGGTAGCGAAGGCGACGACCGACGACGCGGCGCGGTGAGTGACAGGAATTCCGGCATACGCAGGCACGCCGATACCACTGGTGACTCCTGGCACGACCTCGAATGAAACGCCAGCTTCGGCCAACGCGGCAGCCTCTTCGCCGCCACGACCAAACAAAAACGGATCGCCGCCTTTCAAGCGCAAGACGCGGTGATGACGTTGCGCTAATTCAATTAACATACGGTTGATGTCATCTTGCGAAGACGACGCTCGGCCGCCGCGTTTGCCTACAAAGTGACGTTCGACGTGCGCCGGAATACGCGCTAAAATAGCTGGATTTACCAAGTAATCATAGACCACGCAGTCGCAATTGGTCAACAGCTCGGCCGCGCGCAGCGTCAGCAACCCAGGATCACCAGGGCCAGCACCAGCAAGAAAAACAGTTCCTGGGAAGTCAGGCATGATGGGCGGATGCTATAAGTCAGAGGAAAATGCGCAGCGGTTAACCTTGCCAGGGACGATATGCGGAGGACGTATGGTGGGAAATAGATGAAATATGAAATGGTCAGTGGTCACTTGTAAGCTGACAGGAAATAGAGAATTGAACAGGAGTGCGCAGAGGCGCAGAGATGAAGGATACTCAAATTCGACGACAAATGGTGGTCTTTTCTCTTTACTTCCGATCTCATGGTTGCTCTGCGCCTCCGCGTCCTCTTGTTAAATCTGCCTTTCAAAACAGCTTCTTACAGATGAAGCCGTCTCCAACGGTAGTGATCGCGAGGTCGTTGGTGGTGGCTTGTGCCAACAACAAACTCACATCGCTGAAACGTGAGTGCAATAATCGCAGCCCATCTTTGCCCAGCACCATCAGCGCGGTTGAAAGCGCATCGCTGACCATAGCCGATGGATGAATGGCGGCGGCCAGCAGATTGTCAGTCACCGGCTGTCCGCTGCGTGGATCGATAATGTGACCGACGATGCGTGCTCCGGCGTTGACGGTGCGGCCATGAAGTCCTGACACTGACAGCGAGGAATTGTGCAAACATGCGGTAGCAAGGATGTTTTGTGCGTCAGTTGGATGTTGGACCGCAATCGTCCAACCGTCGCGTCCGGGATCGTTGCCGAAGCCATACGCGGTGGAGGTTCCGCCGTGAACCAAACCGTTGGGCACGCCAAGGTCTCGCAACAGCTTTATCGCGCGATCGATCGCCCAACCTTTTCCGACAGCACCAGGATCAAGTCGTGCTCGTGGATGGGCCAGACGCACCAGGTCTTGCTCATCGATATGAAGCTGCCGTCGCACATCGCAGGCCGCTAACGCTTCAGCAATGGTTTGCACATCTGGTTCACGGCTGTTGCCGTCTTGCTGTATGCGCCAGCAGTCGAGCAACGCGCCGACCGCAATGTCGCAGGCGCCGTCAGTGGCTTCAGCTAAAGCGCAACAACGGCGCAAAAACGGAATCACCAACGGACTGACGCGGACGGCCTCGCGGGCTGCTCGGGCGTTGATCTGATGCAGATCAGCGCCGTATTGAAAAGCACTCAGCAACGATTCCGCGCGCTCGATTTCATCCATCGCTTCTTCGCCAGCGGCTTGCAGAGCTTCGGAATTGCTGTCACCAGCCAAAACGATTTCGAAGCGCGTGCGCATGGCGAGGCGAGCGAGGCGAACCAGACTCGGAGAGTCTGGTCGTTTGGTCGTTCGTGAATCTGGTGGTTCGTCGGTCATGGTGGCTTGGTGATCGTAGAAACCGCTGGAGAAGTTCAAACTTCCATCGCTACGACGCAAAAAATGCAGTGCTCCGAATTAAAATCTCAGCGATCAACGGCTTCACGAAATGGGTAAATCTTATAGTCGTCAGACAGGCCGTTTTTTTCACTCAATAACTCCACGTCTCATGCCGAACCGGCAAACGGTTCAGCAAATCGCGGCGATTGGTCCATCCAGGCAGATACTTGTCCAATAGCGCGATGAATCGCGCATTGTGGGTCGGCTCCAGCAGGTGCAGCAGTTCGTGGACCAGAATGTATTCCAGGCACTCGACCGGCTTCTTCGCCAATTCGGTGTTCAGTCGGACGGTGCGGGCTTTGGGATTACAACTGCCCCAGCGGGTTTTCATGTGCTGGACATAGAGGTGGTGGATGTGGACATGCAGGCGTTTCTCCCATGTGGCCATCAAGGGGGCGACGCGCTCGCGCAGCTGCTCACGGTACCAGGCTGCCAGGATTTCGGCGCGGGAGGTGGTGGTGGTGCCGGGGCGAACGGACAAGACCAGCCGAGTGGGGCGCAGTTCAATGGTGGGCGGGGCGTCGTGTTCGACGACCCGCATCAGGTAGCGGCGCCCCCAGACGTAGTGGCTTTCGCGGTTGATCAGGTCGCGGGGCGTTTCGCGCACCTGGGATCGCTGTTTCGTCTGTTGTCGGCGGATCCAGGTCAGCTTGCGAATGGCGAAGGCGCGTAACGCCTGATCGCTCAAATGTGGCGGAGCGGCCATGCGCACGCGGCCGGCTGGGGGATGGACGCTGAGATGTACGTGGGCGATTGGCTTGCGCTCTATCGCAATGGTCAGCTCGGCCACCTGCATGGTGGTGGCAGCCATCAGTAGTCCTGAGCAACGATGATTGGGAACAGCCGTTCGACCTGTGCTTGATCATTGAGGACAGTGAAAAGCAGGCTTTTGACGACATTTTCACGAGCCTTCACACCACGCCACCCGGCGGGTGCGCCCTCGCGTAACGTCGCGTCGAGTCGTTGGGCCTGCTCCAGCACCGGATCAACTGGCACGCCATCAAAGCCGGTCGGTGGTTCAGCGGCCCGTGGTGTAGCAGCCATCGCCAGCAGAGCGTTGTAAACCGCCCGCATGCCCGGGTTGCGGCGCAGCGGCTCTGGCGTGGTGTCGGTCTGACCGTCCTGCACTTGCTTGGCCAGAGTAGCGATGCGCGCCAGGAACGCTTGGTAGTCGATGCGCTTGGCCTTGAGATCGGTCAGCACTTCCGTCAGCAGGGTGGACATGCGGTCGTAATAAGTCGGATCCAACAAGTGCTTTTTGATGATCGTGCTGCGCACGTTGTTGGCGATGGTCTCCGCCACCGCCGTCTGATTCTTCTTGATGCCGCTGGGCAGGCCGTCCACGGCGTTGCCGATGCCGCTCTTGACGATCAGGTCCACCAAACCCAGGTCGCCGAAGTTGGAGATCGTCCGTGCTTCCGCCGCCGTGATGTAGGTGTCGATGAGGTGGCGCATATCCGCCTCATACGCCTTCAGGTCGATGGTCTCGCCACTGGCTTGGCGGATGGTCTGGCGCAGGGCGACGGCTTGTTCTTTCTCGTGTTCGATGGCGGTGATCTGGGCCAACGTATAACCGGCGCCGCTCAATTCATCGGCGATGGCGGCATAGGAACGCATCAACGCGGCGACGGTTTGGTACAACGCTACGCGTTGCGGTTCGTGATCAGCAAGATCGTCCGGCAGTTCGGTGTTGCCGCAGAAATAGTGGATGTGTTCCAGTTCGCCCTTGGGCGGATCCACCGGCTCGCAGAGCAGAGCCAAGGCCTCGCGCGCGGCGTCCAGAGCTTCGCGGCCTTTTTTCAGACGATCCTGCAACAGCACCTCGGGGTCACCACCGCCGACGTTCTGGTCCAGTTCCGAGGTGTAGACCTTCAGCGCACCCTGGACCGATTTGAACAGATCCTTGTAATCGACAATGTGACCGAAGGGCTTGTCCTCACCGTCAAGGCGATTGGTACGGCAGATGGCCTGGAACAGGCCGTGGTCCTTCATGGTTTTGTCGATGTACAGATACGTGCAGCTCGGGGCATCAAAGCCCGTCAGCAGCTTGTCGACCACGATGAGCAGGCGCATGTGGGCCGGCTCTTTGATGAAGCGTTTTTTCGCGTCGTCTTCATAGGTTTCAGTCTTCGACTTTCCTGAGTTCGGCTGCACCGGAACCAGCAGATCGGTGTACAGCTTGTAGATGAACTGCTTCTCGGTTTCCGTGTTGGCACCGGTGTCTTCGGTGGTGATGTCCCCGGCATAGGGATTGTAGGACGTGATAACCGCACAGCGGTTGTTCAGGCTGGTCCGATTGAACAACTCGAAATAGCGGCATGCCTCATAGATGCTGGCAGCAACCAACATGGCGGTGCCACGCAGGCTGGCGAGTCGCGACTTCACACTAAAGTCGAAGACGATGTCGGCCACCACCCGTTCCATGCGTGAACGCGAACTCAGCACCCGCTGCATGGTGCCCCACTGCTCACGCAGGGCGGCCTTCTGCCAATCGTTGAGTCCCTTGGTCTTGGCCTCAAACCACTGATCCACTTTGTCTTGCGCCGCCAATTCCTGGGGGATGTCGCGTGCTTCGTAATTCAGATCCAGCACCACCTTGTCGTCCACGGCTTCGCCGAAGGTATAGGTGTGGATGTAGTCGCCAAAGACATCGCGACTGGTTTGGCTGTCTTCCTTGAGCAACGGCGTACCGGTGAAGCCGATGAACACGGCGCTGGGCAGCAGTGCTTTCATGATCTTGTGCAGGCGACCACTCTGAGTGCGGTGGCATTCATCGACAAAGATATACAGCTCGCCCACCGCTGGACTGGGCTGCGATTTCAATTCCGCGATGTAGGCCTCAAATGCCGCGTCACTTTGCTTTTTGTCACCCGTCTTGCCGAGCTTTTTTCCAAACTTGTGGACCAGCGAACACAACAGTCTGGGACGGGCTTGCCCAAGCTGAGTCATCAGATCGGCGCCACTGGTCGAGCGGGCGATCGTCTCACCGCTAGCGGTAAACACGCCTTCGATCTGCTTGTCCAATTCGTCACGGTCGGTGACGATCACCACCCGGGCTTGTGGTCGATTCGCCAGAATCCACCGCGCCAGCAGCACCATGACGATGCTTTTGCCCGAGCCCTGTGTGTGCCAGATGATGCCGCCTTGGCGAGCCGTGACGCGGGCTTGGGCCGCCTTGATACCGAAATACTGATGCGGTCGCGGCAGTTTCTTGATCCCGCCGTCGAACAGCACGAAGTCGCGCAACAATTCGATGAAGCGCTTCTTCTCGCACATTTTCCGCAGGTATTTATCCAGGCGATAGCCGTTGTTGTCGGCCTCGTCTTCTTTCCACGGCAGAAAGAAGGTCTCAGGAGTGCCGATGGTGCCGTAACGAAGACCCTCGGTGTCGTTGCCAGCCATGACCAACTGCACGGTGCTGAAGAACCAAGCGTTGAACGCGGGTTGTTGGTTGGAGATGAGCTGGCGGATGCCTTCGCCGATCGACACCGCGCTGCGTTTGAGTTCGATCACCGCCACGGCCAAGCCGTTGAGGTACAGCACCAGATCGGGCCGGCGCTCGTTGGCACCGCGCAGGGTCACCTCTTCGGCGAGCGAAAAATCGTTCTGGTCGGGATTCTCCCAGTCGATCAACCAGACGGTGTCGGTGTTGGCCTCGGCGCTGGTCTTCACCTTCACGCCGTAGCGCAGCAGAGCGTAAACCGCTTGGTTGGTGTCCATCAGGCTGCGCGTGGTGTGGTTGGCCTGTTGGCCAAGCAGATCGATGGCGCGGTTAATCTGGGCGGTACTATGGCCGCGTTTCGTGAGCCAGGCGCGCAGCAGAACTTCGTCGATGGGCCGATTATCGCGATCGGTCCAATCGCCCAGGAACGTGTAGCCAAGTTGCCGGAACAGGGCCTTCACCCGCTCCTGCGTCACGCGTTCGGATTTGCCGATGGTGTTCATGCCTACGGATCCGCGGTGCGTGTGGTTGCCAGCAGAGCGGCGCCGACCGGCGTCATCCGGTAGCGTTGCAGACGGCTATTGGGTTTGTCGGGAATGGTCATCTCGATCAGACCAGATCCCAGGGCCACCAAGAGGTAGGTCTTGCGGAAATGCTCGTCGTCTTTCAACGCCAACGCGGCTTGCAGGTCCTGACGGCTCATCGTTCCGCGTAACACGGTCAGCAATCTGACTTCCGGGGTGACTTCCGGGGTGACTTCCGGGGTGACTTCCGGGGTGACTTCCGCGGTGACTTCCGCGGTCGCTGATTTCGCTCGGGCCACAAAGCGGAACTCCACCCACATGCCCGACGGTTCGTGCCGCAGCTTCGGCGCCGGCACTTTGGCCGCCTTGCACGCTTCCACGATCCGTTCGATACCCCGCCCCCACGCCTCGATCATGCCGGCGCGGAAGAACACGTTGGCCACATCAGGATTGAACGGGTGCGAAGGATGTTTGGCTCGCAACTTGGCCACCGTCCAGTGCTGGGGCAGTTCGCCTGGGTTCCAGATCAGCAGCTTGTCGCGGTAGACGCTGATTTGGATCGGCGTGCCGCTGGCGTAGTCCTTGTGGATGATGGCGTTGAGCACCGCTTCGCGCAGCGCCGCCTCGGGCACCGGGAAACGTTCGATGCGTTGCAGGCCCTGGTAACTCAGGCCGGCGGTCAGGTACTTGGTCAGCAGCAGATCGATGGTGCGCTCGACCTGGGTGAAGAGGTCCCCGTGGATCTCGTCGTGGTAGAGCAGGTCCGCATTGGTGCGAAAGAAACCGATCTTCACGTAGGCGCCGGTGACCACGCGTTCGGGATCGGGATGAAACAGCAACACCGCCGCGCGCTTTAAGTGCGTGCCATCCATCAGGCGCAGCTTGTCGATCAACCCGGCAGCGGATTCACGCAGCACCGCCGAATCCAGCCGTTGGCTCTGCCGCGCCAGGGTGCGGAAACGGTCCATCGCCGGTTTCGCCAGGTCCTTGACCGTCAGACGCGGCACCGGCACGCCGTCCCAGTGTTTGCCCTGTTTGCGCAGCAGGAATTTGTCGAGCGCCGCGCCTTTCAGCTCCTGCTTGGTGCTGCCGCTGCGCAGGTGGTACTCGCCTTTGTAGCTCACCGGATACGGGTAGGCCTCAACCACAATCTCCAGCCAGTCCTTGCCGCCCTCCGTGCGCAGGTTCACCGCCACCAGGATGCCGAGGATATCGCGCACCTTGTTGGGGATCTCCTCCAGCAGCCGCGCCGCGTTTGGCAGGCCCACCACCATGCCGCGGTCGTTGCGGCCGAGGTGCAGTACGCCGCCCGCAGCGTTGGCGAAGCCGCAGATCCACCGCAGGTACTCGTCGCGCCAAGACTCCTTCCATTCAACGTGCTGCGATTCCTTCATGGTGTCGTCCTGGGAGCGTCATTCCTGGGAGCGCCGAGCCCCAGCTCGGCTGTCTTTCTTTCTTCCACGTTTCCTTTCGAGCCGAGCTGGGGCTCGGCGTTCCCAGGAAAGGCACTCGACCACCGCCACTCCTCCGGTTCACGACACAGCCCGGCAGCCACCGGGTTCTGATGGATATAGTCAATCGCGCGCGCGTAGTGCCGCTCATCCCGAATGAACCGATCCCAATATTCCCGCATCCAGAAGCCACCACTGGAAACACCAAGATTCAACTTGGCGGAGTTGGCCACCGCCCAACGCCCGGTGAATGATTTCCACGACTGCACGATCTTCCCCAACGGATGCGTCGGCTCGATCATCACATGCACATGGTTGGGCATGACGCACCATGCCAGCAGGCGGTACCGTTCACCATCGAAACGTAGCAACGTGTCCTGCATGAGGTCGGCGCACACGGGGTGACGCAAGGCGCAGCACCCCATGCCAGCATCAAGCCAATGCTCGATGCGCTTCCGACGTTCAACGCCTTGTTCATCGTTACCAAGTCCAGCAATCTCACGCTCCATCCGGTGCAAGGTCTCCTGTGGCAGTGAGTCCGCGAGGCGAAAAGTGATCGACTGAATGACTGCGGTTCCCTCGAAATGCGGCAAGTAGCCACGTGAATACCACGGAGATCCCTGTGAGCGCGCCTGTGAATGCCTTTCCTGGGAACGCCGAGCCCCAGCTCGGCCGGTGTCTTCCAGTTTCCCAGCGGCATTCGGCTTCCCGGCGCCATTACCCGAGCCGAGCTGGGGCTCGGCGTTCCCAGGGGGAGGCTTCATACTAGGCGGGTCCGGCCGGTGAGGAGTTGCTGCATCATGGATTGTTTGAGGGCGGCGGTTTTGGCGCGGCGTTGTTCCAGTCCTGCCAGTTCCGCATCCATCTCCATCAGGGCCTCAGCGATGGCGGTCTGTTCGGGAACTTTCGGGACTGGCATCTTCAACTTCGCGATGTTCGTCTTGCTGATGCCAGACACCTTCGTTCCCACGGCGTAGAAAAGGAATTGCTGGCGGATGGTCGCCGTTTGAAAGCAGTAACGCCGATACTCGTGGGCTAACTCGTCCGTTTTGCTTTTTGCGACAATGGTGTGAAGGCCAGAGATGAACGGCTTGTTATCCTTATTCACCACTACGACGTGCCTGCTCACTCCTTCGTCGTCCTCGGACGCGTCCACGAACACGACATCACCATCTTCGAGGAGAGATTTTGGCGCTACTCGCTTGAGGGGTATGTCGAGTTTGGGAATATCCTGATAGTCGTTCCGGGCATCAACGGTCGTCTTCGTCGCTCCATGGATGTCACCGTAATGAAGATAGCAGTAGCCATCCGAAGAAAGCTGGTCGCGTGAAGCCGAGTAACCGCCACCAAAATCGAACAATTCTCTGAAGGTCTTCACCTCCCACTCGCCGTGGAAGCCGGGGAGGCGGGTTTGGCCGGTGAGGAGTTGCTGCATGGCGGCCTGTTTGAGGTCGCGCTTCTTGGCGAT
>JAYVSL010000169.1:0-11421 GCA_043775355.1 Planctomycetota bacterium
TATCAGACGAAAGAAAGCCGGGTGGTCGGTGAAATACTTGGAAAACATCCTGGGCGACATTTGTGGAATTTACAGGGAAAAGTGATGCGAACGCCCTGGTCATCTTCCGTGGGCATTCACCCAAGAAGGCGTCGCGATGTTATCTGGCGTCCTCAACAGCCCACGCGCCGTCGCGGTCAATCTCGCCATCATGCGCGCCTTTGTCCGCATGCGCCGTAGCCTTGCCGAACGCAGCGATGTGATCGCGCGACTCGATTCGCTGGAACTCGACCTACGAGAGCAAAGCACCACCACCGAGAAAAATTTTCGCGTGGTGTTCGAAACCTTGCGCCGATTACTTGACGACGGCGCAGACACCAATGCCGGGCGCATCGGCTTTCGTTTGCATGAAACCGCTCAAGGTTATTCCGCCCGTCGTCGCGGCGATAAGGCTTATTCCAATTCCCGCGCCAAGCGGAAGTCGCGATAATTGCCCTTCCAATCGGTGAGTTTGGGTTTGCCGCTGTCGGTGTCTTCCATGACGATGACGCGCGTGGCCACGCTGTCGATGAATTCACGATCGTGACTGACGACAACTAAGGTGCCTTGGTATTCTTCGAGAGCTTCTTGCAGCGCTTCAATGGATTCCATGTCCAAGTGACTGGTGGGTTCGTCGAGCACTAACACATTGGCTTCTTGCAACATCACCATCGACAACAGGCAGCGAACTTTTTCACCGCCGGACAAGATACCGACGTGTTTTTTGACATCATCGCCGCTGAACAACATGCGCCCAAGCATGGAGCGCATATTGTTGATGTCTTGGTTATCGGTGTGGCCCTTGATCCAATCCATGATGCTGGCTTCTTTATCGGGGAAGAGCCCGGTGCCTTCTTGCGGAAAATAGGCGCGCGTGGTGGTTCCGCCCCAGGTAATCTTGCCTTTGGTTGGTTCTAATTCACCCAACAACAAGCGCACTAACGTGGTTTTTCCAATACCATTGCGCCCGACGATGGCCAAGCGATCGCCGCGATCTAAGCGGGTAGTGAAAGAAGTGATCAACGACTCGGCGCCAGGATAACCGAAATTCATATTCTCGGTTTCGATAACGTTCTGGCCGCTGGCTTTCGACATTTTGAAAAACAACCGTGGCGAAACACGCGACGACGGCATCACGCGTTGGCCAGATAAAGCGGCAATTTGTTTTTCTCGACTGGTCGCTTGTTTACTGCGCGCAGCGTTGGATTTAAAGCGCTCAACGAACAGCTTCAGCTTCGCCACTTGGCGTTCAACGCGACCAACTTCTTTGCTGCGCTGAGCACGGGCGAGTTGTTCCTGTGCCTGATAGACATCGTAACTGCCACCGAAAATGCGAATGGTCTTATAGTCGACGTCGCAGGTGTGGGTACATACGCGATTGAGAAAGTGACGATCGTGGCTAACCACGATGATGACGCCTTCACAGTCGGCGAGAAATTTTTCCAACCACACCATCGCCGGGATATCGAGATTATTCGTTGGTTCGTCAAGCAACAGCACGTCAGGTTTAGAGAACACGGCTTGCGCCAACAACACGCGAACTTTCTGCGCGGTGTCGATGTCTTTCATGAGTTTGTTATGCACCTCTGGCGGAACACCCAGGTCGGTCAGCACTTCCGCCGCTAAGGTCTCTTGCGAGTAACCATCCAGATTGAGGTATTGTTCCTGCAATTCACCCAGCCGATCACCATCGGCATTGCTGAAATCGGCCTTGTTGGTCAGGGCCTCCATCTCGGCCTGAAGTTTCCAAATCACCGGATGGCCTTGGAGCACGACATCAAGCACGCGGCTTTCCTCATGCCCGGTGATGTCCTGCTTTAACCAGCCCATGCGCTTACCGTGTTCCAACACCACCTGACCAGTGGCCGGCTCAAGCTCGCCAGTCAAGATCTTCAAGAACGTTGATTTGCCCGTGCCGTTGGCGCCAATGAGGCCGTAACTATTGCCCGGAATAAACTTCAAACTGACGTTTTCGAACAGCACTTTCTGTCCGAAATTCATCGTGATGCCGGCGGTACTGAGCATGAAGACCTCGCAGTGGGGCGCGGATGCTATGGCCGACGCCAGGGGCGCAAAGAGCCCGCTGAATGTCCGATGTCCGATGTCCGATGTCCGATGTCTTGTGGGGCTGCGGTCGACATGGGACAGGTTATCCATTGGACCGCTCGCTCTGGTCGATCTTTGACCGTGTATCTGTTCGATGTCCTTCTTAATGTCCGATGTCCGATGTCCGATGTCCGATGTCTTGTGGGGCTGCGGTCGACATAGGACAGGTTATCCATTGGACCGCTCGCTCTGGTCGATGTCCTTCTTAATGTCCGATGTCCGATGTCCGATGTCCGATGTCCGATGTCCGATGTCCGATGTCCGATGTCCGATGTCACATGGGTTCAGACCGACATCGGACATCGGACATCGGACGTCGGACATTAAGACATAAGACCTGGACTGCCGCCGTTCACGCCCAACGCTCTGCGCCCTCGCATCGGCGAGCCCTCAAGGAGCAGGCATGGAAATTCTCAGCACGGTGTGGTTTTGTTTGTTAGCCGCTGGCGGCTTCGGTTTCGTCATCTTCATTCACGAACTCGGTCACTTCTTATTCGCCAAGTGGGCCGGGGTACGCGTTGAGCGCTTCTCGATTGGTTTCGGTCCGGTCATTATCCGCAAACAAATTGGTGAAACTGAATACGCGCTGTCGCTGCTGCCACTCGGCGGGTACGTGAAAATGCTGGGCCAAGAAGATTTGCCGAGTGACGAAGCCGGAAAAACAAAAACCGATCCGCGTAGCTACTTGGCTAAATCGCCGTGGTGGCAGGCGCTGATTTTGCTCGGTGGCGTCTTGTTCAATCTCATCAGCAGTTATCTGATTTTGATCTGTTTGGCGTGGTACGGCAAACCGACGATTGAACCGATTGTCGGCGGAGTCGAAGCCGAAGTCACCGACGAGCGTGGTCATGTTCAACCCAGCCCAGCAGTGCGCCTTGGACTGCGGCAGGGCGATCGTATTTTGACCTTGAATGGCGATAAAATCCGTGAATTCGACAATCTTTACATGAATGTCGTCTCCAGTGGAACACAGCCCCTCGTCTTGACTATTGAACGACGAGATGCGCAAGGAATTGTTCAAACTTTGCGTTTACCCGCTGAAGGACCAGGTATCGCTGCAGCACCGGATTACCAAGGTGGTCGTCTGACTCTTGGTATTAGACAAATGGAAGGAACTGAAGTTTTAGAATCGGCAGCCTTCAATGATAATCTGCCAAGTGATGCCCCGCGCATGGGCGAGCGCATTATTGCGATCAACGGCCAAACAGTTTCCGCGACCACCAACGGTAGTGAATTACGTAATTTGCTGCAGCCCTTGGTTGGCACCACCGTCACTCTCGGGTTGCGTAACAACTCCGGTGAACGCACGGTAACGTTACCGTATGCGGGCGAAAATTTCGACAAAGCAATGGCAATGGGTTTTCCGGCATTGATTAAGGGAGTAAGCGACGGTTCTGATCCCGACGGATTGCATCCTGGAGATGTCATCATTGCCGTCGATGGAAAACCCGTAGTCGGTTCCAATGGTTTTGTCGCCGCGACTCGCGCAGCACTCAACGCTGGTCGTCTGATGGTCGTGCGAGTCTGGCGCGCTGGTAGTGAAGTTGACATTCCCGTCAACGGACGTGACCTCAATGGCCGCATGATGCTCGGTGTAGGCGTGGATGCCGTTAGTGGTTACCTGCCGATTTTGCCGCTGATTGACGGCAAACCTTCACCATTAGCTACTGCCGGAATCAAAGCCGGTGATTCCATCATTCAAGTCAGTCCTGCGAAATCAAAATCGCTCTTGGCAGCCGTTGAAATGGCTGTGGTTTCAGGAGGAGAACGCCTGCTGATTCCTTTATCGGTCGACGACAGTGTGGCCGCCCTCAAACCGGAAAAGCCATGGCGCATACAACAACTTTTTGGTGCAAAGGGAACGCCAAGTCTAGCTGAAGAACTTGGTGGCAAACGCATCGTCAGTGTCGACGGAGCAGTGATCAATTTTACCACTCGTGATGGCATCGCTGGTTCGCTTCCTCCACGCACATTAAGCGAAGCTGGCTGGGCTAAACTCAGCGCTGGCTTGAAAAAAGGTGACTGGATTACCGGCATGGTTCCCATCGCTGATCGCGCCGTCGCCATTGAAGTTATTCGCGGAGCAGGCGATTCCCGTTCGGTTACCGTGCTACCACGCGATCTCGGCGTAGCCTTGATGTTGAAAAACACAGCTATCACCACGTATAAACTCGAATCGTGGACCGAAGCCTTCAGCATCGCCAATAGCGCGGCTTACACCATGATCGTGAAGACCCTGCAATTCATTCCTAAGTTCTTCCAAGCCACCAAAGACGGTGGGCTGGATCCCAATAAATCGCTCTCGGGCCCCATCGGTATTTTCAGTGCACTCAAAGGCAGCGTTGAACAACTGGGCTTTGGAAAATTTCTTGAGTTGGTGGCGATGATCGGACTCAATTTGTTCCTCATCAATCTGCTGCCCATTCCTATCACCGACGGCGGCCAGTTGGTGTTCCTTGCTATCGAAACGGCCACCGGCAGACCACTAGCCGCATGGGCGCGAAATATCGCCATGTGGATCGGTTTGCTGATGGTCGGCATGTTGATGTTTTATGTCATCGGCCTGGATATCTTGCGTCTGATCGGCTTGCACTGATCCGTTGAACGGTAAAAAAACGCGGAAAGACTCACCGCTAAGCCGCCAAGAACGCCAAGGGGAGAAGAATATGGCCTCATCGTTCTTGATCATCTTTTCGACCCCCAAAGACAGAATTGAACAAGAGGAACGGAGAAACGGAGGAAGAAAGAAATCGCTTTCACAGCAGAGGTTAACGATGCTCGAACCAAAGCCGTTCTGCTTCCCTCCGTTTCTCCGTTTCTCTTGTTCAATCCTGCTTTTCCCCTTGAATTCCTCGCTGCCGACAGCGCTCCATTTATTCCGCGTCGTCATCGCTCTGCTGTTTCTGCTGGCTGGACCGCTCGCTGCGGAAAGCGTCGATCGCGTGGTTTTGCCGTCCGGTTTGACCGTCATCATTGCCGAACAACACACCACCCAAGCGGTCACCATTCGGGTCGCGGTGCGCGCAAGTCCCATCAATGAAGGCGAACGACTTGGGAGTGGCCTGAGTTTGCTGACCCAGCGATTGGTGGCGTCAAGTGGAGCGGGCACGCTTTCAGCATCACAAACGCGCGACGCCTTCGCACGTCTTGGCGATCTTGGCACCAGCGTCACGGCGATGTCGCGCAGTGAATTTTCGCTGACCACCACGGCGGCAAATCTTACTTCCGCGTTGACCTTGCTGGCTTCTCGTTTGGCCACACCGGGATTCACCAATGAAGATTTAGAGCGTGAACGCAGCGCCGTCGCCGTGATCGAATCGCCAATCGATCACACTGCCCTTTTTGCCTTGCTCTTTCGCCAACATCCCGCGCGTTTGCCAATCGCCGGACTGACGTCGCTGCGCAATGCATTAACGTTAGAGCAAGTGCAGAGCTATCATCTGGCACGCTATCGCAGCGCCAATACCATCGTCGTGATCTGCGGAAACGTCGCGGCCGTTGATGCGCGTAAACAAGTAGAACTCGCCTTCGCCGCGTATCCGCTTGGTGGATATGCCACGCAACTTATTCCACTCGAACCACCGCCCGTCGCGCCGCGTTACCAATCATTGATCAGCGCCACGGTGAAACAGCCGACGATGACCATCGCTTGGCGAACGGAATCGCTCGACCATGCAGCGCAACCTGGCCTGGCGGTGCTCGCGACATGGCTGGGTGGCGAACATGGGATCGTCAATTCTTTGCTTGAGCCCAAAGGCTTGGCGCAAGACATCGTGGTCGACAACGTCGCACCAAGTATCATTCCTGGTTACTTGCGCATATCTTTTTCGACCACCAGTGAACGTCGGGCAGAGGCCGAACAAGTGCTCTACAAAGGACTCGATGCGCTGGGTCAAAACCCACTGAATGAAAACCACATTGCCGCCGCACGAGCCACCACCTTGCGACGAATCGCGCAACGACAAAGCACCGTGCAAGGATGGTGCGATGAATTGCTCGCGTGGGAATTAGCCGCTGGCGATCCGACGTATATTCGACGTTACACCGAACAAGTTGCCACTGTCGATGGTATTGAAGTCATGCGCGTTCTACGACGTTATGTGGTCAGTCGTGAAGGCGATCGCAGTCGTTGCACGGTGGTGCTGCGACCACTTGATCCCAGTGCTGCGCGGCCACTCGACAGCAGCAAACCGCCAACGCCGGTGTCGGTCGTCGCACCAGAAGTTATTGAACTCGCACACGGAGTTCGCCTGCTGCTGCGTCCGTCGCTGGAACAACCGTTAGCGCGCGTGCATGTGGTGCTTGGTGGCGGCGCAGCAGTCGAAGATCAATTTCAGCGTGGAGCAACGTCATTGCTGGCGCCACTGATGTGTCGAGCCACCGAAACGCGCTCACCCAGTGATATTCAAACGCTGCTATCGAACCACGGCATGCAACTGACCAGCTCTGCTGGTCTGCACCAACTTGATCTTGGCATCAGTTGTTTTTCTAACGACGTGCCAGATGCCTGTAAGCTGCTGGTCGATTGTCTGAGCAAAGCCGCCTTGCCGCTGGATGAATTGGAATTAATTCGCCAACGTACGACCACCAACCTTGCCAACGAAGGATGGGAGAGTCGGTTTTTGACCGAGGTCCGCAGCGTCGCACTCGCCGGACATTACGCCGCCGTCGACCCACGTAGCGCCAAAAATGGTTTGGCCCACCTTGATCGCGGCGTGGTGCTTGCGCATTACCGTCGGCTTGCGGTTGGTGCCAATACGGTGATCGCGATCTATGGACGTTTTGATCGTGACGTGGTGATCAATCAAACCAAAGCGCTGCTCGCCGCTCGTCTGGAATTAACCACCGGAGCCAAGCTGCAGCCCATCGGAAGTCCGTGGGGCGAACGTGCTCAACCATCATTAACCGTCACCACGCACGACGCCACTGTGGCAGGCATGGCGTTGGTTTGGCGTGGACCAGCGCTGGCGGATCGCGCGCGCGATGAAGCACCGATGTTGGTGCTGAGTGCGTTACTCGAAAATCGACTCCAACGCGCGCTCGTTGGAAATCACGGCATCACCCAACTGCAAGCCGTCGGCGAAGCCTATGATCAACGCGGCATTTGGATGGTGTGGGGCGCATGTGATGAAACCCAACTTGACCATGCGCAACAATCGGTGCGCGATGAAGTCGCGCGTTTTTTCGCACAATTATGGCTTCCGGAAGCCGATCGCGGCGCATTGCTTGATGGCGAGTTGGTCGCCGCCAAAGCCAGTTGCGCCGTACGCTGGGCGCTAGAACAAGAAAACCTCGACCACGTCGCCGGACAACATGCCTCTCATTTACTTTTGCATCAAGATATTGCGCTTGATCTCACCATGCCTGAACGCCTGGGAAGCATCACGCGCAAAGATCTGCTGCGAGTCGCCCAGGCTTGGTTAGCAGGCGATCCACTGACCGTGATCGCCAAACCAAAAATTACCGCCGTCGTTCCTACTCCTGTGCCAACGACGACGCCACTGAACACCACTCCCATAAACCCGCCGAGCGTCGACCCCATCCCTGAGCAAACCCCACTCAAACCATCATCATCGGCCACGAAGTCGAGCGCCCCAAACTTGGCCTTACCCACTACCACCCCAGCAGAATCCACCGCACCCAAGCCTCAAACCAAGTAACGTGACTCTTTTTGATCGTGAATGCGCTGGATATGGCTGCATCGCTGTTCTCTCTCGATTTTTCATCATTCACTGGGTTGCCAGACACAACGGGGCCTGTACCACGCCGTATACCAGACATGAGTGCGCCAGAAGATCATTATTCGGTCGTTGACCGCGAAGCCAAAGACGACACCGAAAGGCGCGAATCGCGCGTCCTGATCGACGCCCTCCGCAGCCGCCGCGAGCAACTTGGCGGTTCCAGTCAGATCCCTGCCCGCGACACCAAACTATCAGAGCAAATCCTTGGCGAAGCGCGCAAACGTTCTGCCCAAATCAGCGCCAGCCGCCAAGCCTCCATCAGCCAAGCTCTCACCCCACCAACCAAACCAATTCCCTGGTGGTTGTGGCTCGCTTGGATTTTGGCCATCGCCGGGGTTGTAACGGCGTTCCGCTTTCTTGGGTAATTCTTGGTTAATTCGCTCTTCTTAATCTGACAACGGCGGAAATCTTTACTTCTTATTCTCTCAGCAGAATTTTTGACCAACACAATTCAGCAAGCTTGTAGGTTTTCATGTGCTTGCCATTCATGCGCGATATCGCGCATCACCAAAGCATGGTCGAGCAAAATACTCCCACGCGGAAAACGCTGTGTGTCATCAAACCAACTCGATTGAGCTAACGTCACGGTTAACGGTCGCACGATCCATTGTTTGCAATTGAGTTTCATGCCGTGATGCAGCGTTGGGTTCGGCGTAGCCGACCAGCCCAATGAGCCATTAGCAAAAAAATCTGACGCGCGACCAAGGTCACCAAACACGGAATGCTCAGGCATTTTCTCGGCAGGCTGCGCCTCGACACGAACACTGGTGTCGCCATCGCGGCTGCGCAGGGCAATATGCAAATGGTCCGAAGTTTCGTCGATAGTGAATTGTGCGTGATGTTGAATGCCTGGGAAAAGACGACCTCCGGCGACAACGTTTAAACGCGATGAGGTGTCACGACGTGGAACATATACGCCGACCTTTTCGCTGTCGTTTTCATCCCAAGCGACCGCGATGCGATGCGCAGCATTTTCAGAAGCAAGCCCCGCCCAAGCAGGAACGAAACGAGGGCGCATACCGCGAAGACGGATCAGACAAATCCCTACGATAGCGTGGCCCTGAACTAATTGCGGTCGAAATGGAACTGGCAGCAAGCGCGCGACCACCGCTGGGTCAGCACGATAGTTCAATAAAACTCGACGTTCGATGACTCCGTGAATGCGAGGAAGCACCATGAGGTTAACTCCAACGGGAGACTTCGAGAACAAGAGGAGCATGAGTGCCAGCGTCATCACGGGCAAGAGCGGCATGTCGGGTTCACGGTTCACATGTTTAAAAAGCATCTCAGACGCCTTGCCGTTGCAGATCGCCTTCGGAAGCTGAGCGCGATTCTTCACCGCTCGCGGACGCCGTATGCACGATCCCATCAATCGCGTTCTCACTCACTTGCAGCAGGTTATTCTGGGTAAGGAACGCACGGTGCGTTTGGCGGTGTGCTGCTTGCTCGCTCGCGGGCATTTGTTGATCGAAGATATTCCTGGCGTGGGAAAAACCACACTCGCACATGGCTTGGCGCGATTGCTCGGCCTGCAAATAAAACGAATTCAATTCACCAGCGATTTGTTACCCGCAGACATTTTGGGCAATGCGATTTTTGATCGTGAAAAACAGCGCTTTGTTTTTCATGCGGGGGCGATCTTTGCGCAGGTGGTGTTGGCAGATGAAATGAATCGCGCCAGCCCCAAGACGCAGAGTGCGTTGTTAGAGGCCATGGAAGAACGCCAAGTCACCGTTGATGGTGAACGTCATCCATTGCCTGAACCGTTCTTCGTTATCGCGACGCAGAATCCACAGCATCAAATCGGCACTTTCCCTTTGCCCGAATCACAGCTCGATCGTTTTTTAATGCGCTTGGATTTAGGGTATCCCGATCGCGAAGCTGAACGCGCCATGCTCAGCGGCCCAGATCGGCGCAGCCTGCTCGACCAAGTTCCACCACAGATGATGTTAGCAGAACTTTCGGACTTGCAGGATCGCGTCACTCGCATGCATGTCGCACCGGCATTAACCGATTATCTATTGGATATTTTAGCGCATACGCGCAGCGAAGCGTCACCCGGTTTAGGCTTATCGCCACGCGCTGGCTTGGCGCTACGTCGTGCGGCGCAAGCGTGGGCGTTCATGGCCGGTCGCGATTTGGTTATTCCTGAAGATGTGCAAGCCGTTGCGCCCAGCGTTATGGCTCATCGTTTACGCGACGCCGATGGACATCAAGGTGATGGACGTTCTTTGGCGGAGGCGGTCATTCGCGCGGTGGCCGTGCCGTGATTGACCGCACGCAATCCATCGATGCTCACCGTTGCATGACGTGGGCAGAACGTGGTTGAGCAGGTTTCGATGCCCCCTGTTGAAAGCGTTCAACAGCCATCGCCGGTTCTCACCGCAGAGCCCACTTCCCTCATCTCGCCTAACACAAAAATAAATAAAGCGCGCTTGAAACAGCGCCTTCGCCTCACCAACGCCAGTCTGTATTTTGGGCTAGTCATGGTATTTATTTTATTGGGTGCGGTGAATTACCAGAGCAACGCTGCGTACTTGGTTTTTGCCGTGGTGGTATCAACGGCAGTGATGTCCGTATTACATGCATGGCGAAATGTGCGTGGGATCACGATTTCTCCTGGTCGTACCTTCGCCGTTTTCGCAGGTGAATCTCTACGAGCACAAGTAACCCTGATCGGCAGTCGACGTGATAGTTGGGCGTTGGTGGTGGACGCGCCAGATATAGCGGAAGATGACGGCGTTCCGCTAGAACATTTGCCCGCCAGTGCAGCGGTCAGCATGGAACTCGTGTTGCCCGGTCGTCGTCGCGGGGTGCACACGTTGGATCGCGTACGCTTAGCGAGCGTGTATCCCATGGGTTTAATGACTGCGATGTTGGAAGTTCCGGCCGCATGGACCTGGGTGGTTTATCCATCCCCATTAGGCGGAGGTGGCGAAGGTGAGCCGGAAGGCGACGAGCACTTAGTAGGAATTCGCAGTGGTGCTACGGGAGATTTTTACGGACATCGCCCGTACCAACCTGGGGAACCTCAACGACGCATTGACTGGCGAGCCGTTGCTCGTGGACGTCCTCTGTTAGTGAAAGATTACGCCATCAACGGCGTCAGCGATGGTTGGATCGACTGGAACGATGATCCGATAGCCGATGTCGAAAGACGTCTTTCCGTCATGGCTGGTCGCGTGCTGGCTGCAGATCGAATCGGACAACGCTATGGTTTGCGTCTGCCTGAACGGACCATTGAGATGAATAGCGGCGTTGAGCACTACCACACCTGCTTGAGCGCATTAGCGATGTTTCAGGCCAAGACATGAAAACCGCTGAACCACACGGTTTTTCTCGCGTGATGTGGTTGGTCGTGGCGATGACCATGGCCACCTTGCCCTTTGTTGGACAGCTTCCGCCGTGGTTGACGCTGAGCATCATTGTGCTCGCCACGTGGCGCTTGGTGATTGAGCACCGTGGCTTGGTGGTCGTACCGATTTGGTCTGTACGTCTCTTATTGGTGTTCCTGGTCGGCATCGTTTTATTTCTGACGGATAATGTTGGTTTCGGC